>CALMKX010000290.1 GCA_937867335.1 uncultured Acidobacteriota bacterium
CTGTGGCCGCTCCTTGCGATCCTCGTCGTGCTGACCGTCGTCGCCCTGCGGCGCTTCCGACAGACGCTCGACTGACGAGGAATTGCTCTACGCCGCCTTCCGCGCGGCGAAGTTGCCGTAGAAGGTCTCATCCCTTTCGGCCATGTCGCGGAGAATCTGCGGCGGTGCGAATCGGGGACCGTAGGCCTGCGCCATGCGGTCGCATTCCTTGACGAAAGTATCGAGTCCGACCGTGTCGATCAGGCTGAGCGGGCCGCCGGTCCGGCAGGGCGGAGGGGGCGCTGTTCCCGCGAGGGTTTCGCGGGCCGGGCGTCGCGCCGGGCGGTCTCATCGGCTTCGCGCTGGGCTTTGGCCTCGAGCTTCTGCCGGGCGCGGGCCCGCTCTTCGGACTTGCGCGCCCGGATCTGGGCGATCCTCTCGCCGATGGGAACTTCGAGCTTCTCGGCCGGCTTGTGCTGGTAGTCGAAGCTGGGCACGGTGCGTCGCGGCACGCGCTGGCCGAGGGTGCGCTCGATCGCGTTCCAGTCGTTCATCTCGGCGTCGGAGACCAGGGTGAGGGCATCGCCCACCAGGCCGGCGCGGGCGGTGCGGCCGACGCGGTGGATGTAGTCCTCGGGGGCGCCGGGGACGTCGAGGTTGATGACGTGGGACAGGCCCTCGACGTCGATGCCGCGGGCGGCGATGTCGGTGGCCACGAGAACGCGGTCCTTGCCCTCTTTGAAGCGGGCGAGGGCGAGGGTGCGCTGGGCCTGGGAGCGGTTGCCGTGGATGCGATCGCAGGCGACGCCGTGGCGGCTCAGGAACTCGGCCAGGCGGTTGGCTCGGTGCTTGGTGCGGGTGAAGACCAGGGCGCTCTTGATCTCGGGGTTCTTGAGCAGCTCGAGGAGCAGAAAGGACTTGAGGTCCTCGCGCACGGGGTAGACGGCCTGGGTGATGCCGGTGGCCGGGGCGGCTTTGCGCTCGACGTTGACGGGAACCGGGTTGCGCAGCAGCTCCTGGGCGAGGCTGACGATCTCCCGCGGCAGGGTGGCGGAGAAGAAGAAGGTCTGGCGGGCGGCCTTGGGCAGCAGGGAGAGCACGCGGCGGATGTCCGGCAGGAAGCCCATGTCGAGCATGCGATCGGCTTCGTCGAGGACGAGGGTGTCGATGTCGTCGAGCCGCGCGTAGGGGTTCTGGCAGTGGTCGAGGAGGCGGCCGGGGGTAGCGACGAGCACGTCGACGTTGCGCTTGAAAGCGGCGATCTGCGGACCCATGCTGACGCCGCCGTAGATGGCAGCGCTCTTGAGCTGGGTATGGCCGGCAAGCTGGCGGCAGCTCTCTTCGACCTGAGCGGCGAGCTCGCGGGTGGGCGTGAGCACGAGGACGCGGGTCTTGCCGCGGGGGAGTTTGAGCAGCCGCTCGAGGATGGGCAACAGGAAGGCGGCGGTCTTGCCGCTGCCGGTCATGGCGCAGGCGAGGACGTCGCGGCCGGCGAGGGCCGGAGGAACGGCGTCTTTCTGGATCGGGGTCGGCTGTTCGAAGCCGAGATCATTGAGGGCGGCGAGGAGTCGGGAGTCGAGCTTCAACGAGGCGAAAGACATCAAGAGACCTGGAGCTTTCTCGGACCAGGCTTGCGGCCGGAAAGGGCGCGAAGCGCAGGTTCGAATGGGCCGGCGAAATGGTTCGGGGTAAGAAAACGGGGGGCTTGCCGGGGAGACCGCCGTAGGGCCGAAGGGGCCCGCTTCTCGGATTCGCACCGGGCAGGCCCGGCAGGAACGGGAGTGATGGTCTCATAGATCGGCCCAAACACCAAATCGAGAGCCTGCAGAGGGCCGGCCGAACGGAGAGCCAGCCCGCTGCGGTGCTCACCCTCGACCCTTTTGGGGTGGCTCCGCTCCTCGTGGCTCGGCTCCCCGTTCTTCGAGGTTGCCGGCTGGGGGTGTTGAGAGAGAATAGGCCCATGAGCCGCGGGGTCTTGATTCGTTTCGCCCTTCTTCTTCTCCTCCTCACCATGGCCTTCCTCCTCGCCCGCCGGTTGGCGCCGGTGGAGGCCGAGCCGGGGGCGGAGCATGCGAAAAAGCCCAAGGCCCTGAAGGTGCGGGTGAGCTCCTCGGACGAGCCCGAGGGGCTGAGCCTCACCCCGGAGCTGCGGAGCCAGCTGCTGGCGGCGGCTCGGGCCCGCCTGAGCGGGGGCAAAGTGGCTCCCGTGGCCGAGCCAGAGCCGGGCGGAGCTCGGCTGGTGATGGTCTCGTTGTCGCGGCCGAGTTCGCCGGCGGCGGTGGGTGTGGGAAGGGCCGGCAGCCTGGCGGCGGCCCTCGAGGCGGCGGTGGGGGAGGCGAGCGCGCTGCTCCGTGCCGAGGAGCGAGCCGGGGCTCGGCTGAAGATCGACGTGCTCTCGGAGCTCCTGCCGGAAGAGGAGTTCGACAGTCACGGCAAGTCCAGACTCGAGGCCGGGCCGGACGGCCTCTGGCTGCCCAAGCCGGACCTCTGGCTGCTGCCCGAAGAGATCGTGGCCAACCGCCTGGTGGACAAGGACGGCGACCTCCACGGCCCGCGCCTGCGCCAGCTCTTCGCCTCGAGCGCCCGGAAGCAGCGTGAGATTCCCGGCAACCCGGGCAAGAGCGGCGAGAAGCTGCGCCGGGCCCACTTCGAGAGCCTGGCCGAGGGGCCGGATGGCGCGCCTCTGGCGCTCTACCGCGGCAACACGCTCGAGCCGGCAATCACCCCGGCCTCGTTGCTCACGGCAGCCCGGACGGGCGGCGACTATCTGGTGCGCCACCAGAGCCCCGACGGCCAGTTCGACTACCTCTACGAGCCCCAGAGTGACAGTGTGCCCAGCAAGAGCAACCAGCTGCGCCACGCCGGCACTTGCTACGCCCTGTTCGAGCTCTTCAAGGCCACAGAGGAGCGGGCCTACCTCGAAGCCGGCGAGAAGGGGCTCGCGGCCCTGGCGCGAGATATCCGACCGATCGACGCGAAGGCAGGCGAGCCACCCGTTCTGGCGCTGGCGGAGGACAGCGAGGCCAAGCTCGGCGGGGCGGCCCTCGCCCTGCTCGCGATGCTTCGCCACGAGGAGGTGGCGGGGCCCTCGGCCTACCGCGAGAAGCTGGCGCCGCTCGGGCGTTTCCTGGTTGCCCAACAAGACCCGGACGGGCACTTCCGCTCCAAGCATTTCTTCGGCGCGCCCGACCCGCACGACTTCGACTCGATCTACTACCCCGGCGAAGCGATTCTCGCGCTGACGCGGCTCCATCAGCTGGACGGCAACCCGCTCTGGCTCGCCACGGCCCGCAAGGGCGCCGATTGGCTGATCCAGGTGCGCGATGCCGGCAAGGCGATCTCGGACCTGCCCCACGACCACTGGCTCTTGATCGGCTTGAACGAGCTCGAGGAGCGCACCGGCGAGCGGCTCTACCTCGAGCAGGCGCAGAAGATCGCCCAGTCGATTCTCGAGGCGCAATGGGCGGAGAAAGCACCCCAGCCGGATTGGCGCGGGGGCTTCTACGATCCGCCTCGTTCCACCCCCACCGCCACCCGCGGCGAGGCGCTGGTGGCCATGGTGCGGCTGGCCGAGCGCCGGCACCTGCCGAGCGAGGCCTATCGCAAGGCGCTCGTCGCCATGGCGGCCTTCCAGCTGCGCACCCAGCTGCGGCCGGAGAACGTGCTCTACCTACCCAGGCCGGACCGCTCCCTGGGCGGTTTCCGTCGCAGCCTCACGGTGTGGGAAGTGCGCATCGACTACGTGCAGCACAACCTCTCCTCGCTTCTCGGGCTGCGTTCGCTCTTGCCAAGTTGAGCTGCTAGTTCAGGTCCGGGCGCTGCCTCTTGAGCCGGTAGCCGACGCCCTTGAGGGTTTCAAGCAGCGGAGCGTCGGCTTCGCCGTCGATTTTCTGACGCACCCGATGCACGGTGACGTCCACCACATTGCTGAAGGAGTCGAAAGAATCGTCCCAGACGTGCTCCACGAGCTCGCTCTTCGATACCACCTCGTCCACCCGGCTCAAGAGATACTCGAGTACCGCGAACTCCTTCGGCCTCAAGGTCACCGGCTTGCCGGCCACTTCCACGGTGCGCTTGGCGCGGTCCATCACCACGTCGCCGGCGGCCAGCTGGGTGAGCAGCTGCCGATGCTGGCGGCGTAGCAGGGAGCGCACCCGGGCCAGGAGCTCGGGGAAGCGGAAGGGCTTGGTGAGGTAGTCGTCGGCACCGTGGTCGAGCCCGGAGATCATGTCGTCGAGCTCGCTCTTGCCGGTGAGCATCAGGACCGGTGTTTCTTTGCCGCTCTGGCGCCAGAGGGTCAAGAGCTCGATGCCGCTCGGCGGCGGGATCGACCAGTCGAGCACGATCAGGTCGTAGCTGTTGACGTCCGCCATCTCGGCGGCCGAGACCCCGTCCGCGGCTCGGTCCACGGCGTAGTTCTCGCCTTCCAAGAGCTCCAGGATGGCTCGAGCCAAGGCCTCGTTGTCCTCGACGACCAGAATCCTCATCCGGCTGGCCTCTGCTTGGGTGAACGATTCCCATTGTAGAGCCAAGACCCGGCCGGAGGAAGCGGCCGTGGGCAGGCGCAGGGGCGGCGCGAGTCCCCGCCGGTCGTCAGAGAACAGCCGACAAATGTCCCTGGACACCTATGCCCTTTTAATGTTCTTGACAGGAGGCCATCTGGATACTCGGCTCCATGAGTTCCTCAGTCGAGTGGTTCGGAGGTCGGCGGACGCCCCTCTCGGGTGACGCGAAGGCCGGTCGCGGGCCGCCCGGGCTCTCGACTCCGGCAGGCATCCGAACAACTTCCCATCCCCAAGAGGAGCGACGATGAGAACCAGATACCTTCAGCTCGGCCTGGCGCTGCTGGTGGCGGCGACTGCCGGCCTCGGGGCGGCCGCGCCGGTGGCTGCCCAAGCGGACGGGTTCGCCAGCTTGGAAGCCTCGGGCTCGGCCGCCTTTGCCTCCAACTGCCAGCGCCAGCTCACTGCCTCGGTGGTGGCTCTGGACCAGGTCTTCTTCTGGAATCGCCTGGGCGCCTTCGAGCCCCAGGGCATGATGTACGCCCTCGAGCGCGACGTGGTCAACGTCGGCCAGGACGAGCTCAACTGCGCCTCGCGCCGGCTGCCGTTGGTGGCCGGGCAGGTCAAGCTGCGCAAGGACAAGCGGCCCCGGCCGCTGGTGCTGCGCATGAACGTGGGCGATTGCCTGACCATCAAGTTCACCAACCTCCTGGCCAATGCGCCGGTGGACGACGAACAGCCGGCCACCCGGATGGCCTCGATCCACGTCCAGGGTCTCGAGTACGTGAGCTCGGTCGCCGACGGCGGTCTGAACGTGGGCCTGAACGCCACGGGAGGTGTGGTGGCCCCGGGCCAGACCACCTACTACCAGCTCTTCGCCCGCGCCGAAGGTACCTACTTGATGTACAGCGGCGGTGCCATGGTGGGCGGGGGCGGCGATGGCGGCTCGATCGCGGACGGTCTCTTCGGCGCGGTGAACGTGCAGCCGACGAATACCGAGTGGTACCGCAGCCAGGTGACCCAGCGGGACCTGGCGCGCGCGATCACCAACGGCTACCCCGGCAGCGCGGCTTATCCGCTGATCAACTACAACGCTACCTACCCGGCGGGCAACGAATACTGCTTCGCCGCCGGCACGCCGGTGTTGAAGATGCTGCAGGCCACCTCGACAGGGGGCCTGGAGATCCTCTACTCCGACCTCACGGCGATCATCACCGGGCCCGATCACGGCTTCCTGCCGGTCAACTCCTATCCCAACACGCCGAACAACATCTACGTCGACCGACTGGAGCCCTACCGGGAATTCACCATCATCTTCCACGACGAGATCCAGGCGGTGCAGGCCTTTCCCCACTTCCAGGATCGGCTGCTCCAGCACACCCTCCACAGCGCGCGCGACGCCTTCGCCATCAACTACGGCACCGGCGGCGCCGGCGCCGAGGTGCTGGCCAACCGGATCGGCGTGGGTCCGATGTGGAATTGCGTCGAGTGCAAGTACGAGGAGTTCTTCCTCACTTCCTGGGCGGTGGGCGACCCGGCGATGGTGGTGGATGTCCCGGCGAACTTCCCCTGCACCGTCCAGCAGCTCAAGGACGGCGTCAACTGCGTGCCGCAGCCGGGCCCGAAGGCCACCAAGGCGCTCTATCCGGACGACCCCTCGAACGTCTACCACAGCTACCTGAACGACAACGTGAAGTTCCGCAACCTGCACGCGGGTGTCGAAGACCACCACATCTTCCACCTGCACGCGCACCAATGGCTGCACACGCCGAACAGCGATCAGTCGGCGTACCACGACAGCCAGGCGATCGGTCAGGGCAGCGCCTTTACCTACGAAATCGCCTACGGCGGCAGCGGCAACCGCCCGAAGACGGTGGGGGATTCCATCTTCCACTGCCACTTCTACCCCCACTTCGCGCAGGGGATGTGGTCCCTGTGGCGGGTGCACGACGTGCTCGAGACCGGCACAGTGCTCGACGACAAGGGCCGGCCGGCGTGGCTCGGGGACGCGAACGGCAACGTCACCACGATCACCCGAGCCTTGCCGGACGGCGAGATCCGCTACGGCACGCCGATTCCAGCTCTGGTGCCGCTACCGGGCCTGCCGATGGCGCCCGCCCCTGGGCCGGTTCAGCTGCGCAACGGCGACATCTACTTCGCCGCCACTCCCGCCACCAGCCCGGGCTACCCCTTCTTCGTGCCGGGCAAGGGCGGCCACCGCCCGCCCTCGCCGCCTCTCGACCTGATCGACAACGGCGGCCTGGGCCGCCATGTGATCGTCGGCGGCACGGCGGCGTCCGAACAGAACCGTCTCTCGATGGCCAAGGACCTGCTCACCGCGCAGGCCAGCTTCTTGAACGAGCTGGGTACCAAGATCGAGAAGGTGGCCATGGCCTTCCACGAGGTCGCGAGCTACAACACGCCCAAGCCTGATTCGGGCGTGCTCGGCCTGTTCAAGACGAACGGCCTGCCGAGGATCCGGGGGGCGCCGTTCGCCGACCCCTGCAACGCGGCCGACGGAGCTCTGCTGCCGCCCCGCACCTACAAGGCGGCGGACATCCAGATGGACATGGTGTTCAACAAGGTCGGCTGGCACTTCCCGCAGCAGAGGCTGATCACGCTGTGGGACGACGTGGTGCCCACCCTCTATGCCCGCAGGCCGCCGGAGCCCTTCTTCTTCCGCGCCAACAGCCGCGAGTGCATCGAGTTCCAGCTCACCAACCTGACGCCCAACGAATACCTGCTGGACGACTTCGAGGTGCGCACTCCGACCGACATCATCGGCCAGCACATCCACCTGGTGAAATTCGACGTGCTCGCCTCCGACGGCGGTGGCAACGGCTTCAACTACGAAGACGGCACCATGAGCGCCGAGGAAGTGCAAGAGCGCATCCGGGCGATCCGGGCCTTCAACTCCTGCCTGGGCGGGGTGACCGGCGGCGATCCCCGCGACGGCACCGACGCCTGCCCGGTGGCGGTGGCCCATCCCTACTTCACGCCCCGCGGCATCGACGCCGACTGCGACGGCGTGGATGACTGGCTGGGCGCCCGCACCTCGGTGCAGCGCTGGTGGGCCGACCCGGTGCGCGACAACAACAACGTCGACCGCACCCTGCACACGGTCTTCACGCACGATCACTTTGGGCCGTCGACCCACCAGCAAGTGGGCCTCTACGCCGGCCTGGTGATCGAAAAGGAAGGCAGCAGCTGGTTCCACAACGAGACCAACGTGCCCCTCGGCACCCGCACTTCGGACGGCGGCCCCACTTCCTGGCAGGCGCGGATCGAAGGGCCGGACAGCTTCCGGGAGTTCCTGCTCGAGTTCGCCGACTTCCAGCACGCCTACGAGCCCAACCAGTTCGGGCCGCTGTCGGCCGGATCGCTGCAGCTTTCCTGCCCCGACACGCGCCTGGGCTTCTTCGACAACGTGGCGGCCGTGAACCCGCCGAACCGCGAGGAGCTGCCCCCGCCCACCCTCTACGACAAGGCACAGCAGTGCCCGATCAACCTCTGCGATCCGGACGGCACCGTGGTGCCGGCCACCGGCCTCGCGGCCACCCGCGGATTGCCCTGCCCGGAGGCCTTCTCGGCCGCCGACCCGGGTACCGGGGTGGTGAACTACCGCAACGAATCGATCGCCCTCAGGGCGAAGCTCGACGGCCAGAACCTGCAAAACCCCACCGAGGCGGGAGATCTCTCGTTCATCTACGAGACCCGCACCGACCGCTCGATCGCCTTGCTCAACGACCTGGCTCCGAACCCGTTGGTGCCTTATCCGCCGCTGACGACCGGCCTCTTCCCGGGTGATCCCTTCACGCCCTTGATGCGAGTCCACGAGGGCGATCGAGTCAAGGTGCGGACCCTGGTGGGAGCTCACGAAGAAGAGCACACCCAGGCGATCCACGGCGCGCATTGGCTGTTCGAGCCAAACGAACCGGATTCCGGCTTCCGCTCCTCGCAGATGGCCGGGATCTCCGAGTATTTCGACTTCGAGCTGGGTCGCATGCCGAGCCTCGGCATCGGCGAGTCGGCGGACTTCCTCTACAAGCCGTCGAACAGCGTCGACTTCCAGTGGAACGGCGTCTGGGGGCTGATCCGCCTCTACCGCGGCGCGACCACCGACCTGACGCCGATCAACGCCAACCCCGATGCCCTGGTGGCCACCGACGATGCCACCACCTTCCGCCCGGTAACCCTCACCCGGCCTCAGGACACCGGCGATACGTCGGCTAGCGCTCGCCGAGCCGACGGCTCCTTCGAGCTGGCGACCGAAGCGGCCACTGCCACCATCACCAAGCCGGTGCTCTGCCCGCGTGGAGCTCCGCTGCGCCACTACGACGTGGTGGCGGTGTGGGCGCAGGAAGCCCTGCCTCAGGGCACCTTGGTCTACAACTCGAGAAAGGACGTGGTCTACAAGTACCAGCACGCTTCCGGCCTCGAATGCGACAGCGGCAGCCCGTGGGTGATCACCGACACCAAGCAGGGTCCGCTGCACGATCCGACGGCGATCCTCTTCTTGCTGCGCCAGGACTGGGATCCGGTCACCGGCCATATCCTGCCGGGTCGCAACATCGAGCCCCTGGTGCTGCGTGCCCTGCCGGGCGAGTGCGTGGAGGTGAGCCTCTACAACTCGATCGGTATCCATTCGCCGGTCGACTACGCCGACCTGGACGGCTGGGCCGGCGTGCCGATGATCGTCGAAGGTTTCAACCAGAACGAGGTCGATCCCTCGATGGACGTCGGCCTGCATCCGCAGCTGGTGGCCTACGACGTGCGCCTCTCGGACGGCACCAACGTGGGTCGCAACCGCGCCACCTTCTTCAACTACAAGCAGACCGTGGCGCCCTCGCAGACGGTGACCTACCACTGGTACACCGGCACGGTGAGCTACGACTCGCTGGGCAACGCCAACTTCCAGCCCGTGGAGTTCGGGGCGGTGCCGCTTTCCTCGTCCGATCCCATCAAGCACTCCAACAAGGGGGCGATCGGCGCCCTGATCGTCGAGCCGCTGAGCTCGAGCTGGCTGGACGCCACCGTCACCGATGTCCAGACGGGCCTGTCGGTGGTCAGCCACGCCCAGGCGCAGGTCACTACGCCTTCGGGCTCCTTCCGTGAGTTCGTGGCCTTCTACCAGGACGACGTCAACCAGCGCTACTCGGACGGCACTCCGGTGCCCAATCTGGCGGTCTCCAAGGACGCCACCGAGAGCGGGCAGGGCGGCTTCAACTACCGGGCGGAGCCGATCTGGTTCCGAGCCGGCTGGGCGCCCGAAACGCAGGTGGAGTTCACGCGCACGTTCACCGGTTTCGCCGACATCTTCCGCGACAGCTTCGTGGGCGCGCGGCCGCAGACTCCGATCGTTTCCGCCGTCCACGGCACCCCGGCCCGGTTCCGGGTGATCCACGCCGCGGGCGATACCCAGAACCAGGTTTTCGAGGTCACCGGCCACATCTTCCAGGAGGAGGCCTGCCTGGCCAACTCGACGGTGCTGGGCTTCAACGCCAGGTCGAACTGGGCCGGCTCCCAGCCCTCGATGAGCGCGGGCCGCAAGGCGGATCTGCTCTTCGACGCCTGCGGCGGACTGTTCGGGATCTCTCAGGAGCACCTGTACAAGACCTACGTCCCGTGGTCGATCGACGAAGGGATGTGGGGGTTGTTCAACGTTCAGTAGCGAGAAGAGGCGATTGCCATGTCCACTTCGTTCTCTTGCCATTTCCCATGGGTGGAGCGGCTGGGCCGAGGCGCGGGTTTCTTGCTCGTCTCCTCCGCCTTCGCTCTGTCGCTCCTTGCCGCCCCGGCCGAGGCCGTCGCCCCGGTCGGGGCCCTTTTTCCCGCCCTCCTGGCCGCTTCGGCAACAGCCCCTGTGGCTCTGCCGCGCTACGTCAAGGACGGCCTGGCCGCCGAAGCCGAGCTCTTGCCCCTCGGCGCCAGCGGCAAGCTGGAGGAGGGCACACCGGTCGAGGTTCGCTTGCGGCTCAAGGACGCCACCACCGGCGAGCCGCTTTCGGGCTCCTATCCGGCGGCCTGGCTGGACCGGGTTCCGGATCCCGCGGCCGAGGCGGCGGACGCCTGCAAAGAAAAGATCCAGACCTTCCTCTCCGGCTCTCTGCTGTCGAAGCCGGAAACCGATCTCAACGCCTACTTCGTGCTCGGCCTCAATGCCGATCCTTCCATCACCGTGGTGGACCCCTTGTTCAGCTACGGCGGCAGCAAGCTCCTGGCCGAGCTCGCGCTGGAGGCGCCTGGGGAGGATTGGGCGGTGACTCCAGACGCCACCCAGCTCTTCGTTTCGATGCCGGACGTGGGCAAAGTGGCGGTTTTCGAGACCGCCTCGTGGAAATCCATGGGGGCGATCGCCACCGGCGGCCGGCCGATGCAGCTGCTGCTCCAGCAGGATGGCCGCTACCTCTGGGTGGGGGTGGAAGGAGAGGCGGGCGGAGCTGGCAGCGTCCTGGCTCTCGATACCGCGAGGCGCGCCGTGGTGGGCCGTTTCGCCCTGGGCGGGGGCCCGCTGGAGCTGGCGTTGGGCAAGGACGACCGCACTCTCCTGGTGGCGGATCGAGCTCGCTCCCAGCTGGTGGCCATCGACGTCGCGAGTCTGGCTGTCTCGGGCCGCCTGGCGGTCGAGGAGCCGCCGGTTTCCCTGGCCTATTCGGCGGTGGCCGATACCGTGTATCTGGCTCTGGCCGGCCGAGGCGAGATCCTCGCGATCGATGCTCGCCGGCTCGAGGTGGTGGCCCGGATGGAGGACGCCGCGGACCTCAGCGAGGTGCGAGTGGCACCGGGAGGCCGTCTCGGCTTCGCCCTCGCCCAGGCTCACGATCGGGTGTACATCTTCGACACCGCTCGCAACCGCATCGTGCAGAAGGGGGAGACGGAGAAGGCTCCGGACCAGCTCTCTTTCAGCGACTCCCTCGCTTACATTCGCCACGCCGGCAGTGAGACGGTGTTGATGATCGCCTTGGCCGGCGCCGGGGTGGAGGGCCAGCCGATCGCCGTGGTGGACTTTCCCGGCGGCCAGCGGCCCTTCGGCAAGGTGAGCCGGCCAGCTCGAGCTCGCGGCATCGTGGCGGCTCCGGGCGAGCCGGCGGTGCTGGTGGCCAACCCGGCTGACGGGATGATCTATTTCTACAAAGAAGGCATGGCCGCCCCCATGGGCAGCTTCCAGAACTACGGTCACGAGCCGCGCGCGGCGGCCGTGGTGGACCGCAGCCTGAAAGAGCGCCAACCCGGGGTGTACTCCACGGTGGCCGAGCTTGGGCCCGCCGGCACGCTGGAACTGGCGTTCTTCCTCAACCAGCCCCGGGCCTACCACTGCTTCCGCTTCGAAGTCGCCGAGGATCCGCGGCTCGCCCGGGAGCGCGAGAAGAAGCAAGCGGTGCGAGTGGAGTACCTGCCAGGCGCCGCCCGCAGCCTGCCGGCCACACCGCTCGCGGTGCGCTTCCGGCTGGTCGATCGCGAGAGCGGAACCGCCCGAGCCGGCCGCCACGACGTGGTGGCGCTGGTGTTCCAGGTGCCCGGCACCTGGCAGAGCCGACTCCTGGCCGAGCCGCTCGCCGACGGCAGCTACGAAGTGCGCTTCACCCCGCGGGACGAAGGGATCTACGCCCTGCAGATCGAAGCCCGAGCCCTGGGTCTCGCCCTGCAGGAATCTCCCACCTGGTCGATCGTGGTGGGCAACCTCGAGCCGCAGCCAAGCCAAGCGGCTCCCGCTTCGAAATGAGGCCTGGCGATGAGACCGAGAGCCTTCTTCACTCCGACGGGTCGTTCTTCGCTCGTTCTTCTGGCCCTGCTCTGCCTCCCAGATCTCGCCTCCGGCGCCCTGTCCGCGGCCGAGATGCCTTGCCATCACGAAGCCGCGAGCGAGCCGGTTGTGGAGGTTTCGCCCTCGACGATCGAGCTCCCGGCCGTGACCCTGGTCGACCAGGACGGTCGCTCCGTGGAGCTCACGAGCTTCGCCCGGGGCAAATGGGTGGCGGTGAACTTCATTTTCACCACCTGCACCACCATCTGCCCACCGATGGGCGCCAACTTCGCCAAGCTGGCCCGGGAGCTCGGCGACCGGCTGGGCCGCGACGTCGAGCTGGTGTCGATCAGCATCGACCCGACGGTGGACACCCCCGCCCGGCTCAAGGCCTGGCGGAACAAGTTCGGCGTCGAGGCGGGCTGGACCCTCTTGACCGGCGCCAAGCCCCAGGTGGACCGCGTTCTGCGCGTCTTCGGCGTCACCACCGGCTCGCCCAGCTCGCACACTCCGCTGCTCTTCGTGGGCAGGGGCTCGGGCTCCACCTGGCAGCGCCTCTACGGCATGACGCCGCCGGCCGAGGTGGTGGCCACCCTCGGCCGCCTGGCCGAGCTCGAAGGCGGGAGCTCCGAGAAAGGGGTGGGCCGATGAGCGCTCGCAGGCTCGCTCCGTTCTGGGCTCTGGCCGCGATCCTCGTACTGCTACCGGCCTTCGGAGCTGCCGGCGAGGACGTCGCCCGCCGCCGCGAGGCCGGCCGGGCCTACTTCACCGATGTCGTGCTGATCGACCAGCAGGGCCACGAGCAGCGGCTGTGGAGCGACCTGGTGGAAAACCGGGTGGTGCTGATCAGCCCCTTCTTCACCCACTGCGAGGGCGTGTGCCCGAAGCTCTCGGCCACCCTCGGGCGCCTGCAGGACCGGCTCGGCGATCGCCTGGGCAAGGACGTGCTGATGCTCTCGATCACCGTCGATCCGGCCCGCGACACCCCGGCCAAGGTGCGCGAGTACGCGGCCCAGCTCAAGGCCAGGCCGGGCTGGTTGTTCCTCTCGGGCAAGAAGGAGAATGTGGACCTCGCGCTCACCAAGCTCGGCTACTACGTCGATCAACCGGAGGGGCACAGCAACCTGGTGATCGTCGGCAATGAGCGAACGGGCCTGTGGAAGAAGGCCTTCGGACTGGCGAGCGCGGAGGAGCTGGAAGCAGTGCTCCAGTCGGTGCTTCGGGATGCGGGCTAGGGCCGTCCTCGCCACCCTGCTGGCATTTGCCTCGGCCGAGCTGAGCGGGCTTCCTCTGGCGGCAGCCGAGCCGCTCTCGGCCGCGGCGTTGCGCGGCAAGCAGTTCTACCTCAACGGCCAGGCTCCGGGAGGGGCGGAGGTGGTGGCTCAGCTCGAGGGAGGCGCGGAGGTGCCCGCCACCACGCTCTCCTGCCAGAGCTGCCACGGCTACGATGGCCGCGGCCGGCCGGAAGGCTCGGTGGCGCCGCCGAGCGTGTTCTGGTCGGCTCTCACCCGACCCTACGAGGTGCAGGCGGCGAACGGCCGCACCCGGCCGGCCTACGACGAATCCAGCCTGAAGCGGGCCCTGATGCTCGGGCTCGATTCGGCCGGCAACCGCCTCTCGCCGGTGATGCCCCGCTACCGGCTGCCCCGCGACGTGGCGGCGGACTTGATCGCCTACCTGAAGCGGCTGGACGACGAGCGCGACCCGGGAGTGGCAGAGCAAGAGCTCAGCTTCGGCACGGTGCTGCCTCCCGACGCTCATGCCGCGGAGGCGCTGCGGCGGCTGTTCGATGGCCTGTTCGAGGGCATCAACCAGGGAGGCGGTATCTACGGCCGGAAACTCCGCCTGGCGACCCTCGAGACTCGAGACGGGCCGGCGACCGAGGAGAGGCTGCGGCGGTTCGTGGCCGACGACCAGCCGTTCGCCCTGCTCGCTCCCTGGGCTCAGGGTGAGGAAGCGGCGCTCACGGCGCTCGCCGCCGGGGAGCGGCTGCCGCTCCTGGGTCTCGCGGCGGGGGAGCCGGTGGATGCCGCTTCCGCGGCCCGCTACTGCTTCTACCTCCAGCCAGGAGAAGCCGGAGTCCTCGAGGGCCTCGCCGAATGGTGGCGCGGGCACCACCGGCCGGGCGAGCGCCTGGCTCTGCTGCTGCCGGAGGAGCCCCTGGCCCGGGCCCGAGCCAGGGCCGTCGCCGAGCGCCTGGAGGGCGAAGCGCCGCAGGTCGAGAGCTACCCGCCGGGCCGGTTGGAGCCATCTCTGCTGCTGGCGAGGCTCGGAGCGGAGGTTTCGGCCGTGCTCTTTCTGGGTACTCCGGGCGACGCCGAGGAGCTCCTCGGTGCGGCTGCCAGCGGCAAGCTCTGGCTGATGCCAGGGCGCTCCTTCGCCGGCCTGCTGTCGAGGCCCCGCCCCGACTTCGGCGGCCGGCTCCTGGCCGGCTTCCCGGACTGGCCCACGGACTTCGATCCCCAGGCTCTCGAAACCATCCGCCGGCTCGCAGGCCTCGGCCCCGGGCCGGATTCTTCGCTTCCCCTGCTACGCCAGGCCTACGCCGCCACCGGCCTCGCGGTGGAAGCCCTGCGGCGCCTGGGCCGGGACGTCCGCCGTGAAGGCCTCGTGGAAACCCTGGCCCAGATCTACGACTTCCCCACAGGAGTCATGCGCCCCCTGAGCTTCGGCCGAGGACGCCAGAGCGGCACCGACGGCCTCTACGTGGTCGAATTCGACCCAGTGAGCGCCCGGCCCAAGGCCGAGCCCGAGTGGGTGGGGCTTACGCGGTTTTGACCTTGTCGGGGGCGCTACCGCGCAGCCGCCGCCACAACCGCCCATCGCGGTAGAGGCTCGCCGCCAGCCAGAGGATCATCAGCAGCGCGATCAGCCAGTTGAGCAGGTTGTAGCGGGCCCAGGCGCCGGGGATGCGTAGGCTGGCGAGGTAGAAGGCGAGGAGGAGCAGGCTCTGGCCCAGGTTGAGGCGGCGAGCGAGGCCGCTTGCGGGCCTCCGGCCGCCCCAGGCTCCGAGCAGGGCGAGGCTGGACCAGTAGTAGCGGGAGGCGACCGTCAGGGCATAGACCGGCACCAGGCCGAGGAGCCACGCCTGGCGCTCGCGACGAAAGAGCACGGCGGCGAGCCAGCCGAGCACCAGGAGCCCCGCCAGGCCCCAGTAGAGCCCGGTCTGCTCGAGGAAGTTCTGCTTGCGGGCCGCCACCTCGGTCTTGGGCTTCGGCTCGCCGAGGTCCTGGGTGAAGGCGTGTTTCAGGCCCACCCGCTGCTCGCCGAAAACGTGCTGAGCGGTGTGGATGCGGATCTTGGCGGCGAACTCTCCCCAGGCGGCGGGCCCGCGGGGCGAGAGGCAACCGATCCCCACGCCCAGAGCCATGGCCAGGCCGAAGCCGAGCGCGAAGACCACCAGATGGCGCTCGAGCCGGCGCCGGCGCCAGGCCCTCCAGGCAGCGGGCAGCAGCACCGAGAACACCAGCAACACGGGGAAGACCCGGGCGAGGGAGGCGAAGGCGAGGGCCAGGGCGGCTGGGATGGCTCGCCTCCGGCTGAGCCAGGCGAGGCCGAGAGCCATGGCCGAGAACCAGTCGTATTGCAGGATGCCACCCACCAGGCGACCCTGGTTGACGGGCGTCAAGGCGAAGAAGAACAGCACCCAGAGGGCGGTGGCCGGTCCGAAGCTCTTGGCGAGCGCCCAGAACGCCCACGCCAAGAGCAGCAGGTCGAGGGCGGTTAGCAGCTTGAAGGCGGCCGGCGACGTGGGCGGCAGCAGCCGGGCGAGCGGCGACACGGCCACCGACCAGAAGGGTGTGGCGTTGTAGCCGCGGTCGCGGAAGACGGTGCGCCATTTGCGCAGCGGCAGCGTGGGCCCGAGGGCCTGGATGTCCTGCTGGAACTCCTGCCAGCGAGCGGGGGAGAAATGCTCCTCGGGGCGATAGCCGCCGATCGCCGCCTCCCGGGGCAGCACCGCGTAGGTGTGCTGGTCCCGCGCCTTGGGCACGGTCTGCCAGAGGCCGCCGAGTTGCTGATCCGCCACCAGGCTCGCGCGGTAGAGGTCGAAGTAGCCCACCTCGCCGAAGTATTTGGGCCCCAGGTAGTAGTGGTAGGTGTTCCAGCCGCGCACCCAATCCGAGGTGACGAAGCGCCGGAAGTCCCCTCCCGCGGTGTGCACCAGGGCGGCGAGCGCCAGCACCGCGAGGCTCGGCAGGTACCAGGTGCTCGCTGCTCGCGAGCGGCGGGCGAGCAGAGCCAGGGCGGTACCGCAGGCCGCGAGCAGGATGCGGATCCAGAGGTCCTTGAGCACCTGGCCGGCGGCGACGGTGGCGGCGACCGTCGCCAGGCAGAGCACCAGCCACTCCCCTCGACGGCGCCAGCGGGCCCGGTTGGATCGCATGAGGCGCGAGTCTTCCACGGTTCGGCTTGCAGCAACATGAACGAAGCGGGTGGGGCACGCGGGCCTGCTAAGCTCGAAGTTCGATTCGCGCGCCCGATTCGGCGGCGCGCCGGGAAGGGATCCGAGATGAAAGTGGTGCTGGCTTACTCCGGAGGGCTCGATACCTCCGTCATTCTGCACTGGATTCGCAAGACTTACGGCGCCGAGGTGGTGGCCTACACGGCGAACCTCGGCCAAGGCGACGTGGACCCGGAGCGCATCCGCCAGGCTGCCCTCGCCACCGGCGCTCTCACGGCCGAGGTGGCGGACCTGCGCGAGACCTTCGTTCGCGACGTGATCTTCCCGGCGCTCAAGGCGAACGCTCTCTACGAGGGCTATTACCTGATGGGCACCTCCCTCGCGCGGCCGGTGATCGCGCAGGGGTTGGTGGAGGCCGCCCAGCGGCACGGCGCCGACGCCATCGCCCACGGCGCCACCGGCAAGGGCAACGACCAGATCCGTTTCGAGATGGGGGCCTATGCGCTCGCCCCGGGGATCAAGATCATCGCTCCCTGGCGCGAGTGGAGCTTCAAGGGCCGCTCGGATCTGCTGGCCTACGCCCGGGAGAATGGCATCGCGCTTTCGGCCGCGCCGCGGCCGGAGTACTCGATGGACGCCAACCTGATGCACATCTCCTACGAAGGCGGCATCCTGGAGGACCCCTGGGCCTCGCCGCCGGACGGGATGTTCCAGATGACCGTTGACCCCGAAGCGGCTCCGGACGAACCAGAACGCGTCACCATCGCTTTCGAGGCCGGCGTGCCGGTGGCCATCGACGGCGAGCGGCTCGGCCCGGTGGCTCTCCTCGAGCGCGCCAACGAGATCGGCGGCCGCCACGGCGTGGGGCGGGTGGACATCGTGGAGAACCGCTTCATCGGCATGAAGAGCCGGGGCGTCTACGAGACCCCGGGAGTGACCTTGCTCTTCCACGCCCACCGGGCAGTGGAGTCGATCACCCTCGACCGCGAGGTGATGCACCTGCGCGACGAGCTCACGCCCCGCTACGCCGAGATGGTCTACAGCGGCCTGTGGTTCTCGCCGGAGCGGGAGGCCCTGCAGGCGCTGGTGGACGCTTCCCAGGAGCGCGTGTGGGGCGAGGCGCGGCTCAAGCTCTACAAGGGCGGAGTGACGGTGGAAGGCCGCCGCTCGGAGCGCCACAGCCTCTACGACGCCAAGGTTGTGACCTTCGAGGCCGACGACGTCTACAACCAGGCCGATGCCACCGGGCTGATCCGACTGCGGGCCCTGCGCCTGCGCACCCTGGCGTCTTCGAAGGCCCGGGCTTGATGCTGCGCGATCGCTTCGGGCGGCCGATGGCCGCGGAGATGGCGGCCTATTCCTCTTCGATCGAGGTGGACTCCGCGATGGTGGTGGAGGACCTCGAAGGCTCGATCGCCCACGCCCGGATGCTCGCCGAGGTGGGCCTGGTGAGCGCCGAGGAGGGCCGGCAGCTGGTGGCCGGGCTGACGGCCCTGCTGGAGGAGGCTCGGGCCGGCAGCTTCGCCCTCGACCCGGCGGCCGAGGACGTCCACATGGCGATCGAGGAGGAGCTCATTCGCCGCCTGGGCGACGTAGGCAAGAAGCTCCACACTGCCCGCTCGCGCAACGATCAGGTGGCGACCGACGTGCGGCTGTGGCTCAAGCGCAGGCTGCGCGAGCTGGACCGGGCCCTGGCCGAGCTGCTGGGTGCCCTCGCCGCCCGTATCGAGGCGGATGGGCGGATCCTGATGCCGGGCTATACCCACCTGCAACGGGGCCAGCCGATCCTGCTCGGCCACCATCTGCTGGCCCACGCCTGGCCTCTCGTCCGGGACCGCCAGCGCCTGCAACAGGCCGGGGAGCGCCTCGACGCCTCGCCGCTGGGGGCCTGCGCCATGGCCGGCACACCGCATCCGATCGATCGCGCCCGCACGGCCGAGCTGCTGGGTTTCGCCAGCGTGGTGGAGAACGCCATGGACGCGGTTTCCGCCCGCGACCACGAGATCGAGGTGGTGGCCGCCTGCGCCATCGCCATGACCCACGCTTCGCGCATGGCCGAAGAGCTGGTGATCTGGTCGTCGGCGGAGTGGGCCTTCGTGCGCCTGGGCGAGGCCTACGTCACCACCTCGAGCATCATGCCCCAGAAGGCCAATCCGGACGCCGCCGAGCTGGTGCGCGGCAAGGCCGGGCGGGTGGTGGGGGATCTGGTGGCGCTGCTCACCTTGGTCAAGGGCCTGCCCCTCGCCTACAACCGCGACCTCCAGGAGGACCGCCACTCCCTCTTCGACGCCGTGACGACCACCCGCGACACGCTGGCTCTCCTCGCCGGGGTGTGGCGGAGCCTGGAATTCCGGCCCGAGCGCTTCGCCGCCGAGCTCGAAGGAGACTTCTCCCTCGCCACCGAGCTCGCGGACCTGCTGGTAGCGCGAGGCGTGGCCTTTCGCGAGGCCCACGGCGCGGTGGCCCGGCTGGTGGCCTGGTGTGAGCAGCACGATCGCAAGCTCGACCAGGTGCCGGAGGAGGTGGCCGTGGCTTGCCATCCCGGCCTCTCCGGAGACCTCCGGCCCTACCTCGAACCGCGGGCCGCGGCCGAACGCAGAACCTCCCTGGGCGGCACCGCCTGGGGCGAGATCGAGCGCCAGCTGGAGCGGCTCAGGGCGACGCTGTAGCCGACAAACCGGAGACTGGGCCTCAGTCGGGCCGGTAGGGCTGCTTGGCGGCGGCCAGGAAGCGCTCCATCTTGGCCACGGACTTGCGGCCCCGGCGCTGGCAGAGGCCGGTGTTGGCGTCGAAGCCCGCCGGGCGCACCACGTCGCGGGCGAGATCGACGTTCTCGGGGGTCAGGCCGCCGGCGAGGAACACCGGATAGGGCGCCAGCCGCTGGACGATGGCGCGCGAGAGGGACCAGTCGTGCACCTGGCCGGTGCCACCCAGGCGGTCGGCCGTTCGGCTGTCGAGCAGCACGGCGTCGGTGAAGAAGGAAGCCCGATAGGCCTCCTCGATCGAGTCCTCACCCACCACGTGGACAGCCTTCACCACCTTGATGCCGGGTAGCTCTTGCCGGAGCAGGGGGATCTGCTTGATCGGAAAGTCTCCCTGGAGCTGGAGCGAAGTGGTCTTCACCCGTCGCCACAGGCTGATCACTTCTTCGGGAGTCGTGCGGTGGGTGACCATCACCGAAGAGACGAAAGGCGGCAGCGCCGCCACCAGGGAGCCGGCTTTCTCCGGCGCGAGCTGATCCTCGGACGGGTAGGAGAGGCCCACCAGGAAGCCCAGCCCGTCCGCCCCCAGGGCGGCCGCCGCCAGAGCGTCGGTGAGGTTGGTCAGGCCGCACACCTTGACGCGAGGCAGGTAGGCGATTTCGCTCGCTGGAATGTGCACAGGGCGGGCACGCTATCACAGCGATGTTGCAGCTCGGCGGCCTTGACTTATGGTCTATTGCCATATAGGGTTCGAGAAGATCCAGTTGTGGCAGAGAGAGAAACTTCCCAAGGGAGGCTCCATGAGAAAACTGCTGCCCGTCGTCTTTGTCGCTTTGGCCATCGGTATTTCCTTTTCGGGCTCTTTGTCGGCCCTGACCGCCTCCGAAGAAGCCTTCCTCCAGTCCCTGGGCACCTCGGGAACCCAGCTCGGGAACGACTCCGCCCCGGGCGTGGGTGTCCCGGAGCCCTCTCTGCGGAGTTGCAGCATTTCCAGGGCCTGCGGGGACGGCAATACGGTTTCCTGCACCGGCACTTTCTCCTGCGTGTTCTCGTGGCGCGGAGTGAGCTGCAACGGCAACGAAGTTCCCTGCCCCAATTACTGCAGCATGGGTTGGCGCTGCTCCGAGTGCCCGCTCTACGTTTTCAGCTGTTTCAGCCTCAAGGGCGATTGCGGAGTCTCGGCCAGCGGTTGCGATGGCAACGACCAGGAGTGCTCCTGCCCTGACGTTCAGAACTGATCCCGTCTGAAGCCTGTCGTCTCTCCTTCCACCAGCCCCACCCGCCGGATCGGATCGCCCACGAGCTCTCTGCCACGAGAGCGGGGCGGGGCTGCCTCGCGTCGCTCGCCGGCGGCCTGGGCGTTGTAACTTTCACCCGCCAAGCCCCGTAGTGGAGCCCAGACGTCCGACCCGGGAAGGAGAGCTCATGTCCGGTTGGCTCCAAGATGTACGGCACACGCTCCGTGGCTGGCGCAGCCGGCCCGGGTTCACGCTGGTGGTGCTCGCCACTCTGGCTCTGGGCATCGGCGCCAATACGGCGATCTTCAGCGTGGTCGAGGCATCGCTGCTCGCCCCGCTCCCCTTCGGTGAGCCGGATCGCCTGTGCATGATCTACAGCCAGTTCCCTTCCATGGGTTTCAGCAAGTTCTGGGTCTCGGAACCCGAGTACCTGGAGTTCAGCCGCTGGAACCAATCCTTCCAGGAAGTCGGCGCCTACCGCATCACCTCGCGCAACGTCGGCGGGGCTCAGGGCAACCCGGAGCGAGTGGTGGCGGCGGTCGCGTCGGCATCGCTGCTCCACGCACTCCAGCCGCAGCTCGTGCTGGGCCGAGCCTTTCTTCCCGAGGAGGACCTGCCCGGGGCCGCGCCGGTGGTGGTGATCGGCGAGCGGCTCTGGCGGCGAGCCTTCGCCGGGGATCCCGCGCTGGTCGGCAAGCAGATCGAGGTCGACGGCAAGAGCGCCACGGTGGTGGGAGTGCTCGCCGCGAGCAACCGTCTGGAAGATGCGCCGATCGAAGTCTGGGCGCCGCTGGCGATCGACCCCGCGAACCTGGCCGGTCGCGGCAGTCACTATCTCTACCTGGTGGGCCGACTGCGGGACGGAGTGAGCCTGGAAGCGGCCCAGAGCGAGGCCAAGGTGCTGCTCGCCCGCTGGGAGAAGGAGTTCCCGGAAACCCACAAGCCGAATTCCAAGGAACATCCCCTGGTGGTCACCTCGCTCAAACAGGACCTGGTGGGCGCCGCGCGGCCGGCGCTGTGGATCCTGATGGCGGCGGTTTCCCTGGTGCTGTTGATCGCCTGCGCCAACGTGGCCAATCTGCTGCTCGCCCGCTCGGAAGCTCGGCAGCGGGAAGTGGCCGTGCGCTCGGCGCTGGGCGCCGGCAACCGGCGGCTGGCCCGCCAGTTCTTCACCGAGAGCCTGATGCTCGCCGGCAGCGGTGCGATCCTCGGGGTAGGCCTCGCCGTGGTGGCTGTGAACGCGGTCCTGGCGGCTTTTCCGGGCAGCGTGACCCGGGTTGAGACCGTGCAGGTGTCCTGGCCGGTCGCTGCCTTCGCCCTGCTGGTCACCTTGGTCACCGGTGTGCTCTTCGGCCTGGCACCCACCTTCCACGCCTGGACCCGCAGCCTCGCCACCCTGCTCAAGGAAGGCGGTAGGACCACCGGCGGTCGCACGCGCCAGCGGGTGCGAGCCGGGCTGGTGGTGGCCGAGGTGGCCCTCGCCACGGTGCTGGTGGTGGGGGCTGGGCTTCTGCTCAAGAGCTTCCTCGCCCTGCAGAAGGTGGATACCGGGTTCGAGGCCCGGGGCGTGCTCTCCTTCGAGCTCGCCCTGCCGCGAGAGCAGTACGCCGAGCCGGCGGTGGTGGAACAGTTCTTCACCGACCTCACCGCCCGCATCGGAGCGCTGCCCGGGGTGAAGGCGGTGGGCACAGCTTCCGGCCTGCCGCCGCTGCGCGAGGTCGACGCCAACGACACCGACTTCGAGGGTGTGCCCCCACCCCCGGCCGGGCCGCTGCAGAACGTGGACTTCTACCAGATCGTTTCCGGGGACTATCTCTCGGCGATGCAGATCCAGCTGCTGCCGGGGGGGCGCACCTTCTCGCCGGCGGACGAGGCACCGAGTGCCGAGCGGGTGGTGATGGTGAACCAGCGCCTGGCCGAAGTGTTCTGGCCGGGCCAGAACCCGATCGGCCGGCGCCTGCGGCCGAGCTTCGGTCCCGACGTGCCCTGGTTCAAAGTGGTGGGGGTGGTAGCCAACGTCAAGCAGGCCGGGGTGAAGGCGCCGGTGGGCACCGAGCTCTACTTCCCGAGCTCGCAGGGGGCCCAGCTCGGTTTCTCGAATCGGGATCGCTTCTTCCTGGTGCGTGCCGAGGGAGACCTGGTGGCCCTCGCCCAGTCGATCCAGGCCGAGGTCCGGCGCCGAGATCCGGCTCTGCCGGTGGCGCGGCTGCGCTCGATGGAACAGGTGGTGCGCGAGTCCACCGCGAGCTCCCGCTTCCTCACCTTGTTGATCGGGGTCTTCGGCCTGCTCGCCTTGACCCTCGCCGCCGTGGGCACCTTCGGCGTGCTCTCCCTTCTGGTGGAGGAGCGGCGCCACGAGCTGGGCATTCGCCTGGCGCTCGGGGCTCGAGCCGAGAGCGTGCTCGCTCGGGTGCTCTCCCAGGGCCTGTCGCTGGTGGGTTTGGGGCTCGGGATCGGAGTCGCTCTCGCGCTCGTCCTCTCGCGTTGGATCTCGAGCGTGCTCTTCGAGGTGAAGGCCACGGATCCGTCGACCTTCGCCGTGGTGGCCGCGGTGCTCTTCGGCGTCGCGGTGGTGGCCTGCTGGGCGCCGGCGTTCCGGGCATCGCGGGTCGATCCCATCGAGACGCTCAAGGCCGGCTAGCCGCGCATCCGCTAGACTCGGCTCGCGAGGTTCGCGGAAATGAGCCCAGAGCGCCTCACCCTCCGCCAGGAGCTCACCCGGCTCCTGTCGGAGGCGCCGTGGTCCTGGCACGACCTCCGGCGCCAGCTGGAGCTGCCGGTGCGCCTGCTCGAGGACGAGCTCCGCCACGTGGAAAAGAGCGCGCGCTCAGCGGGCCGGCGGCTGGTGATCGAACCGGCCTTCTGCCCCGCCTGCGAGTTGGTCTTTCACGACCGGTCTCTTCGCCATCTCCATCCCCCGAGCCGGTGTCCGAGGTGCGGGGCGAAGAGGCTCCTGGGGCCGGTCTTCTCGGTCCGCTAGGCGAGGCGGTGGCGCGAGCCCAGCGGGCGCGGGCTCGTAGCGAGAGGCGAGCGCCGGCCTTCCCCAGGCGCGATAGAGCGCCGCCACGCGGGCCCTGGCGCTCGTCGCCATCAGGCTTTCGGCGGGCAGCTGGGCCGAGATGGTGGCAAGGGCCGCGAGCAGCAGGGGCTCCGCCTCGCTGAAACGGCCGAGCCGGGCGCGGCAGCTGCCGAGCAGGGCCTTGCTCCAGGCGAGATCGAGATGGTCCGCCGGCAGAGTGCGCTGGCGGCTCTGATAGCTCGCCTCGAAGTAGGGTTCGGCGAGGTCGAAACGCCGGCTCTTGGCGTACATCTCACCGCGATCGGCGTAGGTCATGGCGATTTTCGGATGGTTGGGGCCCAGGACCCTGCGGAACAGCGCCTCGGCCTGCTCCTCGAGAGCCACGGCCCGGTCCAGACGACCTCGCTGGAAAGCCAGCCGGCCCGAAAGCACCAGCCCCTCGCCCACCCAGCTGTGGGTCTCGCCGTAGGCCTCGCGGGCGAGCTCAAGGCCGCGGTCGAGGCTCTCTTCGGCCTGATCGAGCCGGCCGAGCTGGAATTCGAGGCCGCCCAGGTGGATCAGGCAGCTCGCCTGGAGCAGCGGGCTCGGGTTCTGGCGGCGGGCGAGAGCCTCGAGGGTCTGGCGGTAGCCTCGCTCGGCCTCGGTGTAGCGCCCGAGGCCCTGCTGAGCTTCGGCCAAGGCGATGCGGCCGGCGAGGGTGTCCGGATGGTCCGGCCCGAGGCTCTTCTCCAGGGCCTCCCGAGCGCTCTCCGCGAGCTCGAGGGCGGCGTCGAACCGGCCGAGGTCGATCATCAGGTCGGCGAGCTCGAGGCGCACGGCGGCGGTGTTCGCGTGGTCTTCGCCGAGCTGCCGGCGAGTGATCTCGAGCACCCGCCGGAGCAGCCTCTCGGCCTCGACGAAGCGAGCTCGACCCCGCTCGACGGCGGCCAGCTGCACCATCACCCGCGCCACTCCCGGCCCCTCCCTACCCTCGTACCGCTCGAAGGCGGCGAGGGCTTCCTCGAGTACCGGGCCCGCTTCCTCCCGGCGGTCGAGGGCGAACAGCACGCCGGCCCATTGGCGCAGGGCATCTCCCAGGAGACGACCCTGCGGCTCCACCTGGCGCAGGATCGAGACGGCACGCCGCAACATCCACTCGGCCTCGGACGGCCGGCCCTGCTGGAGCCGGGCGCCGGCCAGGCTGATCAGGCTCTTGACCGTGGGGATCGCCTTCGGCCCGTCGGTCGTCTGTCGATGGACCAGCGCCCTCTTGAGCAGCGGCAGCGCCCGCTCGGTGAGCCCGAGGCCGAGGTAGCCACGCCCCAGGGCGTCCTCGAGAGCGGCGCCGACCTCCGGATCGAGAGAGCTCTGCGAGTCGAGCTGCTCGGCGGCGCGGTCCAGGAATTGGGCCACCGTGAGGGCGGCTCCGCGATCTTGATGAGGGTCCGCTTGCTCCAGGGTCTCCACCAGAAGGTTGAGCGTTCGCTGCGCGCGGTCCCGCTCGCGGCTGGCGCGGCGGCTCTCGAGCAGGGCGGTGGCCAGCGCCTGACCGACGAGCATCGCGGCGAGCGCTGCTGCGGCCAGGCTCCGCCGGTGGCGGCGGAGGAACTTCCGCAGCCGGTAGCCGAAGGTCGCCGGGCGGGCCAGGATGGGTCGCAGCTCGCGGTAGCGGGCGAGATCCTCGGCCAGCTCGGCCGCCGAGGCATAGCGGTCCGCTGGCTGTTTGGCCAAAGCCTTCCGGGCGATGGTGCCGAGGTCCCCGCGCAGGCGGCGGACGAGCTCTCGGGGCGTTGTGCCGCGCGCCGCGGCGAGGGCACGCTGGAGCTCCGGCGAGGCGGTCGCCACGGCTTGGCCGAGCGAGAGCGGCTCCTGCTCGAGCACGGCCTGCTCGAGCTCGAAAGCCAGCCCGCGGTCGAGCCGGTAGGGCGAGACGCCGGCCAGCAGCCGGTAGAGCAGCACTCCCAGCGAGTAGAGATCGCTCGCGGTCGAAACCGGCCCACCCAGCACCTGTTCGGGGCTGGCGTAGGCCGGGGTCATCACCCTGAGGCCGGTGCGAGTGGCCTCGGGATGGCCGTCCTCGCCGCCGTCGTCCAGGCGCTTGGCGATGCCGAAGTCGAGCAGCTTGGGTTCGCCCTCGGCGGTCACCAGCACGTTGCCGGGCTTCAGATCCCGATGCACCAGCAGGTTCTGGTGAGCGTGCTGGACCGCCTGGCAGAGCCGGCCGAAGAGCTCCAGCCGAGCTTCGAGGCTCAGCCGGTGCTCATCGCAGTAGCGGTCGATCGGCTGGCCTTCGAGGTACTCCATCACCAGGTAAGGCCGGCCGTCCGCGGTCATGCCGCCGTCGTAGAGGCGGGCGATGCCGGGATGCTCCAGACGAGCGAGGATCTGGCGCTCCGCGCGGAAACGGGCGAGGCCATCCCGCGTGGCGAGGGCCGGGCCGAGGACTTTGATCGCCACCTGCTGGTGGAAATGCGGCTCGACCCGATGGGCCAGGTAGACGGTGCCCATGCCGCCCCGGGCCAGCACGCCGTCGAGGCGGTAGGGGCCCAGGCTGTCGCCCGCGGCGAGCTCGTTCCTGCTGCCTCCAGGCGGCTCGAGGAAGCCCTCCGCGCTGGAGTCGGCTGCCAGCAGCCGCTCGACTTCCTGCCGCAGCCCGTCCGAATCCGGGCAGGCGCCCGCGAGCCAGCCGGGCCGCAGCTCGGCCGGTTGCTCGAGGGCCGCCTGGAACAGTCGCTCGAGCCGGCGCCAGCGCTCCTCGAACTCGCCCGGGGCGGTCGCCTCGGCGCCCTCGGGCATCTCAGCCGCTCGCCGGTTGAGGGGTGAAGCCTGGGGCGAGCTCCTGGAACAACCAGGCTCGAGCCAGGCGCCAATGCCGGCCGATGGTCTCGGACGAGACCCCCAGAGCCTGGGCGGTTTCCTCTAAGGTGAGGCCAGCGAAGAAGCGCAGCTCGACGATGCGGGCCTTGAGCGGGTCTCTGGCGGCGAGCCCGTGGAGGGCGTCGTCGAGAGCCACCAGGTCGAGGGGGCGGTCGCGGCCGAGGTCCGCCACCTCGACCAGACTCGCCCGCTGCGCCTGGCCGCCCCGCTTGAGCCGGTTGCGGTTGCGTGCGTGGTCCACCAGGATTCGGCGAATCAGGTGGGCGGCGAAGCTGTAGAAGTGATTCCGGCTGGGCCAGCTGAACCCCTGTCCCTCGGCCAGGCGCAGGTAGGCTTCGTGGACCAGGGCGGTGGCCTGGAGGGTGTGGTCTCCCCGCTCGTGGGCGAAGAGGCCGACCGCGATCTTCTTCAGCTCCTCATAGACCACAGGCAGGAGCTGGGAGGCGGCCTCGGAGTCGCCCGAGCTCCAACGCTCGAGCAGCTCGGTGAGAGGAAGGTCGTTGGTCATGCCGAGAGCGTCCTGGCCTCAGCGAAGTACGCTCGAGCCGGCCGGAAGTTCAGGGGCCGGCAGGGGTAGCCGCGTGGGCAGCTCCCCGCCGGCTTGTGCAGCGGCTCAGCGGCCGGGGGCCGGCGTCTCGGCCGGAGCCGGCAGCCACTCGCCGGGCCATTCAGCGGCGGCGAGAGCGGCGACGGCATAGGCCGCCACGTTCTGGGCCAGGCCCTCGCGGTCGACGAAGGCGAGGGTGTCGTCCACGGTGTGGTGGACCTCGAAGTAGCGCGTGGCGTCCTGCCAGAGGTCGAGGGTGGGTACCCTCGCCGAGCGCAGCGGGTTGAGGTCGGCTCCGCCCCGGCCGGTGTTGGCCCCCAGCTCGATGCCCAGAGGCTTGAGCAAGCCGGCGATCTCCGCCGCAACCCCGCGCTGGCTCTCGTCGACGCCGGTCGCCATGGACCAGACTTTCCCGGTGCCGAGGTCCGCTTCGAGCGCCATCTTATGAGCGGCGAGCTCGGCGGCGTGGGCCTCGGCGTAGGCCGTCGCGCCGGAGAGACCGAATTCCTCGTTGGCGAACAGCACCACTCTCAGGGTGCGGCGAGGCCTCTCGCCGGCGGCGGCGAGCCGCGTCGCCGTCATCACCACGGCGCAGCCGCTGCCGTCGTCCTGGGCGCCGAAGCCGAGATCCCAGGAGTCCAGGTGAGCGCCCAGGAGCACGACCTCCCCGGGCCGCTCGCGCCCCTTGAGCTCGCCGATCACGTTGGCGGATTTCTCGTCCGGCAGGCTGCGGGTCTCGAGCTCGAGGCGGAAGCGCACCGCCCCGCCGCGGGCGACTTGAGCCGCGAGGAAATCGGCGTCCACGTTGGCCAGGGCGGCCGCGGGGATCTTGGCGACATCGGGCTGATAGCGGATCCCGCCGGTGTGGGCGACCCGGTGGTTGGAGGTTCCCGCCGAGCGGATCAGCAGGGCCACCGCGCCTTTGCGCGCCGCTTCGGAGGCGCCGGCTCCGCGCTTGGCGACTGCCTTGACGTAGCCGGTGGCATCCCGCGTGGCCGTCATCACCTCGTCGATGAAGACGATTTTGCCCCGCGCCCCGCCCTCGGGCAGAGCCTTGACGGCATCGAGAGAGGTGAGGCGGAGGATCTCGGCGTCGAGACCGCCCGGGGGAGTGGCCACGCTGCCGCCCAGGGCGGTGAGCACCACACCGCGGGAGAAGGGCGTGAGCACGGTGCCACGGTTCAGCCCACGGTCCCAGTGCGGAACCGTCACCGGCTCGGCATGCACATTCTCGAAGCCCAGCTCCTGGAGCTTCGCCAGAGCCCAGGCCACTGCCTGGCGGTCCCCCTCGGAGCCGGCGGGGCGGGGCCCCACGGTGTTCACCAGGGACTCCACCAGGCCGTAGGCCGAGGTGTCCGCCAGGGCCTTCTCGCGCAGCGCTGTGGCCCGTGCCACCAGCTGGGGTTCGAGGTTCTCGGCCCGAGCGGCAGTCGCCCCGAGGGCGCACCCGGCCATCCACAGAACCAGGCCCACGCGGGCGAAGCTCTCCCTTTTCATTTGAGCTCTCCAGAAAGTCGAAGTCGCCCCGCGATTCGGGGCGGAGATTTCCACTAGCCGGTGCCGAGGGCCTGCTGCAGTCGCGCGAGCAGGCTTGGGGCTGCTTCGGGGTCGAGGCGACCGGGCTGCCAGCCGATGCCGAGTCCGCGCTCGCCCAGCTTGGGAATGATGTGGAAGTGCACGTGGAACACCGCCTGGTGCGCGGCCGAGCCGTTGTTCTGGAGAACGTTGTAGGCCGTGGCGCCGGTCGCCTCGAGCACGGCTCGGGCGAGCCTCGGCAGCACCCGGCCCAGGGCCGCCGCCGATTCGTCCGAGAGCTCGTGGAGGAAAGCCTTGCGCTCCTTGGGGATCACCAGCACATGACCGTTGCTCAAGGGGCTGACGTCGAGGAAGGCGAGGACCTGAGCGTCCTCGTAGACCCGGTGGCAAGGGATCTCGCCGTCGAGAATGCGATCGAAGATGGTTGGACCCTGACTGGACATGGTGACCTATTCTAGCCCGCATCCAGAGTCTCGGCGGGCAGCCGGGGCCGGGGACCGCGGCAGGGCATGCCGAGGTCCGCGGTGACCGGCGACCTCCAGCAGACCGCGAGCGCTGCGCGCTCGGGATGAAGGCCGAGGAAGCTGCTCTTGATTCCCCGCTCTTGATTGTGGAAGCGCAGTATGCTGTGCTCTTACAACCAAGGCGTGTACCTGCCACGAAGTTCCCGCGATCAGACCCTCGGCCAGGTCTCGAGGTTGCACAGAGGGAGGCTCCCGACCTTGCATTCTTTTTTGATATCCGGTTATCATTTGTCACTATGAGGCAGAAGCTCCCCTCTTCGACGCCCGGCGGAAGACTCGTGGCGGTCGCTCTGGCGATCGCCGGCATCCTGGCCGTCTGGGACCCGCTGCCGGTGCCAGAGAAGGCACTGGCTCGCCTGCAGCCGGCACTGGCCAAAGCGCCTCCGCAGGTGAAAGTGGTCGCTACCCTCTACCCACTCGCTTTCGCCGCTCGCGAGGTGGCCGCTCCGGGCGTGGAGGTGAGCTTGCTCACGCCGGTCGGTGCCGAGCCCCACGACTTCGAGCTGACGGCGGCGGAGCTTGCGGATCTGCGCGAGGCCGACCTGGTGGTCTATCTGGCCGGTTTCCAGCCTGCCGTGGATGGTGCGCTCGAAGAGGGTCACCGACCCAGCCTGGATGTGCTGCACCTACCGGGGGTCGTGCCGGTCGAGCTGCGCTCGCCCGCCGGCGAACTGGGCGAGGCGCCCCGTTCCTGGGATCCCCACTTCTGGCTCGACCCCCAGCGGCTCGCGCAGGTGGCGTCGGCGATCGCCGAGCGGGTGGGCTCACCGGCCCGCCTAGCGGAGTTCCAGAAAAAGTTGCAGGTGCTCGATCAAGAGCTCGAGCGTGGACTCGCCGGCTGCCGCCGCCGCGAAGTGCTGAGCGCCCACGCTGCCTTCGCCTACCTCTGCCAGCGCTACCGGCTGGTGCCGCTCTCGGCGGCCGGAGTGGACCCGGAGAGCGAGCTGCTCCCTCGGGACCTGCAAAGGGCTCTGGCCATGGCTCGCTCGGCCGGGGTGCGGACGGTCTTTTCGGAGACCCTGGTGCCGTCGCCCACTCTTCAGGCTCTGGCGCGAGAGCTGGGAGCCCGCATCGCCGTGCTCAACCCGGTAGAGGGGCTCCGTCCGGAAGAAGAGCAGCGAGGAGAAGACTATTTTTCCGTAATGCGGCAGAATCTGGCTGCTTTGCGGGAAGGCCTCGAGTGCAAGCCCTAGTCGAATTGCGCGGCGTCGAGTTCGCGTTCGGCCGCTTCGGCAGGGCCTTGTCCAACGTGAACCTGCGGGTAGAGGCGGGTGAGTTCGTGGCGATCGCCGGCCCCAACGGCGGCGGCAAGACCACTTTGCTGCGCATCATCCTCGGCCTGCTGCGCCCGGACAAGGGACAGGCGCTGCTCTTCGGCGAGCCCGCTCATCGGGTTCTGGCGCAGGGCAGAGTGGCCTATCTGCCGCAGAGGGCGAGGGTCGGCATGGCCGCTCCCATCACAGTGCGGGAGCTGGTGGCCTCGGGCAGGGCGTCTCGGGAGCGCTGGCTGGGGCCGACTTCGCGCCACGGCCGGGAGCTGGTGCATCAATCGGTCGTCGAGGTGGGGCTCCGAGACGTGATCGACCGTCCGGTGGCCCAGCTCTCCGGTGGCATGCAGCAGCGCGCCTTCCTGGCCCGCATGCTCGCCGCGGAGCCCGAGCTCCTGGCCCTCGACGAGCCCACCACCGGAGTGGACGCCGATTCCCAGGAACGCCTCGCCGATCTGCTCGCCGGGCTGCAGCAGCGCCACCGAGTGACCATTCTGTACATCTCGCACGAGTTCGGCGCGGTCGAGAGGCACGTCCACCGCCTGGTTCTGGTGCGCGGCGGCATCGCCTTCGACGGACCGATCTCGCAGCTTCCCCAGCTCTGGCATGACCCCTCCCACGCCCACGGCCGGGAGCTCCTGGGTTGATGCTGCTCGACTTGTTTCCCGAGTTCCTTCGCTGGCCGGTCTTGACCGCTCTGGTGGTAGGGGCGGCGGCCCCGGCGATCGGTTTCTTCCTGGTCGAGCGGCAGATGAGCGTAGTGGGCGACGCGATCGGTCACACGGCGTTCGCCGGGGTGGCCTTGGCCCACCTGCTGGGCTTGAACCCGGTGGCCACGGCGGTCGCCGTTTCGGTTCTGGCTGCGGCGGCGGTGGAGACCTTGCGCACCCGCAACCGGGCGGCGGGGGACCGCCTGCTGGCCTTGCTGCTGTACACCGGCCTCGCACTCGGCATGGTGCTGGCGAGCGTGGCCCGGGCGGTCAACGCGGGGCTCTTCGCCTTCCTCTTCGGCTCCATCCTCACCGTCGACGGGCCGCGTTTCGCCGTGGTCGGCTGCCTGGCCGGCATCGTGCTCGGGGCTCTGGCCTTGCTCTACCGGCGCCTGCTGGCGGTGACCATCGACGACGAGGCGGCGCGAGCCGCCGGCTTGCCGGTTCTCAGGGTGAACCTGGTGCTCGCCACGCTCGCGGCGCTCACGGTCTCACTCGCCATGCAAGCGGTGGGGCTGCTGCTGATCGCCGCGTTGATGGTGGTGCCGGTGCTGACCTCGAACCTCTTCGCCTGGAGTGTCCGCTCGAGCCTGCTGCTGGCGATGGGGCTCGGCTTGGTGGCCTCGCTCGGCGGGTTGACCATCGCCTACTTCGCCAACTTGCCTCCGGGCGGAACCACCGTGCTCACGGCGGTGGCGCTCTACGGTCTGGCCTTGCTTTTCCAGGGGCTGCTGCGCCGGGGATAAAAAAACCGGCCTACGAAGAGGCCGGTGGTCAGAGGCTGCGTCGGAGGTCCGGCTTACGCAGCCTGATCCAACACCCAAAGAGACGATAATCGGTTCTTGATAGCCCGTCAAGCCTTATTTTGGTTTCGCTGAGAGCAACACGCTCAGAACTCGCTCACGGTCGAGATCCGTGAGGCTCGAGCCGCTCGGCAGGCAGAGACCGTGATGGAAGAGCCGCTGCGCCACCTCGCCCCTGCGGCACCGGCAGGCCGAGAACACCGGCTGGAGGTGCATCGGCTTCCACACCGGCCGGGCCTCGATGTCTTCCTTCGCAAGCGCCAGCCGCAGGGCTTCTCGGTCGACTCCGGCGAGCGCCGGGTCGACCGTGATCGCTGTCAGCCAGAACGTCGAAACCCCGCCGGCAATTTCCGGCATCAGCTCGACGCCAGGCCAGCCTGCCAAGTGATGGCGGTAGAAGGCGTTGTTGGCGCGACGGGCCGCCACCCGCTCGGCGAGGCTGCGCAGCTGAGCCCGCCCGAGAGCCGCCAGCAGGTTGGAGAGCCGGTAGTTGTAGCCGATCTCCGAGTGCTGGTAGTGGGGGGCGGGATCCCGGGCCTGGGTGGCGAGGAAGCGGGCGCGGTCGATCCAGTCGCGGCAATCCGACAGCAGCATGCCGCCGCCGCTGGTGGTGATGATCTTGTTGCCGTTGAAGGAGAGCACCGAAAGGGCGCCGAAGCTGCCGGCCGGCCGGCCCTGGTAGCGGGCCCCGAGCGCCTCGGCGGCGTCCTCGATCAGCGGCACCTGGTAGCGCTCGAGCAAGGGCAGGATACGGCCGTAGTCCGCACACTGGCCGTAGAGGTCCACCGAGATCACGGCCTTGGGCAGGCGGCCACGGCGGGCGGCATCCTCGAGCTCCTCCTCGAGCAGCTCGGGGTCGAGGTTCCAGCTCGCGGCCTCGCAGTCGAGGAAGACCGGCCGGGCCCCGACGTAGGTCACCGCGTTGGCCGAGGCGGCGAAGGTCAGGGTGGGCACCACCACCTCGTCGCCCGGCTCGACGCCCAGCAGCAGCAGGGCGAGATGCAGCCCGGCCGTGCCGCTGGCGAGGGCCGCCGCGTGGGCGAGTCCAACTTCCTGGGCGAGCTCACGCTCGAAGGCATCGACCTGGGGGCCGAGCGGCGCGATCCAGTTGGAGTCGAAGGCCTCGAGCAGCAGCTCGCGCTCGGCCGGGCCGACATGGGGAGGGGAGAGATAGATCCGAGTCATGATCCGAGGCGCCTCTGTGGCTTGGCGGGCACCCCCCAGGCCACCACCCCGGGGTCGATGTCCGAGACGACAGCGGCCCCGGCGCCCACCAGGCTCCAGGCGCCGATCTTGACTTGATTCCGCACGGAGACGCCTACCCCCAGATGGGTGCCTTCGCCGACTTCCACCGCTCCCCCCAGGTGGACGCCGGGCGAGAGATGGGCGTGATCGCCGATCCGGCAATCGTGGTCCACCGAGCAGCTGGTGTTGAGGATGACGTTGCTTCCCACCTGCGCACCGGCGTTGATCACCACTCCGGCCAGGGCCACGCTGCCTTCGCCAAGGCGGGCCGTGGGGGAGATCGTCGCCCTGGGATGGACCACCGTCGCCAGCTGCGCGCCCAAGGCTGCGAGCTCGAGCATCACCCGCCGCCGGGCCCGATTGTCGCCCACGGCCACCACCACCGACCAACCAGCCTCGAGGGCGATCTCGGCCGCTTCGGCGGTGCCGCAGGCCAGCACCTCGAGGCCGTCCACGCGGGAGCCGCGGCGGTCGGGGTCGTCGTCCGCCCA
>CALMKX010000291.1 GCA_937867335.1 uncultured Acidobacteriota bacterium
GAACGTCGTGAGACAGTTCGGTCCCTATCTCATGTGGGCGTAGGATACTTGTGAGGATCTGACCTTAGTACGAGAGGACCGGGTCGGACGAACCTCTGGTGCACCAGTTGTCGCGCCAGCGGCACCGCTGGGTAGCTATGTTCGGACAGGATAACCGCTGAAAGCATCTAAGCGGGAAGCCCCCCTCGAGATTAGGTATCCCTGAAGACCCCTGGAAGACGACCAGGTTGATAGGCGCGGAGTGTAAGCCCGTAAGGCGTTGAGCTTACGCGTACTAATCGGTCGATCGGCTTGACCGTAAATATTACTTGAGCGCAGTTTGTCAGTGAGTTCTATCGCTTGTAACCCAATTCAGTTGAACGGCGCGGAAAACAGGTTTTTCCGGTGGCTGTAGCGAGGGGGAAACACCCGTTCCCATTCCGAACACGGAAGTTAAGCTCCTCAGCGCCGATGGTACTGCATGCGCAAGTGTGTGGGAGAGTAGGTCGCCGCCGGGAAGTTATTTTATGAAGGCCCTCGATTCGTCGAGGGCTTTCGCCTTTCTGGGGAGGAGTTCAGCGCCGTCAGGTTCCGCACCCGCCGAGCCGTGTCGCCACCAGCGTCTCGTGGCTCGTTTGCCCCCCTCCGCTCGAGGCGACTTCGATGCGGTAGGAACTGTCGTTGATGTAGGTGAGCACGCTCTTGGAAGTCAGGACCGTCCCACGAACGGTACAGTCCGCGGAGAAGCTGTAGGTGTTGCCGATCCTGGAAATCGGCGTGAACTTGCAGCTGCTCTGCACCAAGGCCGCGTTCATCTTCTGCATGTCGGCGCTCGGGTCGGTGCACTTCTCCAGGGAGGTAGTGATGGGCTTGCCACCGCTTCCGCTGGACTCGACCGTGCGCTTGAACTGCCACTGCCCGGGCTTGAAGGTCGGCAGCTGCTGGGGAGGTCCCGCCGCCAGGGCCCCGTTGGCGCAGGAGAAGAGCGCGAGCCAGACCAGGATCTGGCGCGGCCGGCCTCTGCCCCACTGACTCGGTCGCGGCCGAGTAGCTAGAACCTTCGAGTGGGCGGCAGAACGGTCGCGGTGAGGGCACGGAGAATCCAGCATCACGGCCTCCTCTCAGAGGTCGACTCCAGGGATGGTTTCTTCGAGGTGCCCTGGGCCTGAGCTGGAATTCTGTGCCCCTCGCCGGAAGGTCGCAAGCGGCCCCATACGCGCGGCGCCGCCGACCTCCCACGTTAGGCTCCACCGAGGCAGGCTGGCTAGCGCTCGGCAGAGACCATTGCTGGCAACAGCGCCTCGAGCTGGTCGAAGCTGAAGGCGACGCCGCTCTCCATCGGAGACTCGAGCACGGCGTCGCGGGTCTCCTGGCTGTCGTAGAGAAGCGTTTGGCGCAGGAGCGTCTGGCCGTTAATCTCGAAGAGCTCGATTGTGCCGATCGCCTCGCCGGGGTACCACGGCTCGTCGAACCTCTCCGTTGCAACCAGCCGTGCCGGTGGGAGGATCTCCCGATACACGTTGGTCAGCCCCATCTCTGCGCCGCTCTCCCGATGGCGCCACACGAAGCGACCCTGGCCACCGACTCGGAGATCGATCTCGCAGACCTCCAAAGACCATTGCGGAGGACCTGTCAGCCAGCGCTTCAGGAAAGCGGGTTGGGTCCAGGCCTTGAAGACCAGCTCTCGCGGGGCGCTGAAGACGCGACTCATGACGATTTCCCGGTCACCCTGGGCCAGCACAGTCAGCTCGCCAATGCCACTCATTTGCGGCTCTCCTTCAGCCTTGGTCAGGCTCTAAGTTCGGGGACGAAGCCTGGATCTCCTCGAGCAATGAGTCGAGGCGGGCGAACTGGGCCTCCCAGAACTGACGGTATTTCTCTAGCCACAGGTTGGCTTCAGCCAGAGGAGAAGCCTCCAGGCGGCAGGGACGGCGCTGGGCCTCGCGGCTCCGCGAGATCAGCCCGGCTCTCTCGAGAACTTTGAGATGCTTCGAGATCGCAGGCTGGGTCATCGCGAAGGGCTCGGCGAGCTCCATGACCGAGGCTTCGCCGAGAGCCAGCCGAGCGAGGATGGCTCTGCGAGTCGGGTCGGCGAGTGCGGCGAACGTGGTGTCCAGCGAACCTGTCTTCACGGTAGATAACTCCTGCGTTCTATAACCTACAGGGAATTTACGTCGATGTAGCCTCGCTGTCAAGTGGAGGCAGGCTGAGCTTTCAGGAGGTGGGCGCTCGGCCGAGTTTGCCCCTACTTCGCTCGGCAGCCCGGAGAGCGAGAGCTCCACGTCCGGTCTGGTAGCTAGAGGGCTCGAGGCCTCGTCGAAAAGTCCGACTGGCGTTCGGAACAGGAAGCCCCGCCGTCGGCTCGCCGACGGCGGGGATAGGCACGCTAGGAAAGCCCTAGCAGCAGCTGATCGCTGTGCTGCAGAAAGCCCCGCCGCAATCCGCGCTGGTTTCGCAGACCTGTTGGCCACAACTGCACCTGCACGTCTTGCGGAGGCCCAGAGTCGAGGGCTCGGAGAAGGGGTTGATCCCCTCGGAGCTGACCGGCGTGAGGTTCGGAGCCGCTTCGAGCCAGTCGTTGGGAGAGCCACCGCACGGCGGAGGGCTGATCGAGAACTGGGCCGCCTCTCCGCTCAGCGGCCCATCCTCGGCTAGGACTGGTGAGACGAAACCGGCAGCCAGTGCCAGGCAGGCAAGTACGGAAAGCCACAGGCGCTTCTTCATGGAGTTCTCCTTTCCTCGGTCCCTGCGTCCATCGGCGAGTGGAGGCACGACATTCGAGCCTCCGATGAACAGAGTGCGGACAGCATCCGGAAAGAGACAGAGCGCGAGCCGTCTCGGCAAAGCCCCTGCGCCAGACCGCTTCCCTAGCGGCTCACTTCCTCGCTCAGGGCACCGGCGATACAGCTCGCGACCCGGCGGGACATCTCACCGGTGTAGTGAGCCCGATCTACGTAGAGCGGGTGGGTCGCACCCTGTCCCAGATCGGCGCACCACAGGAAATTGGGATCCAGTCGGCCCTGGCGGGCTAGACTGCTCATGGTTTCGTAGACCTGGCGTCGGGGGCCGTACTCAGGGCGGCCAAGGTCGTCGAAGGCGTGGAGTTCCGGCGCATAGGCGTACTCGGGAATCGGCTGCCAAGCGAAGACAGGTTCCACGCCGAAGCTCGCCGACACCGCCCGAGTGATCCGCTGGTTGTTGCGGTAGCGTTCCACCACCCCTTGGACGAAGCCAGGCTCAGGGCGCCTGACTCCCGACTCTCGGTCGGCGCTGCCGGCCCCGGTGCCCAGGAGCTCGGCAAGAGCGCGGCTGATCGGCATGGCCCGGCCAGCCTGGAGCAGAAGCCAGGACGGCCTGAGATAGGCGCTGTCGTTCAGAATCTCTTCCACCTGTGCCGTGCCGCCGGGCTCGTCGGAGAGGACTAGATCGTTGTAGCCATCGACGAAGACAGCGACATCTGGGATGGTGCCGCCAACCAGCATCTGCTGGAACTGGATTCGCTCTTGCGTCGAGTTGTTGGCGGGGATTGCGAAGTTGTAGACCGCAGGAGGCCGCGTGCTCGCGGGATCGACCAGGAGCTCCTGGAGATGGGAAGGGATGGTCTGTGAGTCTTGCACGCCATAGCCGAAAGCCGTCGATCCTCCGAAAACGAAGATCACCCGCTCGCGGCGTCGATCCGGAGGCCAAGGCCTCTGGGAGCTGCTCAAGCGGTAGCCCGCTGAGCTGATGTTGACGTATCGAGAGCTCAAGGCAGGGAGGCGGCTGCCGGTGAACGGAGCGTATCGCCAAGGCAGCCTCCAGGTGGTGCAGAGCAGGTCGTTGACCGCCTCTGGGGTGAGATCCGGGTAGTAGTCCGAGAGCTTCAGGTGATAGAGCTCCACGAACGGACCCACGCAATCCTGATTCGCACCGGACACTCGCTCCGACACTAGTGCGACCGCGTTGAGAAATAGGAGTGCCAGAAGTAGCGCAGCAACTAGCGAGGTCAAGCGGGCGAGGGCTCGAAGGAAGATGCGCATCGCAGGGCTTCAAGAGGCAGCCGTCAGACCAGCGGCGATGCACTCGGCCACCTGCCGCGACATCCCGGCAGTGTAGTGGGCGACATCGACGAACAGCGGCTGAGTCGCTCCCCTCGTGAGATCCGCGCACCAGACCACAGACGGGGGAAGCCTGCGCGACTCCCTGAGCCGAGCCATCTCCTGGTAGACCCTCCGGCGCGGCTGATACTCGGGCTTGGTGAGGTCGTCGAACGCGAAGAGGGCGGGGTCGTAACCGTAGTCGGGAACCGGCTGCCAGGCGAAGACCGGAACAACCCCGAAATGCCGGGCAACGGCCTCGCTGATCTCCTGATTGGCAAGCCAACGGCGGATGACTCTCTCGCTGAAGGCCTCCTCCGAGAGGCCAAGGGGTTGCGGGTCCGGTGTGTTGTCAGGGGTCACCGAGCTGCGTAGGCCAACAGCGTGGAGTAAACGGGAGAGGGTGCGTGAGAGTGGCATCTTGAGGGCCAGGCGCAGAAGCAGCGACGACGGACGCTGGTAAGCCCCGGTGTTCAGCACTGCCTCCACTTCCGAGGTGCCCAGAGGAGCGTCGGAGAGGACACGCTCGTTGTAGCCGTCGAGGAAAACCACCACATCCGGCACCAGGCCCGCCGCGAGGAGCTCCTGGAGGCGGATCCGCTCCTGGGCGGAGGTGAACGACGGCACTCCCAGGTTGTACACGGTGGGCGGCCGACTGCCACCTCGCTCCGCCAAGATGCTCTCGAGCTGAGCCGGTATGGTTTCACTGTCGCGGACACCGAAGCCGAAGGCCGTCGACCCGCCGAGAACGAAAACCACGAACGAGCGAGAACGATCCGGAGGCCAGGGCTGTTCGACTCGGCCCCGGCGGATCCCCTCCGCGGTGACGTTGACGAAGCGGCTCTGGACGGCTCCGAGCCTGCGGCCGGTGAAAGGAGCGTAGAGCGCGGGCAAGCTCCAGGTCACCCGCAGCATCTCGTCGATCTCGGCCGCGCTCATCCCAGGGTAGTAGGCCCGCAGGTCGGTTCCGTACTTGGCAGAGACCGGGTTCTTGCGCGCCTGCCAGGCGTCGAGGCCAAGGTTCAGGGCGAAGCAGAGAGTGTTGAGCAGAACACCCGCCAGCAGGCAGCTGAGCAGCGTCGATCCGACTCGAGCGTAGCGCTCGGCGAAGTCGCTCATTCAGTTCCTCCGGGCATCTGCATGAGCCTCGACGAGCCCGGCGATCATGCGAGTGAACCGGCCCCGATATCCTTCCCAGCTGGCCTCGGCGGCAGAAGCCCGGCAGGCGGCGGCCAGGGAGCGCACCTCGTGGCGGTGCGTGGCGCACCACTCGAGTTGGCGATACAGAGCCTCCGCGTCCCCGACGGGAACCACCCAACCGTTCTGGCCCGGGCGCACCAGCTCCTTCGAGCCAACCATCTCGGAAACGATCACCGGTCGTCCCGCGGCCAGAGCTTCGGCCACCACCATGCCGTAAGAATCGTTGCGCGAGGGTAGCACAACACAATCGGCGCGGCGGAACACCTGCGCGAGCTCGCTTTGAGGGAGACGGCCCAAGAGACGGATACCTTCCGTGGGGGCCTCTTCGAGCGCGGCCGAAGCATCGCCGGCAGGGCCCGCAACCCAGAGCTCGACGTCGGAATGGTGGCGCCTCAGTCTCGAGAAGGCCGAGACCAAGAGATCGAACCCCTTACGGCGGATCATGGCGCCCGGGAAGACGAGCACGAAGCTCGCGCCACCGGAGCTTCTCTCGCCTGCTGGCCCGAAAAGGGTGAGATCCGCGCCGAGCATCACTGCGTGAACCGCCTCCGGCAACGCTCCCTCCTCGAGGTAGGTAGCGCGGGCGAGCTCGGAAACCGTGAGGATGTGATCCGCAAGCTCGATCTCGGCGTCTTTCACTGCCACGATCCGCCGGTGCAGCGATGCCGGCTCGGTGAAGCCGTGCAGTCGGTCCTGGGCCTGGTGGTGGATCGAAGGAGCATCAAGAAGAGCGAGGATGCCCAGCCCACGCGCCAACCGGAAGGTGCTGACGGCAGAGATCTCGCAGGCGATCACCGCATCGGGCCGCGCCCCCGGCTTCCCTGCGAGGGCTCGGAGCCCCCGCGCCACCCATCGATCGAACCGACGACACGCCAGATAGTCCACCCAGGCGGCCAGCGGCCGGGGCAGCAGGGCATCCCCCGCCCGCCTCAGCAGCGGTGTCGCAGGATGCCAGCGCACCCCCTCCCCCGGCAGAGGGACCGGGCTGTAGCGCAGGTACCGCTTCGCGAGCCAAGGTGGAACCCGCGCGAAGTGCACCGGCAACGCCGGAACTCCAGACCAATAGCCCGCAAGGGCGCCCGCCTCGGCCAGCGCGAGCGCGGCCTGGTGCGAGTGCTGCCGGCCGGGATGAGTGACGAGAACCTTCATCCGGTCGCAGGTGAGGCGAGCGCCGTCGCCCTGGCCGTCCGGTCCGGTGCAGACGGAGCAGGCACCGGGCGAAGAACTAGCAGCTCCCGGTCGAGCCGCATCACCAGCACCAACAGCCCGGCGAAGAACCAGAAGTAGACGTCGGCCGTGATGTTGAACACCACAGCTCCGGGCAAGTGGGCCAGGAAGACCAGCACGCTCGAGGTGGCCACCGCTCGATAGAACGGCCGGCGGAGCTGGAACACCTGGGCGAGGGCCACCACGATCAGGGCAAGCCGCACGAAGTACACGGCCAGGAAACCGAGGGGCCCGAGCTCGAGCATCACGCGGCTGGGCTCGTCCTCGGCGAAGTTGCCCCGCAGCCAGCTGTAGGGGAGGACTCCTTTGGTCACCGCTTCGGCTGTCTGATGCGAGGCACCGATGCCGTAGCCGAGCAGGCCGGCTCGGCCCGCCATCACGAACGGCTGGGTGAAAGGGCCGATCACTCGGCCGCTGACGTCGGTGGCGGTGCTGGCCCGGGCGTAGAAAGCCTCCACCGCGTCGGTGCCCACGAAGTTGAGCGCCACGGCGAGCAGGCCGGCGCCGAGGAGAGCCCGGCCCAGCATCGAACCACTCGACACTTCTCGGGCCAGGCTCAGCCAGAGATAGAGCGGGAACAGCAGCACCAGCATGAAGACCGGGCCGCGAGAACCGGTCATCAGCATGCCGAGAATGGTCAGCCCCAGGACGAGGTAGTGGAGCCAGTTGCCACGGTAGCGCCAGCGGGTGGTGGCGAGGATCGCCAGCACCAGGATGGCGGTTACCAGCAAGTACTCGGTGTAGCCCGAGATGTAGGAGAAAGTGCCGGTCACCCGCACTTGGGTGGAAGTGCCGAAGGTGGTGATGTAACCGGCGCCGCCGCCGCGGGCGTAGGTGTTGAGCCGGCTGTCCGGGGGACTCACGAACTGAGCCAGAGCGAGCAGGCCGATCGGGATCGCCAGGAGAACGTAGCGGGAAAGGAAGCGCGCCAGTTGGCGATCGTCCCGGAACGCGGCGGGCACCACCCAGAGCAGCGGCGTATAGAAGAAGTAGGCCTTCAAGCCCAGCACACCCACCAGCAAGTTGGGCAGGTTGGGGTTGAAGATCTGCGCCAGGCCGAAGACGACTCCCACCAACGTGCCCACCGCGACCGCCGGCGGCACGGGCAGCGTGATCCTCAGCCGGTTACGATCGCGCAGGAAGCCGCCGTACACCCCGAGCAGCAGCACATCCTTGGCGAGGTAGACCAGGTCCTGAGCACCTGGCAGCAGCCATTTGCGAATCGCCCCCTCCAGCACCACCAGCACCAGGGTGGCGAGCAACCCCTGACGCCAGCGCCGGAACGCCCATAGAGCGGCCCCCAGGCCCGCTAGCAGCACCAGGAAGCGTAGGTTCAAGAGAGACCCTCCTGGGGCCGTAGGCAGGGGCCAAGAGCCCGGACGTACGCCGCGGCCACCTTGTCCGGCTGATGGCGGGCGAGGTGCTCGGCAGAACGCTCGAGCAGCCGAGCCACTTCCTCGGGGCTGGAGAGCAGCCGGCGAAGACAAGCCGCCAGGCCCGCAACATCGCTGTTCTCGAACAGCAGGCCACAGGGGCCGATCGCCTCCGGCAGACCGCCTCCTTTCGAACCCACCACGGCGCAGCCGCAGGCGATTCCCTCGAGAGCGACGACACCGAACGGCTCGGCGTAGCGCGAGGGCACCACCAGGATGTGGTGTGCGTTGAGCTCCCGAGCGAGCGCCGAACCGGTGACGAGGCCGATGAACGTCAACTGAGAGATCAGGCCGAGCCGGCTCACCTGAGCCTCGAGAGGCGCTTTCTCAGGGCCCTCGCCCACAATGGTGAGGCGGGGTCGAAGCCCCTCCTCCGCAAGCAGCGCCAAGGCCTCGAGCAAGAAGTCGGCTCCTTTGTCGGACACCAGGCGACCCACGAAAATCAGCTCTTTCTCCCTGGCGACCTCTGGGAGCAGGCGGAACGTCTCGCTGCGGTAGGAGTTCGGGATCACCTGCGGGCGATGCCGGGGCCAGGTGGTGGCGAGTTCCCGGGCCATCGCTTCGGATACCGCCACCGAGCAGCAGGCGAGTCGCAGGAGCCCTCGCTTCAAGCGATCGCGCAGGGCAATCCTGCCGTTTACCTGGCAGTACCAGCTGTGGTGCGAGACAGCCCAGGGTCTCGGCACCAGCAACAGCGGCCACAGCCCGCGCAAGCTGACATTGGCCTGGAAGAAGACCTCGCACCAGCGCATCCAGGCGAGAGAGCTGCGGCGCGACGGGCGGCGGATCACCGCGAAGGGCAAAGGCTCGTGCCAGGACCCGGGCGTCTCGGTCATCACCACGACGGCGTGCCCCAGACTCCCCAGCTCCCGAGCAAGGGAGGCCACGCCCAGCTCGAGGCCACCCACGCTGGGCAGAAAGGCCGGGGAGTACAGCAGGATCTTCACCGTGGTGCCTGTCCGCCCGAAAGCAGAGTGGCGAGCTCGCGAGCCTGCCGGGGCAAGGTGTGCGAAGAGTACCAGCTGCGGGCGGCGTCGGCGAGGGACTGGAGGGCTCCCGGGGCGGACGAATCCCCCGGCAGCCAGAAGGGCGGCCGGGGCTCTCCGCCACCCTGCCTCCCCAGGCAGACGGGTAGCAGGCCATGGGCGGCGTAGGCGGCGAAGATGGTCGACTTGCCGAGGTAGTCCGGAGGATAAGCGAGGAGGCCCACCCGAGCCGCTTGCAGCTCGGCACTCACTTCCCGGGCCGGAAGCTCGCCCAGGGAGCGAAGAGGGGTCGCCGGCAGGGCGGGCAGGGGCGGGCCGATTTCCACGATCTCCTCGATCTCGAGGGCCTCGCAGACGGCCTGGAGCTCTTTGCCTTGGTCGAAGAGAGCCCGAGTCCGCGCCCCACGGCCGCCGAAGAGCACCAGCCGTGGAGCCCGCTCGGCCAGAGGCCGCACCCACGCCGGCTCGCCCACCGTGGAGAACACCGGCGCGAGCGTCACACTCCGGCCCGGAGCGTAGCCCTCGAGCAGTCGGGCGTAGCGCGCAAGGGAGGTCTGTAGCCCGTGGCTGCCACGGGCGAGCCGGGCTGCCAGGTAGCGCATCGCCGGCGAGAGCCAGAAGGAGCTGCGCCAGGGCGGGCCGCTCGCTGCCACCTCGTGGAAGAGCGTCACCAGGCGGACATCGCGCCGCTCCCGAACGAAATCCAGCAGCCCGTCCACCAGCCAGAACGGGCAGCCCCGAGGTGCGTAGCCGTAACCCACGTAGTGGAGCAGCACCGAGCCCTCTCCCGGCAGGAGCTCGGCGAGCTGGCGCCGCAAGGCCCGGGCGCTGCGCTCGGAGACGACCTCGGCCGCTGCCCCCGGCGGGTCGGCTCGCCAGGCCGGGTCCCCCACCAGGAAGTGGCTGGAGACTCCCTGGCCCTCCAGAGCCTCCGCCAGCGCCAGGGCATAGCTCCCCACCCCTTCCACCGGCGGCGGCAGGGTGGGCACCAACTGCAGGCAACGCAGGGTCATGGCCGCCTTGCCACCACCAGGGTCTGCTGGCCGAACCAGCGGGTGAGCGGGCGGGCCCGCTCGAGAGCCGGCAGGCTGAGCGCAGCCCGCCCCGGCCAGGTGGGGAAGGTGTGCTGCACGCCGTCGAACGCCTCCACTTCGAGGCCCGCCCCGCGCACCCAGGCCAGGGTGCGCGGCGCGAGCATCAGCTGGTTGATCGGCTGACCCGCCTCGGAAAACCGCCGACCGGCGAGCCGCAGCGCCCCGCGGTAGAAAGCCCAGACGTTGAAGTAGTTGGGGGTCGAGAGGAACAGCCGCCCTCCGGGCCGCAGCACCCTTGCCAGCTCCAGGAGGGCACGCGGTGGCGAGGGCACGTGCTCCACCGTCTCGCAGCTCACCACGGTGTCGAAGCTCGCTGTCTCGAATGGTAGCCGCTCGATGTCCGCCACGGTGAAGGCCAGATTCTCGAGGCCCAGCTCAGCGGCGAAGCGGCGGCCGCGCTCCACGGCCACGCTGGCGAAGTCCGCCGCCACCACCCGCTGCGGCCGCGACGGTTGGCGAGCCATCCAGCAGGCGAAATCCCCGCGGCCACAGCCAATCTCGAGCACGCGCCGGCCCGCGAGGTCCCTTCCGGGCTCGAGCCGGGCGCGGATCATGCGGTGCCAGGGCGCGTCCGGCTCGAGCTCTACCCCGAGCGGCCGATGCCAGGCCTGGTAGGCCTCCCGGGAGGTGCGGCTCTCGCTCAAGCGTGCACCACCTGCGGCGTGGGCCGCCGCGGCTTCACCAGGGCCAGCATTCTCGCCAGATCCTGCTCGAGAACCCGCTCGGCGCTCAAGCCTCGCGCCACTTCTCGGGCCCTCGCCCCGCAGCGTCGGCCCAGCTCCGGCTCGGCCCAGAACCGCTCCACGGCGGCTGCCAGGGCCGCCGCGTCCCCGGGCTCCACCAGCAGGGCGCTCTCACCGGAAACCAGCAGATCGGCGGCGGCGCCCACCCGAGTGGCCACCACCGGCAGCCCGGCCGCCAGTGCCTCGGCGAGGGCCAGGCTTGCGCCCTCGGAATGGCTGGGGAACACGAAGACTTCGGCGCGTTCGAGCTCGCGGGCGATCTCACCGCGATCCGCGCTCGGGATCACCTCCACCTGCCCGGCCACCGAAGCCGGAAACTCGGCCAGCACCTCTTCGGCAGGGCGGCGAGTGCCCAGGCAGCAGAGCCGGGCCCCGGGCCGGTGTTGGGCGAGGATCTCGAAGGCCGCCACCAGCTCGGCGATTCCCTTGGCGGCCAGCCACTGCCCCAGGAAGAGCAGCCGGCCCGGCTCGCGAGCGTCCTCCCGCAGAGCGAGAAATGCGGAAGGCGCGGCGTTGGCCACCACGGCGATGCGCTCCGGCTCGGCCCACTCTCGGCTCGATAGGTAGTTCCTCTCGGCCTGGTTCAGCACCAGCACGGCATCGGCCCGGCGGCAGCTCAGTCGCAGCAGGGCGTTCATCACCGGGCCGGCCAGGAGGCGGAAGCGCAGAGAGAACGGCCGCCCGCTCGCCTCGGCTTGCGCCGAGGTGACCGCCAGGTAGAGCGGCTCGAGGCCGTGGAACTGGACCACCATGCTGTTCGCCTCGAGCCTCGCCGAGAACGGCCGGGCGAGCAGGCTGGCCCAGCCAGCGAAGGAGTGGAACATCACCAGATCGAAAGCCTCGGGCCCTCGCAGCAGGCGGCGTAGCACCACCCAGGGATAAGCCAGGGGCAGCCAGCGAGGATGCCAGCGCCGGAGCCGCGGAAAGTCCTGCGGCGTCCAGACCTCGCCTTCGTGCCCCTGCGCCTGGAGGAAGGCGCGCCGCTCCTCGGCGTAGGCGAACACGGCCGCCTTGGGATCCCGCGGAGCGTGGAGCACGAACAGCACCCTCATCGCCGGCTCCTCGAGGCGAGCGCCAGCAGCACCTCGAGCTCGTAGCGTGCGGCGATCGCCCCCCACGAGAAGCGCTCGAAGTAGCCCGGCGCCGGCTCGACCCGGGGCAGCTCCCCCGCCTGGAGCGCCAGCGGCGGCGGGAAAGGCAGGAGCGCACCGGGAAAGTAGGCCTCGAGGTCCGGCACCCCGCCCGCCCGCGTGGCCCACACCGGCATGCCGGACTCGAGCATCTCCGAGAGCGACAGGCCCCAGCCTTCGGCCACCGAGGTGAAGAGCCCCGCATGGTGACGCTCGAGGAGGCCCGGGAGCTCCACCCGCGAGTAGGCTGGCACCAGCTCCACGCGCCCCGCGGCCAGGAGCTCCGGCGCCAGCTCACGCTCGAGCCCCGGGCCGCAGC
>CALMKX010000292.1 GCA_937867335.1 uncultured Acidobacteriota bacterium
GCGGTGGCGGCCCACGGCGAAGCGGTGGGCTTCGTCGCGGATGCGCTGCAGCAGCTGCAGGCCGGGGTCGTTGCGGCGCAGGCGCAGCGGCTGGGGGGCCTCCGGCAGGTAGAGCTCCTCTTCCCGCTTGGCCAGGCCCACGATCGGCGTTTCCTCCACGCCCAGCTCGGCCAGGGCTTCGAGTGCAGCGTTCACCTGCCCCCGCCCGCCGTCGATCAGGATCAAGTCCGGCATATCGCCGGTTTCCTCCAGGCGCCGCTGGTAGCGCCGCTGCACGGCCTGGCGCATGGAGGCGAAGTCGTCCGGCGCGGTCAAGCCGGTGATGTTGAAGCTGCGGTACTCGCCCTTGCGCATCTTGCCTTCCTCCCAGACCACCAGCGAGGCCACCGTCTGGGCGCCCTGGAAGTTCGAGATGTCGAAGCCCTCGATGCGCCGGGGCGGGTCCGCCAGCTCGAGGTGGCGGGCGAGGGATTCGGAGGCCGCCGCCTCCGGGGCCGTGGCGCGGAAGCGGCGGCGGTGGGCGAGTTCGGCGTTGTGCATGGCGAGAGCCACGCGGTCCGCCTTGGGGCCGCGCACCGGCAGCCGCAGGTACACCCGCTCTTCCTTGCGGCTCGACAGCCATTCCACCAGCGCGTCCTCGCCCTCCACCGGAAAGGGCAGGTGGATCTCCTTGGGGATGAAGGTGGTGCGGTCGTAGACCTGGGGCAGCACCTCGGAGAGCAGGCGGTGGGGGTCGATCTCCCCCACGCCCTCCCAGAACAGCTCGCGGCGATCGAGCACCTGGCCGCCGCGCATCACCAGGGTGGTGAGGGCGGCATTGCCGCCGGCCACGTGCACGCCGAAGATGTCGAGGTCTTCCTCTTCCACGCTCGAGAGCTTGCGCCGCTGGGTGATCGCCTCGATTTCCCCCAGGGTGTCGCGCAGCTGCGCCGCCCGCTCGAACTCGAGCTCCTCGGCCGCCGCCTGCATCTCGCGGCGCAGCCGGCGATGGAGCGCCTCGGTGCGCCCGGCCAGGAACAACCGCGCCTGCTCGAGGGCCTCCTGGTAGGCCTCGGGGGTGGTGAGCCCGGCCACGCAGGGCCCCAGGCAGCGGTGCATGTCGTGGTAGAGGCAGGGGCGCGGCAGCTTGCCGTCGATCTCGATGCGGCAGACGCGGAGGCCGAAGAGCTTCTGGGTGAGCTTGATCGCCTTGCGGGCGAGGCCCCCGGGCAGATAGGGGCCGAAGTAGTCCGCGCCGTCCGGGCGGATCTTGCGGGTGAAGACGATGCGCGGGTAGGGCTCGGCGGTGAGCTTCAGGTAGGGGTAGGTCTTGTCGTCCCGCAGCAGCACGTTGTAGCGCGGCTTCTTCTTCTTGATCCAGTTGTTCTCGAGCAGCAGCGCCTCGGCTTCCGAGTCGGTGACCAGGAAATCGAGCTCGGCGGCCTCGTCGAGCATCGCCAGGAGGCGGGGCTCGTGGTCCCGAGTGAGGTAGCTGGTGCCTCGCTTGCGCAGGCTCTTGGCCTTGCCGACGTAGAGCGCCTTGCCGCCGGCGTCCTTGAAAATGTAGATGCCCGGCTGATCGGGCAGCTCGCGGATTCGTTCGGCAACGGTTTCGGAAGGCATGGGCGGGAACTCGGCAGGAAGGCGAGTCTAGCAGCGAGGCCGGCGCGGCGCCGAATGGCTAGAAGAGGGTCTTTTCGAGTTCGGTCGCGGTCCTCGGCTGCGTTCCCAGGTTCTCCACTTCTTCCCGGAGGGCCTTGATCACCCAGGCGATATCTTCGTGCATCTCGAGGGCGTCGCTCTCGAGCTTCTCGCTGAAGCCCTGGTTGCGCAGAGCTTCCAGCAGGTCCAGAATGCGCGCCAGCCGGTACGTGAGCACTTTCTTGGCGCTCTGGTAGTACGACGCATTGGACTGCGCCAGGCCGCTCAGGGCCTTCTTGAACTGGATCAGCGAAGTGGCCATTCCGAGCAGGAATTTGCGCAGGATCTTCTGCTCTTGCGGCAGCTTGTCGAAGGCGATCTGATCGTAGGCCGAGAGCAGCAGCTCACCCTGGCCGGTGAGCACCACGCCCTTGACCAGGCTGGCTTCCTGCTTGCTGATGGTGAGGTCCTCTTTCACCAGCCTCCAGCCCATCTGGTAGATCACCACCCGGATCATTCCTCCGAACGTCGCGAACTCCGAGCTGCCGCCGTAGAGAAAGAACTGCACGTTCTCGAGCTCTCCGAACGGCGGAAAATCGCCAGCGTTGACCGGCTTGGTGATCTGCAGCACCAGTTTCTTGATGTCTCGCACCGGCGGCATGCAATGTTGCATGCCATTCACGCGCCGGCCTTTGTAGAAAGCCGTGAAGCCGAAGGTGACGCACGGGGACATCTGGTCGGTGGAGATCGTGCCCCAGCTCCAATAGGCCTCGTTCCAATTCTCCATGCCCAGGTAGCGCGTGCTTGCCACGGTCCAGGTCTCGAGGTCGTCGAGATCGATCTGCGAAACCGTGAACCCGCTCGAGATCGAGCTGCTGCCCTCCTTCGAGGAGCGCTGAGCCACTCGACTCGGCAGCGCCGTTCGTAGGCCCGGCAGGGCTCGGCGTTGAATCGCCGGGTGGCCGGGCGCGGCGCGGTGCTGGGCCAGGCCGATGTTCAACCCAATGCCGAACAACTCGAAAAGATGAAGGCGTTGGTCAAACAGGGGATGGCGGATGGCGCGTTCGGTATGTCCACCGGTTTGTATTACGCGCCGGGAAGCTACTCCAAAACCGAAGAGGTGATCGAATTGGCGAAGGTCGTGGCCGCGCAGGGCGGCATCTACGACACGCATCAGCGCGACGAGAGCTCGTACAGCATTGGCCTGCTCGGCTCGATTGCC
>CALMKX010000293.1 GCA_937867335.1 uncultured Acidobacteriota bacterium
CATTGTCGGCGGACAGGACGGCGAGGGTGTCATCAGGCGGGATCCGCCTGCCGCGCCGACTGCCGCACCGTCCGGGATTGACGGCGCGCCCGAGCCCGTGCAGGACATGGCGAAGGCCATGGGCCGTGGAGCGCAGGAGGTCCCCCTCGATGCGTCCGACCGGCTGAAGCAGGTCGTCAGCAACTGGACGCCCGACGTCCTGGCCGGCATCTCCGACCCGAACCTTGCCGCCGAGTATCGTCCCTTCCGCGTCGAAGACACCACCGAGCCGCTGAAGGGCGGCCCGCGGCTGGCGGTGAAAGACCTCAGCCCGGTCTGGACGTACAACTTCGGCGACGTGAAGCGGACGGACAGCGTGAAGCGCGACTTCGTCGTGAAGAACGTCGGCGACAAGGATCTTATCATCGGCCGGGTCTACACCGGCTGCGGCTGCACGACGACGCGGATCGGGACGATCCCGATCGACGGCGCCGGCAACCTGCCCTCGCCGTTGACGCTCAAGCCCGGCGAGGAGATCCCGTTCACCGTCGAGTTCGATGCCCGTCTCGCGCACGAAGAGGGCTCGCAGGCGAAGTTCATCCAGATCTTCTCGAACGACGACACGAAGGCCGTCTTCGACGACGCCGCGCCCGAGCTCACGCACGAGACGCGCTTCCGCATCGTCGTCCGCCCGGTCGACGGCAAGCTCGAGGTCCCGTCGGACGACGCGAAGAAGGCGACCGAGGCCGCCAAGAGCAACTAGGCGGCGTGCGCCGCGCAGCGCGGCGAGGAGGTTTGGGGGCGATGGCACGCACATCGAACGGTCGGCCCGCCGCGAGTGCCGGCGGCGGCGACGCGGTGACGATCACGCTGGGTCGCGGGTTCGCCATCGGCATGCTGCTGGTCGTGGCCGCGGGATTCGCGGTCGCGGGCTGGTGGTGGCGTCGCCAGGCGCTCGAGATGGCCGGGGGCGGCGTCCCGTCGGCCGCCGGACCGGCCGTCGTCCTGGCCGAGGTGAATGGTACGCCGATCACGAGCCGCGACGTGGACATCGAGTACGCCGTCCAGCAGGACCTCCAGCAGCGACTGGCCGGCAAGGTGCTCGACACCTCGCCCGCGGCGGTGAACGGCTTCCGCCGCGATCTCCTGGACCAGATCGTCGACCGCGCGCTCGTCGTCGACGCCGCGGTGAAGGAGGGCATGACCGTCGCCGACACGGCCGAGGCCGACGTCGACAAGCGGTTCAACCTGCCGGCGGGGACGTTGCGCGGCGTGATCCTGAACAGCCCGTACGGCCTCACCGAGGACGACGTCGTGCGCTGGTCGCGCGAGCAGATGCTGTCCGAGGCGTACGTCAAGCGCCCGGCATCGCAGGCGATCATCAGCCAGTGGGCGGCCGAGCACGGCCAGCCGCAGGATCTCGTCGACCCGGTGGCGCAGTCGCTCCTGGCCGGCGCCGACGTCAAGCTCCACTTCGGCGACAAGGTCGTCGCGCCGGTCCGCGAGGGCCAGCCGGCCCCCGAGCTCGAGCTGCCCGCGCCGGACGGCACGATGCACAAGCTGTCGGACTTCCGGGGCCAGCCCGTCATGGTGAACTTCTGGGCCACGTGGTGCGGTCCGTGCCGCGCCGAGATCCCGTTGTTCGTCTACGCCCACGGCGCGAACAAGGACAAGCTCGTGATCCTCGGCGTGAACTCGCAGGAGACGCCCAAGGAAGTGACGCCGTTCATGCAGGCGTTCAAGCGCATCCGCCTGCTCCAACGACGTGAAGGCCAGGCCGTTGTTGAGCGCCAGGGTCAGGAGGTCGGCCTCCAGCGAACCGTGCCGGGTGATGTGAGCCAGCACCCACTCCTGCCCGCAGTGCGCCAGACCGTCCACGCGCCGATGACCATCGACCAGTTGATACTGGCCCTCACGATCCGGGATCGTCATCAGGCGGATCGGAGGCAATGGCCCATCGCCCTGGATGTACGCCACCAGAGCCGCGTCCTCCTCCCGATGATCCGCGTCGAACGGAGCGCGAGTCTGCACCGGAGCCCGGCGGACGATGGCATCCAGGCGCACCTGGCGCAACTCATGTCCGAGAGCCGGACGGGTCACGGTGGCACGAGCCGTGTGGCCGGGCTGCGCGGGTAACGCGCCGGGCATCTGCACGGCCGTGTTACCCCATAACCCCAGGCCCGTCTTGGTGGGCGAGGCCGGTTTAGCCACCAATGGTCTCCTCCAGCTCATCGCCCAACTCATCCAGACAGGTCGGGGCCACGCTCGCCTGGCGGGAGTGCGCACTTTCGCCCTGGCCACGCTGTTCGGCACCCTCTCGGCGGTGCTCGCCGAGCGCTACGGCGGCTCCCTGGTGGCGGTGGGGGTGATCGCCCTGGTGGCCCTGCTGGTGGTGGGCAATGTCGCCAAGATGCGGCTCGAGCCGGTGGATCCGGGGCTCACCACCGAGGTGGCTCTGCTGCTGATGTTCGGCGTGGGCGCGCTGCTGGTGGTGGGCTCCCGGCCGCTGGCGATCGCTCTGGGCGGCGGCGTGGCCGTGCTGTTGCAGCTCAAGGCGCGGCTGCACGGCTGGATCGACCGCCTGGGCGACCAGGACTTCGGCGCCATCATGCGCTTCGCGCTGATCGCCCTGGTGATCCTGCCGCTGCTGCCAGACCGCGCCATGGGCCCCTACCAAGTGTGGAACCCGCGCTCGATCTGGTGGATGGTGCTGTTGATCGTGGCCATCAGCCTGGCGGGCTACCTGGGCTTCAAGCTCTTCGGGGCCCGGGCGGGGGCGCTGGTGGCCGGCCTGCTGGGCGGGCTGATCTCGAGCACGGCCACTGCCGTCTCCTACGCCCGCCGCAGCCGCGAGCAGCCGGAGCTCGCCCGGGTGGGGGTGTTCGTGGTGTTGGCCTCCTCGGGAGTGGTCTTCGCCCGGCTGCTGGTGGAAGTGGCCGTGGTGGCGCCTTCGTTCCTGGGCGCCGCGGCCTTGCCGCTCGGCGTGCTGCTCGGGGGCTTCGCCCTAGTGGCCGTCGCGGCCTGGAGGGGCCAGGGGGAGCGGGGGGCGACGCCGCTCGAGCCGGAGAACCCCACGGAGCTGCGCCCGGCGTTACTGTTCGGCTTGCTCTACGGCGCGGTGCTGCTGGCGGTGGCCGTGGCCAAGGACCATTTCGGCACGGCCGGGCTCTACACCGTGGCGACGCTCTCCGGCTTGACCGACATGGACGCCATCACCCTCTCGACCGCGCGGCTGGTGGCGGCCGGCACTCTCGACGCCGACTCGGGCTGGCGCACGCTCCTGATCGCGTCGCTGTCGAACCTCGGTTTCAAGGCGGCCCTGGTGACCGCCCTGGGCAACCGGCGGATGAGCCGCGGCGTGGCCCTCGGCTACCTGGCAGCAGCCCTGGGCGGCGTCGCCTGCTGGTGGCTGAGATAGCGGGCAGGCACGGGGGCCTGCCCCTACACCTGTGTTGGCGACCTTCTTCGTAGAGGCAGGCCCCCGTGCCTGCCCGCTTCTCTCTAGGTCTCGAACCGGCTCGCCAGGCGCCTCAGCCGGTTCATCAGCTCGGAGACCATCACGCCGGTCGCTGCTTCGTTCCGGGCTGCCTGCTGGAACAGCAGCACGGCGGCGGTGGCCTCGCGGCGGACGTCCTGGGCCAGGAAGATCGGCACCATCTCCTCGGCCAGCTCCCGAACCTCCTGGCTGCGGCCCTGCTCGAGGCGGAGCAGGGCGAGATCCAGCGCCACCAGGGCGGCGTCAAAGACCAGGTTCTGCTCGAGGAAACCCTGTCGCGCCGCGTTCAGGGCCTGCTCGGCGGCGGCGGTGTCGCCCAGCCCGCGGGCGATCCGGCCCTCCACCCATTGGCGGCGCAGGAGCTCGCCGCGGTTGGCCAGGCGGTCGTAGAGCGGGGAGATCTCCTCCAGGCGCTGCCGCGCCTCGCGGAAGCGCCCCATCGCCTGGAGGAAATCCACCAGGTTGTGCTGGGCGATCAAGTACAGCCGGGGCTCCCGAGCCGGATCCAGGCCGGCCAGGGCCTCTCCGGTGATCTCGATCGCGCTTTCCACCTGTCCGGCGTCGAACAGGACGGAGCCGCGCAGGATGCCCACCCGATGGATCGCTCCCGCCTGTTGGCAGCGCTCGTAGAGCTCGAGGGCCTGGGCGAGCAAGCGCTCGGCTTCGCCGAAGCGGCGTTGATCTCGCTTGAGCACGGCGGCGAGCTCCAGCAGCTCGCCCTCGGTGAGCGGGTCGCCGTTGCCTTCGCGACGGAAGATCTCCCAGGAGAAGGACAGCAGAGAACTCGCCCGGCGGAAGTCGCCGGTCACCCGCAGAGCGTTGGCTCGGTGGGCGTGCGAGCGGGCCACGGCGGTCATCGCCCAGGCCCGGCCGAGTTCGGTCGGCACCAGGCGCAAGGCCACGTCGCAGGCGCATTCGGCCAGCTCATAGGCCTCGTAGGGGGCGCTCGCCAGCTGGCGCCGGCTCTCCCGAATCAGGAGCTCCACCAGCACCGGGTTGCGGAACTGGCCGAAGCTGCGACTGATCTTCAGCCGCCGGCGCTCGGCGGGCAGAGCCAGGAGCTCGCCCAGCTCGCGTTGGGCGTCCTGATTCAGCCGGTCGAGGACCAACGTCTGCTGGGCGGCCCTTTCGAGAGCCCCGGCGAAGGCGGCCCGGAGGTTGGGCAGGGGCGGCCCTACCGCGGACCCTTTGATGCCGAGCTCGCGACAGGTCGGACAAACCTCGAGGTGATGCTCGAGCAGAGCGGCAACGCTGGTGGGAGCGGCTTGCGGACCCCCCAGCAGGTCCACCAGCTCCCTACACGTCGACAGACGGCGCACCATGAGAGCTCTCCACGATCTTCAAGGAATACAGCACTATTGTAGTGCACGAGACTTCATTCAGGGTAGACACAAAAAATGCGTTTGCGGTTTTCCGCCCAGAACAAAGACTCGAGACCGGCCTGCTGCGAGCGACTCTCGGCGCGTGGTGGCGGCTCGGGCACGGCTCTTCCGAAGAATCGGCTTAGGCTCGGCCGGCTCAGCCCGGAGTGGGCTCGGTCGGCTTGGGCTCAGTCGGCGGGGGCGTCGCCGGCGGATCGCTGCCCGGGATGACGTTGCCCCACGGATCGAGGTTCGAGCCCGGCTTGGCCGGCAGATCGAGCAGCCTGCCGATCCGCTCGGCCAGGACTCCGAGCCAGCTCTCGGCGCGAGCGAGCCAGCTGGCGCTCAGGTCTGAGGTCTGGCCGGGCGATGCCAGAGCGGGCGAGGCCACACTCAGGCAGAGAGCCAGAAGCAGAGTGACGGAGATCACAGCACGCATGGTTTCTCCTTCGCGGCGCCATGGGCCCAGGGCGGCCTGGAGCCGGCCGGGCCCCTGCCGTCGAAATCGGGTCGCGGTCGCGACTGCGAATCGCTTTGCAGAGGAATGCCCTCGTGGCATTTTGGATGTATCGGCAGAGTGTTATCAGTCTTAGATCTCATTATAGATTAGAGAAAAACTTGTCCAGATAATACGACAGGATGGCCGATTTGGCCAACTTCTCGGGGATCGGCTCGTAATCTCCAGGCGGGCTAGAATCCCCTGGCACCCAGAAGACTCCCGGCCAGCGCCGGCAAAGGAGAGACCCATGAGGCGAAGGAGCGCAGTGTGGACGGCAACCCTGTTGCTGGGCTGGGCCGGTGCTACAGCGGCCCAGCCGCCCGGGCCGGCGGCGGGGGTCTACGGCTTCTCGGCCGAGGGGGCCCGCCACCAGCGGGAGCTCGAATCAAAGCTCGACGCCCTGTTCTCGGCTCAGAACCTCCGCCAGTCCATGCAGCAGCTCACCGCCCACCCGCACCACGTGGGCTCGCGCTGGGACAAGGCGAACGCCGAGTGGATGGCGAGCCAGTTCCGCTCCTGGGGCTACGACACCGCGATCGAGGAATTCTGGGTGCTCTTCCCCACGCCGAAGGAACGCAAGCTCGAGCTCCTGGCTCCCTCGCGCTTCGTGGCCGGCCTCGACGAGGAGGCGATCCCGGAGGACTCCACCTCGAGCCAGAAGGCCGAGCAGCTGCCCACCTACAACGCCTACTCGGTGGACGGCGATGTGACCGGCGAGCTGGTGTACGTCAACTACGGCCTGCCGGACGACTACGAGGAACTCGCCCGGCATGGCATCTCGGTCGAAGGCAAGATCGCGATCGCCCGCTATGGCGGGTCCTGGCGGGGGATCAAGCCGAAAGTGGCCGCCGAGCACGGGGCGATCGGCTGCCTGATCTTCTCCGACCCCTCGGGGGACGGCTATGCCGCGGGCGACCCGTACCCGAAGGGAGGTTGGCGCCCGGAGCAGGGAGTGCAGCGGGGCTCGGTGAAGGACGCTCCGCTGTTCTCAGGGGATCCGCTCACACCCTTCATCGGCGCCACCAAGGACGCGCCTCGAGTGCCCCTCGCCGAAGCGAAGAGCCTCACCAGGATCCCCGTGCTGCCGATCTCGGCGCGAGATGCCCGGGCTCTGCTGGCGGCCCTCGGCGGCCCGGTGGTGCCTGGGACCTGGCGGGGCGCTTTGCCGATCGCCTACCACTTCGGCCCCGGCCCGGCCAAGGTCCACCTGAAGCTCGCCTTCAATTGGGACCTGGCGCCGCTCTACGACGTGATCGCCCGCATGCCGGGGAGCCGGTGGCCGGATCAGTGGGTGATCCGCGGCAACCACCACGACGCCTGGGTCAACGGTGCGAGCGACCCGGTGAGCGGCATGGTGGCGTTGCTCGAGGAGGCGCGGGCGGTGGGCGAGCTGGCGCGGCAAGGGGAACGGCCGGCCCGCACGTTGATCTACGCCGGCTGGGACGGCGAGGAGCCGGGCCTCTTGGGCTCCACCGAATGGGCCGAGCTGCACGAGGCGGAGCTCGCCGAGAAAGCCGTGGCCTACATCAACTCGGACAGCAACGCCCGGGGCTTCTTCGGCGCCGGTGGCTCGCACGCTCTGGAGACGCTGGTGGACCAGGTGGCGGCCGACGTGACGGATCCCGAGACCGGGGTGAGCGTGGCCGACCGTCTACGGGCGCGGGCCCGGGTGGAGGGAAGCCCCGAGGAACAGCGCCTGGCGGCGGACAAGAAGCCGCTGCGCCTTTCTGCGCTGGGCTCCGGGTCGGACTACACGCCGTTTCTCCAGCACCTCGGCATCGCTTCGCTGAACATCGGCTACGGCGATGAAGAGGAGTACGGCCAGTACCACTCGATCTACGACAGCTTCGATCACTACGTGCGCTTTGTGGACCCGACTTTCGTCTACGGCGTGGCCCTGGCCAAGACCGGCGCGCGACTCACGCTGCGCCTGGCCAATGCCGACGTGCCGGCCTTCGAGCCCGGGGATCTCACCGCCACCCTGCGGCGCTACGTGGACGACATGGACAAGCTCACGGACCGCCTGCGCGAGGAAACCGCCACGGAAAACGCTCGCATCCGTGACGGCGTCTACAAGCTGGCGGCGGATCCCACCAAGACCTCGGTGGTGCCGGAGCCCAAGCCCCCCGTGCCCTTCCTGGACTTCTCGCCGCTCAAGAACGCCATGGCCGAGCTCGAAGCGGCGGGCCAGCGCTACGCCTCTGCCCGCAAGGACCGCCTGGCCGGTTCTCAGCCGCTTTCGGCGCCAGAGGCCGCCGAGCTCTCCCGCCGCCTGTTCCGCCTGGAGCGCTCGCTCACCAGCCGGGACGGCCTGCCCGGCCGGCCCTGGTACCGCCACCTGGTCTACGCCCCGGGCTTCTACACCGGCTACGGGGTGAAGACGCTGCCAGCGATCCGCGAGGCGATCGAGCTGCGCAAGTTCGATCAGGTTCCGGCGGCCGTCACCAACGTGGCCAGCGCCCTCACCCAGTTAGCCAAGGAGCTCGATGAGGCAGCGGCGCTGTGGCGGGGGAAGGGCTGAAGAGCCGCGGATTCAGCCGGCCAGTAGCAGGGCCGAGAGCAGCGCAGGGGCGCCCTCCTCGGCCAGCTCGGGGAGGGTGTAGGTCGCGAGGGTCTCGATCGTCCGCCCCAGCTCGGCGGCGGTTCTCGGCCGCTCGGGCGAGGTGGCGCGGTCGAAGGCCTCGACCTGGTGGGCTGCCCGGGCCACGACTTCGGCCAGCTCGCGGCGTTCGCTCTCCTCGAGGGGTGGTGAGCCGCAGTAGAGCGTGAAGCGGCCGTCCGGGCGCAGGGCCGGCAGGCTCTCGAGGCCGAGGAAGCGCAGGAACCAGCGGGCCTCGAACCTCCCGAAGGCGGCGACCAGGCCGCAATAGTCGGCGATCAGCTCGTCGAGGGGATGGTTGGCCATACTGCCGTAGAGGCGGCGGGTGAAGAGGTGGCAGGCCTCGTGGGCCCGCCGGAGCGCCAGGGATCGCTCCCTCCATTCGGGCTCGGTGAGGCCGAGTTCCGCTGCGCTCACTGCGCTGTAGGGGCCGTCGGAGAGCAGGATGAAGCGGTCCTGGTAGAGCTCCGGCGTGGCCTTGAGCCGCGCGAGCTCTTCCTCCCAGGTGGCGGCCTTGGGAGGCGGGGCTTGCTGCCACTCCCGGCGGAGCCGGTGGAGCCGAGCCCAGTTGTTGTAGCCGGCCACGGCGAGAGCACCCTGGGCGGCGGGCACGGGCGAGGGCTCGTTGCGGCGAGCGAGGGCCTGGAGGAGGCGCTCGAAGTCTCCACGGTGGCGAGCGATCAGCATCGGCACGCGCCCGGCGGGGCTCGGATAGATCTCGAGCTCGAGGCTCTCGGGCCGGGCGAGGTCGAGGCCGGTGGCTTCAGGGATCTCGGTGGTGGGCGTTCCCCGCAGGGTGGCGGCCCGGTAGGAAGGCTCCTGGCCGATGCCTTCGCGGATCGGGAAGGCGAGCTGGGGCAGATGGCGGACGAGAGTGGCGAATACACCGGCCGAACGGGCTTCTTCGGCCCACTCCTGCCACAGGGCGAGGCCCGGCTCGTCGGGCAGGGGCAGGCTGGGGGCCGGCGTCGAGTTGCGGGGCCGCAGGCGCCGGGCCAGTAGGGCCCCGAGAGTGGTGGAGGAAGCCGAGGGAGGTCGATCCATCATGGCTCAGCTCCTCTGGGTTGCCAGTCCGCGGTGGAGAGGGCTTCTGCGGTGCTCGCCCACGACCCCTTGCCATTGTTTTGCCAGGAGGCTATTTTAACGGATCAAGGTGCAAGATCACGCGGGAAAGTTAAGGATTCTCGGCGATTCTCGCTCGCGGGGCGAGAGGGCGAGCTCCTGGCTCCTTCGTGGCCTGCTGGGGCTGGCCTGGGCCGGAGCGCCGGTGGCCCTGGCTGCGCCTGGCCGCACCCTGGCTGAAGTGCTGGCCGAGGCGCTGGCCTCGGATCCGGGTATCCGACTGCTCGCCACCGACGAGCAGTCGGCCGAAGCCAGTCAGCTCCTGGCCGCGAGCGCCTTCGATTCGGAGCTGCGGGCGAGCGCCGGCTGGCAGCAAGTGAAGAAGCCCCTCGTCGCCAGCGGCACCAGCACCACCGAGAGCTGGCAGAGCGAACTCGGCTGGCAGCGGCTCTTGCGCTCGGGTCTTTCGATCGAGCCGGCGCTGAGCCTCAGCCGCCAGGACGCCGCGAGCTCTGGCGCCACCACCGAGAGCCGGCTCGCCGTGGCGCTGCGCCAGCCCCTGCTGGCCGGCCGGCGCCAGCCGACTGCGACGGTGGCGGAGAGGGGGGCGGCTCTCGAGCTCTCGGCGGCGCGGCGAGAGCTCTTGCAGGGCGTCGCCGAGCGCCTGGCAGGGGTGGCCTCGCGCTATTGGGAGCTTGCCGCCGCCGAGCAGAGCCTGGCCATCCTGCGCGCCGCCGAAGAGCGCTCGGGAACCTTGCTCGCCACGGTGAAGCGGCAGGTGGAAGCGGATCTCACGCCCCGGGCCGAGCTGATCCAGCTCGCGGCGAACCAGGTGGCCAAGCAGGCGGACACCATCGCCGGGGAGCGCGAGCTCTACGCCGCCCGGGAGCGGCTGGCCCTGGCAGTGGGCGCGGCTGCGTGGCCGGCCCGGGAGCTCGCCGCCGGAGACGAGCTTCCCACCGGCTCTCCCGAGCTGCCCGAGGCCGGGTCCGGCGAACTTCCGGCCCGGCAAGGCTGGCTGCGACGAGGGGATCTGCTCGCGGCCGAGGACCGCCGCGAGGCCGCGGCGCTGCAGGTGGCGGCGGCCGAAGACGCACTCAAGCCCCGGCTCGACCTACTCTTCACCCCGTCCTGGAACGGGCTCGCGGTCGGCTCTTCGGCCGGCGACTTCTTCGCCGCGGCGTACCGGGACCTGCCCGGCCCCAGCGCCAGCCTCTCGCTCTCCTTCACCCGGCCGCTCGGCAATCTGGAAGCGCGTTCGCAGCTGTTGGCCGCCCAGGCGGGCCTCGCCCGGGCGGAGATCCGGGAGGAGCTGCTGCGCCGCTCGATCGCGAGCGCCACGGCGATCGCCCTCGACGCCGTGCGCCGGGATGCCGAGGAGGTGGCCCGGGCCGCCGAAGCGGTGAGCCTGTTCTCCCAGGCGGCCGAGAACGAAGAGAAGAAGCTCAAGGCCGGCACTTCGACGGTGATCGACGTGATCACCCAGCGGGATCGCGCGGCAGGTGCGCAGCTGCGGCTGGTGGGCGCCCGGCTCACGCTCGCTCTCGCCCGGGTGGAGCTGCGGCTGGCGCTCGGGGCCTTCGTGGTGGCCACGCCGCGGGGACCGGCCCTCGAACGGGTGGAGCTTGGCCCGTTGCTTCGCGGAGGCGCGCCGTGAGCGACATCTTCCGCAAGGTGGCCCTCGAGCGGCTGTCCTCCCCCGAGCAGCTGGATCAGCTCCTGGAGGTGACCCGCCCGGCCCATTGGCTGGCCCTTTCCGCCCTCGGGCTGGTGGTGGCGGCAGCCCTGATGTGGGGCTTTCTCGGCTCGGTGCCCACCGAGGCCCAGGGCGAGGGCATCCTGCTGCGCCACGGCGGGGTGGCCGATCTGGTGGCCACCGGCAGCGGCCAGGTGGAGGAGGTGCTGGTGGCGGTGGGGGATCGCATCGAGAAGGGCCAGGAGGTGGCGCGCATTCGCCAGGAGGGCTTGTCTCGCCAGCTCGAGGAGACCCGGGCCCGCAAGGCCGCCCTCGAGGGCGATTACCAGCGCCTGCTCGGCTATGCCGGGGAGCAGCAGCGCCTCTCGAGCGCCAACCTCGAGCAGCAGAGGGGAGACCTCAACCGCACCATCGCTACCCTCGAGCGCGAAGTGGAGCTTGCCGCCCAGCGGGTGACGGCCGACCAGGCGCTCCTGGCCGACGGGCTGATCACCCAGCAGACGCTGCTCGACGCCGAGCGGGACTTGAACACGCTCAAGGACCGCCTGGCAGCCCAGAGGCTCGAGCTCGCCGGCTTGGGCTTGAAGCGGCTGGAATCCGAGCGAGGCCTCAACCGGGAGATCGAGGACCGCCGCAATCAGATCCGGGACCAGGAGCTCAAGCTGCGCGAGCTCGAGGCCAGCTTGAGCGAGAGCGTGAAGGTGATCTCGCCCCACACCGGCCGGGTGGTGGAGCTGGCGGTGGACCGCGGCGACGTGGTTTCCCCCGGCGCGCCGATCCTCTCGGTGGAGATCCAGTCTGAAGAGCTGGTGGCCGTGCTCTACGTGCCCGCCGAGCAGGGCAAGCTGATCAAGGCTGGCTCGCGGGTGCGGGTCTCGCCTTCGAGCGTGCGCCAGGAGGAGCACGGCTTCTTGCTCGGCGAGGTGCGCTGGGTGGCCGAGTACCCCTCGACCGCCCGCGGCATGCTGCGCCTCCTGGGCAACCAGGAGCTGGTGAATCGGCTGGTGGAGAAAGGGCCGGCGATCGAGGTGGACGTCGCCCTCGAGGTGGATCCCGCCACCCCCACCGGCTTCCGCTGGACCTCCTCGCCCGGCCCACGGGTGCCGATCACCAGCGGCACGTTGGCGAAGGGCCGCGTGCTGCTGCGCGAGGACCGGCCCATCTCCCTGGTGATTCCCAGCCTCAGGTCCGCCCTCGGGCTCTAGGCTCCGGGAGGAACGGCGCGTGCTCTGGCTTCCCTCCTGGCTGCGTCGCTCCCTCGAGCGAGTCCCCGGGATCGGGCGCAACCGCCCGCCGCGCACCCCCACGGTGCTGCAGATGGAAGCGGTGGAATGCGGCGCCGCCTGCCTGGGCATCCTCTTGGCTCACCACGGCCGCTGGGTGCCGCTCGAGGAGCTGCGGCTGGCCTGCGGCGTCTCCCGCGACGGCTCCAAGGCCAACAACATGGTCAAGGCCGCGCGCGGCTACGGCTTCACCGCCAAGGGCTTCAAGACCGAGCCGGCCGGGCTGCGCAAGCTCCAGCATCCGTCCATCCTGCACTGGAACTTCAACCACTTCGTGGTGCTCGAGGGCTTCGGCCGGGGCAAGGCGTACATCAACGACCCGGCTTCCGGCCCACGCACGGTGAGCGAGGAGGAGCTCGACCAGAGCTTCACCGGGGTGGTGCTGGTGCTCGCGCCGGGGGAGAGCTTCGCCCGCGGCGGCTCCTCGCCCAGCCTGCTCGCGGCTCTGGGGCGGCGGCTCGTCGGCGCCGGCTCGGCACCGCTATTCGTCTTCCTGGCGAGCCTGTTGCTGGCCTTCCCGGTGCTGGTGGCGCCGAGCTTCACGCGGGTCTTCGTGGATTCCGTGCTGGTGGAAGGGGCGACCAGCTGGTTCGCCCCGCTCTCGGCCTTCATGGCGGCCACCGCCCTGGCCCTCGCCCTCGGCACCTGGCTGCAGCAGAGCGCCCTGCTGCGCCTGGAGACCCGCCTGTCGCTTGCCGGCTCGAGCCATTTCTTGCGCCACGTGCTGGCCTTGCCGCTCGAGTTCTTCAGCCAGCGCTTCGCCGGCGACATCAGCGCCCGGGTGCAGATCAACGACCGCGTGGCCCAACTGCTCTCGCGAGACCTCGCCATCAACGCCGTGGGGGCCTTGCTCTGCCTGCTCTTCGGGGCCCTGCTGCTGGCCTACGACCGGGTGATGACGATGACCACCCTGGCGGTGGTGGTGGCCAATGTTCTGGCCTTGCGGCTGGTCTCCCGCCGCCGCACGGACGACAACCGTCGGCTGCTCCAGGAGCGGGCCAAGCTGGGCGGCACCGCCCTGGGCGGCCTCGCCACCATCGAGACCATCAAGGCCGGCAGCGGCGAGTCGGACCTCTTCGCCCGCTGGGCCGGCTACCAGGCGCGGGTGGTGAACCTGCGCCAGCGGCTGGAGCGGGCCTCACAGCTGCTGGACACCGTGCCGCCGCTGCTCGTGGCCTTGAACCAGGCGGCGATTCTCGGCGTGGGCAGCCTGAGGGTGATCCAGGGCCGCCTCACCCTGGGCGGCCTGGTGGCCTTCCAGGCCCTGGTGGCGAGCTTTCTCGCGCCGGTGGGTCGTTTCGTCTCCCTGGGTGGCCAGCTGCAGCTGGTGGAAGGGGACATGAACCGGCTGGACGACGTGCTGCGCTACCGGGTGCGCGCGCCCGGCCCGGAGGGCGAGGAGGCCCTCGACGCTCGCCTGGCCGGCCACCTCGAGATCCGGGGCCTCCGCTTCGGCTACAGCCGGCTCGACCCGCCGCTCATCGAGGGCTTCGACCTGGTGCTGCGCCCGGGGGCGAGAGTGGCCCTGGTGGGCGGCTCGGGCAGCGGCAAGTCCACCGTGGCCCGGCTGGTGGCCGGGCTGCTCGAGCCCTGGGGTGGGGACATCCTCTTCGACGGCCGGCCCCGAGCGGAGATTCCCCGTGCGGTGCTCACCGCTTCGCTCGCGGTGGTGGACCAGGAGGTGCTGCTCTTCGCCGGCACGGTGCGCGAGAACCTCAGCCTCTGGGATTCCACGGTGCCGCTCCCCCAGGTGGTGGCCGCCGCGCGGGATGCCGCCATCCACGAGGACATCGCCGCTCGGCCCGGGGCCTACGAGGCCGTGTTGGAGGAGAACGGTGCCAACTGGAGCGGCGGCCAGAGGCAGCGGCTGGAGCTCGCCCGCGCCCTGGTGGGGAAGCCGACGCTCCTGGTTCTGGACGAGGCCACCAGCGCGCTCGACGCCTCGACCGAAGAGGAGATCGACGCCGCCCTGCGGCGGCGCGGCTGCACTTGCTTGATCGTCGCCCATCGCCTGTCGACCATCCGCGATGCCGACGAGATCGTGGTGCTCGAGAAGGGCAAGATCGTCGAACGCGGCGGCCACGAGGAGCTGCTCGAGCGGGGTGGGGCCTACCGCCGGCTGCTCGAGACGGCCGAGGGGGCAGGGCCTTGAAGCCCGCCGAGCCCCTCGAGCAGGCGCTCGCCGCCCTGGGCCGGCCGCTTCGGCTCGGCGGCCGGGACGCCCTGGGCCTCGCTTCCCGGCAGGAAGTGCTCTACCTCGAGGCCGGCAAGGCGGAGATCTTCTTCGAGGCTGAACCGGCGGCCGAACACGGAGCCCGGCGGCTGCCGGTGGCCACCCTGGGCAAGGGCTCGTTCGCCTTCGGGCTGCGCTTCGCGCGCAGCGAAGAGCACTCCCTGCCCCCCGGCGAGCTGCTCCTGGTGCCCCACGCCGGCAGCCGCCTGCGTACCCTCTCCTTCGCCGAAGTGGCCACGCTCGCCCGCCAGCGCGAGCTCGCGCCCGCCCTGGTGGCGCGAGTGGAAGGCTGGCCGCTGGCGCTGTGGCGGGGCGTGGTGGCGGCGCGGCCTCCCCGG
>CALMKX010000294.1 GCA_937867335.1 uncultured Acidobacteriota bacterium
CCACGCCGCGACCGGTCGCGCTCATCGTAGCGCGCGGGGCCGGGCTGACGCCGGAGCCCGGCGAGCTCGGCTCCGCTCAAGGCCCGCTCCCGTCTGGGCGGTTCCGTCGAGGTGCGGCGCAGGGCCGAGTACGGGTCCACCCCCCGCTCGAGGAAGGTGGCCAGGAGCAGCTGTACCACCTGGCGGCCGGTCGGGGTCATCGCGCGATCATAGCGCCCCCTCTCTTCACCCGCGAGGTAACGATGGCCGGTCGCCGAGCACCTCGTTCTAGGAGGAGGAGCCAACCATGGCCAAGCCCGCAGAATGGACGTTCCTGGTGTACATGGCCGGAGACAACAACCTCTCGGGCGCCGGCGACACCGACCTCGCCGAGATGCGCCAGGTGGGCTCGAGCGGCCATCTCAACGTGGTGGTGCAGTTCGACAACGCCGGGGACAACGGTACCCGGCGCATTCACGTGGGTCATCACGGCGGGCACGAGAAGGTCGTGCAGCTGGCAGAGACGGACTCGGGGAGCCCCGAAGTGCTGGTGGATTTCGTCCGCTGGGCCCACAAGGCCTATCCGGCCAAGCGCTACGCCCTGGTGCTGTGGAACCACGGCGGCGGCTGGGAGCCGGCCGAGATCGAGCGCATCGCCCGGGCGAGCCGCAGCCCGGGCTTCTCCGTGCGCGAAGCGCCCCTGCGCGCGGCCTCCAAGCTACGCCGGGCCTTCTTCCGGCACACCCTCGAGCGCATCCTGGCGACCTCGGCCGACGAGCGGGCGATCCTCTCGGACGACGGCAGCGGCCACTCCCTGGATACCGTCGAGCTGGGCAAGGCCCTGGAAGAGATCGTCGGCCTGCTCGGCCAGCCGATCGACCTGCTGGGCATGGACGCCTGCCTGATGGCCAATCTCGAGGTGGCCTTCCAGGCGGCGCCCTGCGCAAAGGTGCTGGTGGCTTCCGAAGAGACCGAGCCCGCCGACGGCTGGCCCTACGGCACGGTGCTCGATCTCCTGGCCGAGGACCCGCTGCTGCCTCCCGCCGAGCTGGGCGGCCGGATCGTCGAACACTACCTGCGTTCCTACGCCGGCAACGCCGAGGCCGGGGACGTCACCCAGGCGGCCTTCGACCTCTCGAAGATCGACCAGCTGGTCACCCCCTTCGACGCCCTGGCCCAGGCCCTCCTCGTCGAAATGCCGGGCGCCGCCAACACGCTGTGGTCTGCCCATCGCCACTCGGCGAGCTTCTGGGACGGCACCCTGCGAGACCTCGGCCAGCTCGCCGGCGGGCTCGAAGCCAAAGGCTCCGCGGCCGTCGCAGGGGCCGCTCGGGATCTGCTCGCCGCCCTCGAGCCGGGGCCCGGCCGGGCGATCCTCGCCGCCGGCGGCCAGGGCAAGAAAGTCGACAGCTGCCGCGGTGTGTCGATCTATCTGCCATCCGAGGCCGCCATCTCGCCCTATTATGGAGACCTCGAGCTTGCCAAGAGGACGCAATGGCCACGCCTCCTCGAGGCCTACGCTCGCGCCTGAGACGGGGGCGCCACGACGACGGTGAGGCGGTACCAGAATTTCGACCTCGAGCTTTTCGACTACCGGCGCGAGGCCGGCGAGGAGCGGTTCCGCCTGCGCGTGGCCCGTGCCCCGGACGGCAGCCAGATGGCGCTCGGCGAGGCCCAGGCTCTGGGGCTTCCGGCCGGGCTCCGCGCTCGCCTGCAGCCGCTCGAGGCGCCCGGTCTCGGCCGTCCCGCGGTGATCGCCCTGGGCCTCGAGCTGGGAGATCTGCTGCTGCCGCCGGGGCCAGCCCGCCAGCTCTTCGAGCGCAGCCTCGTGGCGCTTGGCGAAGACGAGGGCCTCCGGCTGCGCCTGCTGATCGAAGCTCCCGAGCTCGCCTCTCTGCCCTGGGAGCTCGCCTACCTCGACCTCCCCAATGTGCCGGCGGCCGAACGGGACGCCCGCGGCTTCCTGGTGCTGCGCCGCCCGCTCTCGCTGGCGCGGCACGAGGTGCTGGCGGCCCCGGCTGGGGAGTTCTCGCCGGTGGCCGCGCCCCGCCTCCTCTGCCTGCTGTCGGCGGCGAAAGGGGCCGGGCTCGCCCCGCTCGACCTCGCCGCCGAGCGGCAGGGCGTCGAACAAGCTCTCGAAGGGAGCCGCATCTCGGTCGAAAGCCCGGAGCGGGCCACTCTCTCTGCCCTCCAGCAGGGCCTCGCCGGCGGCGCCCAGCTCTTCCACTACGCCGGCCACGGCGAGTTCGCAGCCGAGATGGGCGAGATTCCCCGCACCCGCGAGGGCAAGGGCTTCTTGCTGCTCGAAGACGAAGCCGGCCAGCCCCTCGACGTGGCGGCCGAGCAGCTGGGCTTGAACCTCGCCGGCGCCGGAGTGCGCCTGGCCTTGCTCAACGGCTGCGAAACCGGCCGCAGGGACCCGGCCCACGCCTGGAGCGGCATCGCCCCGCTGCTCGCCCAGGCCGGCATTCCGGCGGTTCTGGCTCATCAGTTCCGCATCGCGGACGATGCAGCCATCGAGCTTGCAGGGAGCTTCTACCGCTCTCTGGCTGGAGGCGAGCCGGTGGATGCCGCCGTCGCGGAGGCCCGGCTGGCGCTCGCCAACCGCCCCGGGGCCGGTGCCCGGGACTTCGCCACTCCGGTGCTCTACCTGCGCCTGGGCGAGGACAGCGACGGCGTGCTGCTGCCCAGCGCTGCCGCCGAGCCGCCCAGCACAGCCGAGCCCCGGCCGAACCGCTGGTTCTGGCTCAACCTCGCGCTTCTGGCGGCGCTGGTGGCCGCGGCCGGCAATCCCAATATCACCGACCAGTTGCTCAAGGGCGTGAAGCTGGGAGACCGCGAATACAAAAACCACCTCGACGGTTACAACCAATTGGATTTGATCACGGGCGCCGGACCAAGCAAGCGCCACGAGTTGTTTTATTTTGGCGGCCCGCACCTGGGCGCGATACGAATCGATGACTTCAAATATCAGTTTTTTCAACAGCCCCAAGGCTGGCCGGGGCCGAAAGTGACGACGGACATGCCGCTAATCATCAACCTCCGTCAAGATCCGTTCGAGCGCACGCCGTCGATTGCCGGCGCCCCGCCCCAGTACTGCTTATGGGCGGCAAGGTAGACGCTCTGGCCGCGCTTCCGGTAGCGGTGGCGGTTGTGTCGGAGTCCAAAGTGATCGCTTCGAACCGCGCCTTTCGAAGCGAAGTGGGATGGAGTGAAGCCGTGCCGGCGGAGGCCGCCGAGGCGATTGCGGCTGCGCTGGGCCGCGCGGCGGGCCGGCCGTGGGGGGGGGAAGGAAAA
>CALMKX010000295.1 GCA_937867335.1 uncultured Acidobacteriota bacterium
CTCAGCCGCGGCGCCGGCCGGGTGCATCGCCTGCCGCACCTCGCCCAGGAGGGGGTGCCCCTGGCCCATGCGGCGATCTCCGGCGACCGCACCGTGCTGGGTCTCTCGGCCTGGCTGGGCGGAGAGCCGATCACCACCCCGGAGATGACCGCCAACCTCGACTCGGACGTCGAGCTGAAGTTCCAGGCCGCGGCCAAGGCCCTGGCCACGAACGATCTGGTGGTGGTGCACCTCAAAGGCGCGGACATCGCCTCCCACGACCAGCGCCCGGAGCAGAAGGTGGCCTTCATCGAGAGGGTGGACCGTGCCCTGGGCGCCCTGATCAAGGACTGGACCGCGCCGTTGCGGGTGGCCATCGCCTCGGACCACGCCACCCTCTCGGAAGGCGGTCATCACGCCGCGGACCCGGTGCCGGTCTTGATCTGGGGTCAGGGCATCGAGGCGGATGCGGTAGCGAAATTCGACGAGGTTTCTGCGGGGGAAGGCTCCTTGCGGCGCTTCCCCCTGCAGCTGCTGCTGTCGCGGCTCTTCGACCTGAGCTAGAGAACCGGCTCAGTTCAGCCGCTTCAAGGTGTACACACCGTTCGGCTGGAACGAGGTGAGGGACACCACCTTGCCCTGGGCGTCGAGGTCGAACCGCAGGCTGATCACGCTCGCCTCGCGGATCTGGAAACGGCCGGAAACCTGCGGCACCAGGTGCATCAAGGGTGAACCGGGCTGGGAGAGCAGCAGCTCGCTGCCCGAGAGCACCACCTTCACGGTCTCGCCCTCGAGGTCGTAGGCTCCGGCGAGCTTGGCCAGATAGCTCGAATCCGAGAGCTTGGGATCCGGCTGGCGCACGAACTCCACCTCGCTGAGCGTGGGCTCGAACTGAGTGCGGATGCCGGCCACGTTGCCGTCCATGTCGTCCACGAAGCGAAACTTGAGGCGGAAGTCCTCGAGGATCGGGTCGGTGACGCCTTTGGGGCTCCACACCTCGTAGTGCCAGTGTTCGAGCGGCAGGGTGAGGTGGTTGTAGGTGAGCTCGAGGCCCTTGCCGGCCGCCTGCACCGTGAGATCCCCGTAGCCGGGATGGTGGTAGAAGCCGGCGTATTCGGCCAGCGGATGGGCTGGGTGGGTGCCGGTCTTGCGGCCCTCGTCCAGCCGGGACTTGGCTCCCTTCTGGGCGGCAAGGCTCGCCTTGCGGCGAGCGAGGGCCTCGGCTTCCCAGCCGATCGGTTTGAGCTCGAGCAGGCGGTCGAGAGCCTCCCGCACCACCAACTCCGGCACGCCAGAGCTTTCCTTGTTGGACAGCACCACCAGGCCGAGGCCGTCCTGGGGCAGGAGCGTCACCATCGCCGAGAAGCCGTCGATGTTGCCGCCGTGGTGCAGCCGCGCATGGCCGCGGAAGGTGTCGCTCATCCAGCCCATGGCGTAGGAGGTGGCCGAGATCTCCGGCCGCTCGGCGGTGTTGCCCATCGGCATCTGGGTGGCATGGAGCTCGGCCAGGAGGGCCGGCGGCAGCAGCTCCTTGCCGCCCGCCTTGCCCGTGAGCTGGTAGGCCACCCAGCGCACCATGTCGTTCACCGAGGAGTTGATCGACCCGGCCGGGCCCATGTTGCCGATCGGCCGGAACGGCACCTTGACCAGCTTCTCTTCCCTCTCGACGTAGGGCTGGGCGAAGTCCGGCGCGCGCTGGGAGTCGGCCACGTCGAAGTTGCTGTGGCTCATGCCGAGGGGGAGGAAGATCCGTTCGCGGACGTTCTCTTCCCAGCTCTTGCCGGTGAGCTGCTCGGCCAGGTAGCCGGCGGTCAAGAACATCAGGTTGTTGTACTGGAACTTCTGGCGCAGCGTGGCGGTGGGCTCGAGGTAGGCCAGGCGGGAGACCAGCTCGGCCCGAGGCGCTGCCTGGTTGTTGTACCAGACGAGGTCGTGGCGGGGCAGGCCGGAGCGGTGGGTCACCAGATCCCGCGGCGTGATGATCTCACTGGCGGTTGGATCGAAGAGCCGGAAAGACGGCAGATAGCGCCGCACCGGCGTGTCCCAGTCGAGCTTGCCCTCGGCCACCAGGCTGGCCAGGACGAAGGTGGTGAAGGCCTTGGTGGAGGAGCCGATGGCGAAGAGAGTGTCCGCGGTGACCGGCAGCTTGGCCTCGACGTCCCGGAAGCCGTAGCCGCGGGCGAGGATCACCTCGCCGTCTTTCACGATCCCCACGCCCAGGCCCGGCAAATTGAGATCGGCGAGGATCTGCGCCACCACGGTGTCGAAGCCCTGGAGGCTCTGGGTGGCCCGCGCGGCGCCGGTGGCTCCGCGCTCCATCTGGAAGGGGAAGCTCTGCCCGCCCTGAGTGAAGGTGCCGCTGATCTTGCCGCCGTCGGCGGAGAGCTCGCCGGCGAGAGTGGGCTTGCCGGGAATGCCCTGGATCTCGAAGCCCACCTTGGGCGGCTCCACCGCGAAGCCGGCGAGCGGCAGGTCCCGAGCCCCCTGGGCCGGGATCGAGATATCGCCGCTCCAGTGCCCGCTCGCATCCTGGGCGAGGTCGATGTCGTAAGCCAGCTGCTGGCCGGGAAGCTCGATCGCCCCCTGCCAATGCCCGGCCGGGTCAGCAGCCCAGGCCCCCGCCGCGGGGCCGAGCAGGCACAGAATCCAAACCAGAAGCGAAGACCAGCGTCGCATACAAGTCTCTCCATGGAGCCATCACCCGGCCTGGGCGATGGAGGGTCGATGGCCTTCTATACGACGGGGGAGGGGGGAGGATTTCGGGGGGGAGCCTTGAGGAAGACCTCATTCTCGGCTCTGGGTGTCGACCCGCCGCCTGAGGTGCCCTTCGCGAATCCTCTGTGCGAGTCCAGAGTCCTTCGGCTGGAACTCCGGAATGGAGGCGGTCCATCCGTCTCTCCAGATGCCAGTGAATTCAACGTGAGAGGAGACAACCTACGCGAACGCTAGCTGAGGAGGATACCGATTCGCTGCGAGCGTAGGCTTGGAAGAAGAGCGAGGCGGCCAAGGGCGAGCACGGCGGCTTCGAGGGCCGGCTGGAGCCCGCCGCCGAAGTCGAGCGGCGGGTTGGGGGGAAGAGGAGCCGGTACGAAATCCCGCACCACCTCGCCACCGGCGCTCGTCGCCTCGTAAGTGCCGGTCTCACCGCGCTTCATGGAGCAGGGCCTCCGCTATTCAACAACTCTGAACAGCCAGATCCACTATTAAGAGTTGGTGGCCTAAGTTTAAATTAGGAGGCCGCGGACGCCAAGCTTGGTGGCCAGTGTGCAGGGCTGTTACGAGATGTCGGGCCCTGTTGGCAACTCCCCACGTTTCGTAACAGCCCCCCGGGGCCAGCCGTCCTGCCTTGCTTCACTCCGCCCGCAGCGTGGTTGCCGGGTCCACGGCGGCGGCTTTTCGGGCTGGTAAGAGGCAGGCGAGGAAGGCGGCGGTGAGGAGGGCGGTGGCCACGACGAGGAAGGTGCGAGGGTCGGTGGGTTCGACCTGGAAGAGCAGGCTTGCCAGGAGGCCGGAGAGGGCGAGGGCGGCCACGAGGCCGAGGGCCACTCCCAGGGCCACCACCTGCAAGCCGCGGCTCACCACCAGGCGGCGCACGGCCTGGGGCCTGCCGCCCAGGGCGAGGCGGATGCCGATTTCCCGGGTGTGCTGCTGCACGAAGTAGGACATCACGCCGTAGATCCCCACCACCGACAGCAGCAGGGCCACGAGGGCGAAGCCGAGAACCAGGGTGGAGAGCAGGCGAGGCACCTCGACGGCGTCGCGGAGCAGCTCGTCCTGGGTGGCGGCTTCCTCGAGGGGCAAGGCCGGGTCGAGCCGGCGCACCACCTGGCGCACCGCCGGCAGCAGGGCCCGGGGCTCGGCCGCGGTGCGCACGAAGAAGTAGGCGAAGCGGGAGCTGAAGCGCTCCATCGGCGAGCGGGGCGAGCGCTGCACGATCGGCCAGTAGACGGTGCCCTGGTCCGGCTGGTCGAGGCCGAGGTATTTCACTTCGCCCACCACGCCGACCACGGTGGTCCAGCTGGAGCTGCCGCCTTCGTGCAACCGCTTGCCGAGCGGGTTCTGGCCGGGGAAGTAGCGCTCGGCCCAGGCGCGATCCACCACCACCACTTCGGGGGCGTCGGGCGCCGCCTCGCTGGAGTCGAAGCCCCGGCCGGCCAAGAGCGGAATCCCCATCTGGGCGAAGTACTCGGGAGACACCGAGACCCACGGCGCCGTGGGCTGGGACTCGCCGGCGGGCGTGGGGCGGTCCTCGAGGTCGAAGTTGTTGATGTTGCCCACCCCGCGCGGCGGCCGGCCGTCGGCGAAGGCCACCCCCGCCACCCCGGGCAGGGTCTCGAGCTCGCTCTTCAGGCGGTCCCAGAAACCCTGGATCCGGGCGGGGTCGCCGTAGCGCTCCGCCGGTAGCAGCAGGGCGGCGCTCACCAGGCCCTTGGGGTTAAAGCCGGGGTCCACCTGCTCGAGCTGGCGCAGGCTCGCCAGCAGCAGCCCCGAGCCGATCAAGAGTGGCGTGGCCACCGCGAACTGAGCGGCCACCAAGGCCTGGCGCAGACGCCGGGTGGCGGGCCCGCCGGTGCTGGAGCGGCCGCCC
>CALMKX010000296.1 GCA_937867335.1 uncultured Acidobacteriota bacterium
CCGCCCCGGGCAGCTCTCGGGCGGGCAGCGGCAGCGGGTGGCCCTGGCCCGCGCGCTGGTCAACCGGCCACGGGTGCTGCTGCTCGACGAGCCGCTCGGCGCCCTCGACCTCAAGCTGCGCCAGCAGATGCAGAGCGAGCTCAAGGCGATCCAGAAGCAGGTGGGCATCACCTTCCTGTTCGTCACCCACGACCAGGAGGAGGCGCTCACCATGAGCGATCGCCTGGCGGTGTTCAGCCAGGGGCGGATCGAGCAGGTAGGCCCTCCCGCCGAGATCTACGAGCGCCCGGCGACTGCCTTCGTGGCCAGTTTCGTGGGCATCACCAACTTGCTCGAAGGGCCCCAGGCCGAAGCTTTGACCGGCAGCCCCGGCCGCTTCGCCCTGCGCCCGGAGAAGATCCGCCTGCTCGAAGCGGAGGAGGAGGCGGCCCCGGGCTGGCACTCGGTGGTGGGCACGGTGCGCGAGGTGGTCTATCTGGGGATGAGCACCCGCTACGCGGTCGCCGTTCCCGAGGCGGGAGAGCTCACCGCCGTGGAGCAGAACAGCGGCCCCATCCTGGCGCCGCCCCACGCCGCCGTGGGGCGGCCGGTGCGCCTGGCCTGGGACCCGAGCCACTGCCTGTCGATCCCCGGCTCCAGGCCGGAGAGCCGCGAGCACGGATGAGCGGGCCGAGCCCCTGGCGGCGCCTCTCGACCTTTCTCTTCCAGCGACCTCGACTGTCGCTCGTCCTGCTGCTCGCCCTTCCGCTCGGCTGGCTGGGGGTGGTCTACCTCGGCTCCCTCGGCTCGCTCCTGGTCCAGAGCTTCTATCGGGTGGACGAGTACAGCGGCGTGGTGGTGCAGGAGCCGAGCCTCAGGAGCTACCGGGACCTGGCGAGCCCGGCCCACCTGGACATCCTTCTGCGCACCGCCGGCATGGCGACGGCGGTCACCGTGGCCGCGGCGCTCCTGGCCTTCCCGCTGGCCTATTTCATGGCCCGGCACGCCCACGGCCGGCTGAAGACCCTGCTCTACCTGGCGGTGGTGCTGCCGCTGTGGTCGAGCTATCTGGTGCGGGTCTACGCCTGGAAGCTGATCCTCGCCAAAGAGGGCATCCTGAGCTATTTCCTGGCCCACCTGCACCTGGACGGCCTGCTCCAGCAGGTGCTGGCTCTGCCCGTGATCGGCGGCCCCTCGCTCTCCTTCTCGCCGCTCGGCATGTTCCTGGTGTTCCTCTACGTCTGGCTGCCGTACATGATCCTGCCGGTCGAGGCGGCTCTGTCGCGGGTGCCGCGCTCTTTGCTCGAAGCCTCGGCGGACCTCGGCGCCACCCCCGGCCGCACCTTCCGGCGGGTCACCCTGCCGCTCGCTTTGCCCGGAGTGGTGGCCGGCTCGATCTTCACCTTTTCGCTCACCCTCGGGGACTTCATCATCCCGGGCACTATCGGCAACTCGAGCCTCTACATCGGCCAGGCGGTGCTACGCCATCAGGGCACGGCCGGCAATCTGCCCCTGGCGGCGGCCATGACCATGGGACCGATCGTGATCATGGGCCTCTACTTGAGCTTCGCCAAGCGGCTGGGAGCCTTCGATGCGCTCTGAGGAACGGGCGCCGCGCTGGCTGGTGGCGGCCGCCCTGGGCGTGCTCGCCTTCCTCTATGTGCCGATGCTGGTGATGATGCTCTACGCCTTCACCACCGAGGAGGCCACGCTGTCCTTCCCCCCGCCGGGGCTCACCCTGCGCTGGTTCGGCGAGGCCTGGGGGCGCACCGATCTGTGGCGCTCACTGTCGCTGTCGCTCGAGGTGGCGGCCGCCGCCACCGCCCTCGCCCTGGTGCTCGGCACCCTCGCGGCGCTCGCCGTGGCCCGGCGCAAGTTCTTCGGCCGCGAGGCGATCAGCCTGCTGGTGATCCTGCCGATCGCCCTGCCGGGAATCGTCACCGGCATCGCGCTGCGCTCGGCACTGTCGATCCTCGACCTGTCGTTCAGCTTCTGGACCATCGTGGTGGGCCACGCCACCTTCTGCATCGTCACCGTGTACAACAACGTCGCCGCCCGGCTGCGGCGCACCGGGCGCTCGCAGATCGAAGCCTCGATGGACCTCGGCGCCGACCTCTTCCAAACCTTCCGCCGGGTGATCCTGCCGGCGATCGCCACGGCCCTCCTGGCCGGCGGCATGCTGGCGTTCTCGCTCTCCTTCGACGAGGTGATCGTCACCACCTTCACGGCCGGCCAGCAGACCACGCTGCCGATCTGGATCGTCGACCAGCTCACCCGGCCCCGGGATCGGCCGGTCACCAACGTCACCGCCTTTTTCGTCATCGCCGTCACCACCGTTCCCATCCTGCTCGCCCACAGCCTGAGCCGCGAGAAGGAGGAAACGAGCGACGTAATGGAGCGCTAGTACAGTGCTCCGCAGCCTTTCCAGCAGCTGTTTCCGCCCGCCCTCCCCTCGGCAGGCTCGCTTCGTGCCGGCGGGGCCATCCTTCTCGATCGACGGAGGTAGAACATGAAAAAAGCCCTGATTGCCACCCTCACCTGCCTGGCGATCCTCGCCTCGGCCCGAGCGGGTCGTGCCGAGGACGAAGCCGAGAAGTCCTGGAGCCTCGGAGCCTCGGTGGATCGCGCCAGCATCTACCTCTTCCGCGGCTCGGACCTGCTAGGCAACGAGCCGGTGATCTTCCCCTCGGTGCGCTACGGCTACGGCGGCCTTTCGCTGTCGTACTACGGCTACTTCGGCGACATCAAGAACGGCGGCAACTACGCCGAGGCCGATTTCCTGGTGGACTACACCTTCTCGCTCGGCGACAAGGTCTCCGTCACCCTGGGCGGCCTCACCTATCAGTTCAACCACGACGCCGAGCGGGATCTGGCGTTCCTCGACACCTACGAGTACTACGCCATCGTGGGCTTCGACGTGCCGCTCTCCCCCACGCTCTCCTTCTACCGCGACTTCGACAAAGTGAACGGCGGTTATCTCACGCTCGCCCTGAGCCATAGCTTCCCGCTCGGCTCCAAGGCCAGCCTGGATCTCTCGGGCGCCTACAGCCTGGATTTCCACTACAACAACAAGGCCAAGGGCAACGGCACGCCGAACGATCTGCTCTTCGGCGTCAACGTCCCCTGGCAGATCAACGACCGCTTCAGCGTGCACGCCCAGCTGCAGCGCTCGATCGCCCTCGAATCCCTCGACGCGCGGCGCGAGGCGGATCCCTCGCTCACCGAGAGCTCTGAAGACGAAACCATTTTCACCGTGGGCGGCGCGGTCAGCTTCTAGGCGGGAGGTCCGATGAAAACCTATTCCATGTGGATCGACGGCCAGGCCGTGGGCTCGGCGAGCGGTGAGGACGAGGCGATCCTGAATCCTGCCACCGAAGAAGTGATCGCCCGCGTGCCCACCGGTTCCTCGGTGGACGTGGACCGGGCGGTGGCGGCCGCCGAGCGCGCCTTCGAAACCTGGTACGACTCGACACCCGCCGAGCGCAGCCTGATGCTGCTCAAGCTGGCCGATCGCATCGAGGCCCACTCCGAAGAGCTCGCCCAGCTCGAGGCCGCCAACGTCGGCAAGCCGATCGCGCTCGCCCGCTCGGAGCTGCCCTTCCTGGTGGACAACCTGCGCTTCTTCGCCGGCGCCTGCCGCTGCCTCGAGGGCAAGGCCGCCGGCGAGTACTTGGCCGGCTACACCAGCGTGATCCGCCGCGAGCCGGTGGGCGTGGTGGGCTTGATCGCCCCCTGGAACTACCCGCTGATGATGGCCATCTGGAAGATCGGCCCTTCGCTCGCCGCCGGCAACACGGTGGTCCTCAAGCCCGCCGAGCAAACGCCCCTGACGGCTCTGCGCCTCGCCGAGCTGGCAGCGGACATCTTCCCCCCCGGCGTGTTCAACGTCCTCACCGGCCACGGCCTGCCGGTGGGCGCCCCGCTGGTGGCTCATCCCAAGGTGGGCATGGTCTCGCTCACCGGCGATGTGGCCACCGGCAAGGAAGTGGCCCGGGCGGCTGCGGCTACGCTCAAGAAGGTGCACCTCGAACTCGGCGGCAAGGCGCCGGTGGTGATCTTCGACGACGCCGACCTCTCGGCCGTGGTGGCGAGCGTGAAGCTCGCGGGCTTCGTCAACAGCGGCCAGGACTGCACGGCGGCCTGCCGGCTCTACGCCAACGAGCGGGTGTACGACGCCCTGCTCGAGGAGCTGGTGCCGGCGGTCTCCTCCCTCGAGATGGGGCCGATCGACTCCGAGTCCACAGCCCTGGGCCCGGTGGTCTCCAAGGAACAGCGAGACCGCGTGAGCGGCTTCGTGGAGCGCGCCCGCGCCACCGGCCACGTTCGCGTGCTGACCGGCGGCGCCCCGGCCGGCGGCCGTGGCTTCTACTTCCAGCCCACCGTGGTGGCCGACGCCCGCCAGGAAGACGAGATCGTCAAGAAGGAGGTCTTCGGCCCGGTGGTCACGGTCACCCGCTTCGCCGACGACGAGGAGGCCCTGCGCTGGGCCAACGACGTCGACTACGGCCTCTCGGCCTCGGTGTGGACGACCAACGTCAGCCGCGCCTTCAACGCCATGCGGAAGCTGCGCTTCGGCACCGTATGGGTGAACGACCACGTCCCCCTGGTCTCCGAAATGCCCCACGGCGGCTACAAACAATCCGGCTACGGCAAAGACATGTCGATGTACGCCCTCGAGGACTACACCCAGGTGAAGCACTGCATGGTGAAGATGTAGGCGCTCCAGGCTGCACGATGGGCGGGAGCCGTTTCCTCTCGGAACGGCCTCCCCGCCCCGTTGCACCTTCTTTTGCGAATAGCTAGAATCGTCAAAAGAAGGAGCCCATGCCCATGCCTGGAGCGGTTACCGAGCTCCTTGTCGCCTGGCGCGCCGGGGATCGTTCGGCCCTGGAGCGCTTGATGGCGGCGGTGTACCCGGAGCTGCGCCGGGCGGCTCGCGGGCAGCTGGCCCGGGAGCGCCGGGGGCATACGCTCGCACCCACGGCGCTGGTGAACGAGGTGTTCCTGCGGCTGGTGGAGCAGCGCAAGCTGGCCTTCGAGAACCGGGGCCACTTCCTGGCCCTGGCGGCCACGCTGATGCATCGCATCCTGGTGAGCCAGGCCCGCGCCCGGCTGGCGGCGAAGCGGGGTTCCGCCGGCCTCGCCGTCACCCTGCTCGAGGATGCCGCGGCGACCGCCGGGCCGGAAGTGGAGGTGCTCGCCCTTCACGACGCCCTTGCCGACCTCGCTCGCCGCGAGCCGCGGCAGGCCCGCACGGTAGAGCTGCGCTATTTCGGCGGCTTGACCGTGGAGGAAATCGCCCAGGAGCTGGCGGTTTCTCCCTCCACCGTGAAAGCCGACTGGTACTTGGCCCGGGCCTGGCTCCACCGCCGCCTGAGCCCGGAGGCCCGCCATGCCGGCTGAGGCCGAGCGGCTGCGGGAGCTCTTCGTCCGGGCCGTGGAACAGGGGCCTTCGTGGCGAGGCTACCTGGAGGGCCAGTGCGCGGCCGAGCCCGAGCTCTTCCAGGAGCTCGCCTCCCTGCTCGAGCACCACTGGGCCGCCGAGGGCTTCCTCGGCGCCCCCCTGGAAGAGGAGACCGACCCCCGGGGCGGAGACCTCCTGGGCAGCTCGATCGGCCCCTACCGGCTGATCGAGGTGCTCGGAGACGGCGGCATGGGCCGGGTGTATCTGGCCCAGCGAGCGGACGAGGCCTTCCACAAGCGCGTGGCTTTGAAGCTGCTCAAGCCGGGCATGGACTCCGAGGAGATCGTGCGCCGCTTCCGGGCCGAGCGGCAGATCCTCGCGGCCCTCGAGCATCCCAACATCGCCCGGCTCTTGGACGGCGGCACCACCGACCGGGGCCTGCCCTATTTCGTGATGGAGCACGTGGAGGGCAAGCCGATCGACCGCTTCTGCGACGAGGCCGGCCTCTCCATCCCCGAACGGCTGAAGCTGTTCCAGACGGTGTGCTCGGCGGTGGCCTTCGCGCACCGCAACCTGGTGGTGCACCGGGACCTCAAGCCCGGCAACATCCTGGTCAGCCGCGACGGCGCTCCCAAGCTCCTGGACTTTGGCATCGCCAAGCTCTTGAATCCCGAGCTCTCGGCCCTGGCGCCGGCCCCCACCCTCGCCCGCCAGCGGCCGATGACTCCGGAGTACGCCAGCCCCGAGCAGCTGGCGGGAGAGCCGGTGACGAACTTTGAGCCGGTGCTGGATGGTGGGAACCTCTCGGTGAGGCTGCATTTCAATCTTTCGCCTGCGCAGGCCACGAGCACGGCCCGAATGCGGCTGAACATGCATCAAGTGTGGGGCGGTTGGTGGAATCCGGCTATCGATGACTATGCCGAAGGTTATGGCAGGCATCAGTTTGAGGTGTTTTGGAATGGTGTGCTGATCCAAACGACGGTGCACACGAAGGCGGAAACGCTCATCGTCGAGGCCAACGCGGCCACGTTTAATCCGGTGACAGGGGCGAACGTGCTGGAGATCCGCCGGGCACCTGCTCCAGCCTCTTCGCCGGATGGCTGGGTGCAGTTTGATGCGCTGTCACTCGAGCTCGATCCCATCGCCTTGCAGGATGTGGATGGTGATGGCCTGCCGCGGTGGTGGGAGCTGGATCATGGCTTTAGCGATTCGATGGCGAACGCGGCTCAAGATGGAGATGCGGATGGTCGCACGAATGCGCAAGAGTTTGCCGCTGGCACTGATCCCACCCAGAAGGACACGGATAGCGATGGCTTGAATGACGGCGCAGAGGCCACAGCAGGCACGAATCCGCTGAAGGCGGATACCGATGGCGATTCGCTAGGTGATGGCGAGGAAACCGCATCGAGTCCGCTTTTGGCAGATACGGATGGCGATGGCGCAGGCGCTGGGGCCATGCGCGTCGCTGAACGCCTTCGGGAAGCCCTTGCCCTCGCCATTGACGATGAAGTTGATCCCGCCCTGGCGGTACAGGCTGACGTCCTTGGAGCGGTGTTCGGCGACCCGGCTGAAGCCCAGCATCTCGAACACCGGTTCCAGCACGCCGGGTGTCGGCGAAGCGAACTCGACAAATTCGAAACCCATCAGGCCCATCGGGTTGTGGCTGGCATCGGACATTGCGGCACTCCTTGGAATCAGGAAGGTTGGAGGAACAAGCATGCGCCGGATCGGCACATCAAGCAATATCCCACCGCGGCACGAGGGGACCGGCCGGAGGCGGTTCTTCGGTTTCGGACGCCCAGGCTGCGGTGGATTCTCAAGCCAGGAATCGTAGGAGGATCCGGCAGGAATAGGCTTGCGAAACCAGGTGCCGACGGCCGTGCGCGTGGCATAAAATTGCGAAAACATTCCATTTCCGGAGAACTTCTTGCAAGATGTGACGCTGGACCGCACAGACCTGCGCATGCTGGCCTTCCTGCCGCCCTTCCTGCTGCCCTTCAGCGACCAGATGGCCACGTGCTACGCGGCCGCAGACCTGATCGTCGCGCGCGCCTCGCTCGAGCGC
>CALMKX010000297.1 GCA_937867335.1 uncultured Acidobacteriota bacterium
CGGCATGGTTCAACACCGGCACGCCCATCATGTCGAACTGACGAACCACCCGAGCCCCCGGCGGCGACCGCACGGCCCTGCAGCGCAGCCTCGCCTCCCGCCTCGCGCAAGCGCTCAAGAAGAAGCCGGAGAAGCTGGCCGGCATCGCCTTGAACGGCACCGGAGGCTAGCCCCTACTCCCACTCGATGGTCGCCGGCGGCTTGCTGGTGATGTCGTAGACCACGCGGTTGACGCCGCGCACTTCGTTGACGATGCGGTTGGCCACCCGGCCCAGGAGCTCGTAGGGCAGAGGGCTCCAATCGGCGGTCATGAAGTCCTGGGTGTCCACCGAGCGCAGAGCCACCACGTTCTCGTAGGTGCGGTAGTCGCCCATCACCCCCACGCTCGACACCGGCAGCAGCACCGCGAAGGCCTGGCTGGTCTTGGCGTAGAAGCCGCTTTCGCGCAGCTCGTTCAAGAAAATGGCGTCGGCTTTCTGGAGCACCGCCACGCGCTCGGCGGTGACCTCCCCGAGCACCCGCACGGCCAGGCCGGGCCCGGGGAAGGGGTGGCGCGAAACCAGCGCTTCCGGCAGGCCGAGCTCGCGGCCAAGCTGGCGCACCTCGTCCTTGAACAGCATGCGCAGTGGCTCGACCAGCTCGAAGCCCAGCCGCTCGGGCAGGCCGCCCACGTTGTGGTGGGTCTTGATCACCGCCGACGGGCCCTTGACCGAGACCGATTCGATGACGTCCGGATAGAGCGTGCCCTGGGCCAGGAATCGGCGCCCGGGCCTCGCGCCGAGCAGTCGCTCGGCTTCTTCCTCGAAGACCTCGATGAAGGTGTGGCCGATCGCCTTGCGCTTGGCCTCCGGGTCGGTCACGCCGGCCAGGCGGGAGAGGAAGCGTTCGCGGGCATCGACCACCGTGAGCGGCACCTTGAGGCCCTCGCCCAGGCTGCGCTCCACCTCGGCCCGCTCGCCCAGGCGGAGCACGCCGTTGTCGACGAAAATCGCCCTCGCCTGCTCCCCCACCGCCTGGGCGAGCAGAGCCGCCACCACCGAGGAATCGACCCCACCCGAGAGCGCGCAGATCACCCGGCCCTCGCCCACCTGAGCCTGGATCCGCGCCACTGCCTCGCCCGCGAAGGAGGCGATGCGCCAGTCCCCGGCGGCCGCGCAGACGCCGTAGAGGAAATTCGACAGCAGCTCGCTGCCATGGACGGTGTGGGACACCTCGGGGTGGAACTGGATGGCGTAGAGGCGGCGTTCCGGGTGCTCCATGGCGGCGATCGGCACCGAGGCGCTCGAGCCCAGAAGGCGGAAGCCCTGCGGCAGGGCGGTGACGTGGTCGCCGTGGCTCATCCACACCGTCTGGCGGCTCTCGAGGCCGGCGAAGAGGCAGCTTTCTGCCTCGATTTCAAGCTCGGCGCGGCCGTACTCCCGCCCGTGGCCGCGGCCGATGCCGCCGCCCAGCCGGTAGGCCATCAGCTGCATGCCGTAGCAGATGCCGAGCACCGGCACGCCGAGGTCGAAGAGGGCTGGATCCACGCTGGCCGCCCCCTCCTCGTCGACACTCTGCGGCCCACCCGAGAGGATGATGCCGAGCGGCTGCAGGGCGCGGATCTCCTCGGCCGGCAGCGAGAACGGGTGGATTTCGCAGTACACCCGGTTCTCGCGCACCCGGCGGGCGATCAGCTGGGTGAACTGGCTGCCGTAGTCGAGAATCAGGATCAGCTGGTGCTGGTCTCTCAAGCCCTCTCCCTTCGTGGTTGCCTCACTAGAGCTCCGACTCTTCTTTGAGGTCGCGGGTCATCAGGGCGGAGACCGCCTCCCGCACCGACTTGCCCTGCCAGACCACTTGCATCATCTGCTCGGTGATCGGCATCTCCACCCCCTTGGCTCCGGCCAAACGGGCCACCGAGGCCGAGTTGCGCACGCCCTCGCCCACGAACGGTGACGAAGCGAGGATCTCCGGCAGCGCCCTTCCTTTGGCCAGCTCGATGCCGATCTGCCGGTTCCGCGAGAGCCCGCCGGTGCAGGTGAGCACCAGATCGCCCAGGCCCGAGAGGCCGGAGAAGGTGCGCACCTGGCCGCCGTAGGCCACGCCCAGGCGGCTGATCTCGTGCAGGCCGCGGGTGATCAGTACGGCCAGGGTGTTGTGCCCCAGACCCAGGCCGGCGACCACTCCGGCGGCGATCGCGATCACGTTCTTGGCCGTGCCGCCGAGCTCGACGCCTACCACGTCGGAGGAGGAGTAGAGCCGGAACGAGGGTGTGGACAGGGAGTCTCGAAGCTCGGTGGCGAGCTCGGTCTCGGCGGTGGCGATCACCGCCGCCGTGGGCGCCCCGACGGCCAGCTCGGCGGCGAAGCTCGGGCCCGAAAGCACCGCGAACTGCGCCTGGCGACCGGCGGTGGCCGCCTCTTCAGCCACCACCTGGCTCATCCTCGCCAGAGTCTCGGTCTCGACGCCCTTGCTCGCCGAGATCATCCGCGCCGGGCGGCTCTTCGGGTGGACTTCGAGATAGTGCCGCACCACCTCCCGGAAGCCGTGCGAGGGCACCACCACCAGCACCAGGTCGGAATCCATCGCGGCTTCGAGGTCCGCCGTCACCTCGAGCGAGGGTGGAAGGGGGGCGTTGGCCAGATAACGACGGTTGATGCGCTCGGCTTCGAGCTCGGCGGCGAACTCCGGCCGCCGGGCCCAGAGCTTCACACTCTTGCCGGAGGCGGCGTAATGGACGGCCAGAGCGGTGCCCCAGGAACCGGCTCCGAGAACACTGATGCGGTTCACGGCTTCCTCCTCGTCACCTTGGCGTCGTCGCTCAGCCGCGCCTCGGTGCGGGCGATCAGGCGACGGAGGTTGATGCGGTGGGTCCAGACCACCACCAGGGCGATCCCGAGCAGGGTCGCGAGCAGCCACGAAGGCGCCTCGGCGGTCCAGCCCAGGCGGCCGAACAACCAGGCGGCGAAGGTGGTGGCGAAGCAGGCGGCGATCGAACCGATGGCCACGAATTCGGTGCGCCAGACGATCAGCACGAACACCGCGAGACCCGCCAGCAGGGGGAGCGGGGCCAGCACCGCCGCGACGCCCGCGCTGGTGGCCACACCCTTGCCGCCCCGGAAGCGATGGAACACGGGATAACAATGGCCCAGAACCACTGCCAGGGCAGAGAAGGCGATGGCGCTGGGCGAGGGGGTCAGCAGCCGCACGCAGGCCACCGCGATCGCACCCTTGGCGCAGTCCAGCACGAAGGTGAGGAGGCCGGCACTCTTGCCGGTGGTGCGCAAGACGTTGGTGGCCCCGGCGTTGCCGCTGCCCAGGGTGCGGATGTCCTCGCCCACCAGGTGGCGCACGATCCAGTAGCTGAAGGAGACCGAGCCCAACAGATAGGCCCCCACCACCAGGAGCACGTTCATGCCGCGGTCTTCAGGGGGAAGTGGCCCACCGCCCGGTAGCGGGAGCCTCCCGGGGCGAGCTCGCTTGCCATCAGCAGCCCCTCGTGCACCTCGAAGCGCGGCCCCAGGCTGCCTGCGAAGGACTGGCTGAATCGCTCCACGGCCGGCCGCGGCCAGGGCTCCGGCGCCCGAGCCAAGGTGAGGTGGGGCGAGAACGGCCGGGTTTCCGGCTCGAGGCCCAGGACGCTCGAGGCCGCCTCGGCCACCTCGCGCTGCAGGGAAGCCAGGCCGGCCTCGGCATCCACCCCCAGCCAGATCACCCGGCCGGGGCCCCGGGGAGGGAAGGCCCCGCCGTCCTTGAGTCCGAGGGAGAAAGGAGGGTGACGGGCGAAGACGGCGGCGAGCTCGGTGGCGAACGGCGGCACCCGCTCGGCTTCCACCTCGCCGAGGAAGACCAGGGTGAGATGGAGGTTCTCGACCCGCACCCAGCGAGCCTTGGGCAAGCTGCCACGGAGCGGCGCCAGCCTGGCCTCCACGGCCCGGCGCACGGCCTCTGGCAGCTCGATGGCCACGAACAGCCTCATCGCACCGGGGGCTCCGCGAGGCGACGACGCAGCATCTCGAAGGCCACCTGGCTGGCCATGAAGCGCACCCGCTCGCGCTCCACCGGATAGTTGACGCGGCGATGGTCCGTGCGGCCCTCGGGCCCGGCCATGGCCAGATGCACGGTGCCCACCGGCTTGGTTTCACTCCCGCCCCCCGGCCCGGCCACGCCGGTGGCCGCCAGACAGTAGTCGGCGCCGAAGCGCCGGCGGCCGCCCTCGGCCATCGCCCTCGCCACTTCCTCGCTCACCGCCCCGTGCCGCTCGATCAGCTCGGCCGGCACTCCCAGGAGCTCCACCTTGGCCTGGTTGGCGTAGGTTACGGCGCCGCCGAGAAAATACGCGCTCGAGCCCGGCACACGGGTGATCCGCTCGGCCATCAGCCCGCCGGTGCAGGACTCCGCCGTAACCAGGGTGCGCCCTTGCTCGGCCAGCAACCGCCCCAGGGCGAGCTCCAGGCTCTGGCCCTCGCCGAAGGCGTAGACCGCCGGGCCCACCAGCTCGGCCAGGCGCAGGCGCATCCGTTCGAGCAGGCTCCGGCGCTCGGCCTCGGGGCCAGAGGCCGAGGCCCTGAGCTCGATGTCCCCGGGCTTGGCCAGGATGGTGATGTTCTCGCGGCCGAACTCGCCGTAGGCCGGGGCGATGCGCTCCTCCACAGCCGATTCCGGCAGGCAGGCCACTTTCACCACCACCGTCTCGCGGCTCACCTCCCCCATCTCCGCGGCCAGCCAGGGCTCGAGGTAGCGCTCCATCATGCCCGAGAGTTCGAACGGCACGCCGGGGAAGAGGTAGATCCGCGTGCCTCTCTCTTCGAGCATCATGCCGGGAGCGGAGCCGCGCTCGTTGGCCAGCGAAGTACCGCCGTCGATCAGCTCGGCCTGCCGTCGATTCACTTCGGGCATCACCAAGCCCATGCTGGCAAAGCGCCGCTCGATGGCCGCCGAGAGCTCCGGCACTTCGCGGTAGGAGCGGCCGAGGGCGCGGGCCACCGCCGGGCGGGTGATGTCGTCCGCCGTGGGGCCGAGCCCGCCGGTCAGCACCAGAAGCTCCACCTTGCCCACCAGGGCGGCGATCTCGGTGGCGAGTACTTCTTCGTCGTCGCCCACCACCCCTTTGGAGCGCAGCGCGACGCCGTAGCGATCGAAGAGGCCGGTCAGGGCGAGGGAGTTGGTGTCCAGCCGCTCGGTGCCCAGAAGCTCCGAGCCGACGGCGAGGATGGCCGCTTTGGCGACGCGCATGGGCGGATGATATCGGGTTGGCGGCCGCTTCTCACCGCCCTCCCCGCGCCTCAGAGGCGTTCGTAGACGAGCGGCGGCGCGGCTGTGGGCTGCTCCACCAGGTGGAAGCAGGCCCGGAACCGGGCGGCGAGCGCAGCGTCGGGGGCTCGCAGGCGCAGCCGTGCGAGGTCCTGGCCCGCCTCGATCGCCTCGCCGAGCCGGCAGCGCACCTCCAGGGAGACTCCGAGGTCGATCTTGTCCCCAGGCCGGAGGCGTCCGCCTCCGGCTTCGATCAGCAGCAGGCCGAGCTCACGGGTGTCCACGCGGGCCAGGTAGCCGGCCCGCTCGGCCAGAATCACTTCTTCCACCGGCGCGAGGGTCGAGACCAGCTCGCGCTCCCAGCCGCTGTCGGCGCCCTGGGCGCTCGCCCAGCGCAGAAAATGCTCGTGCGCCTGGCCGGAATCGAGCGCGGCTTCGAGCTCCCGTTCGGAGATCGGCTGGCCGGCCGCCGCGGCCACCTCGCGGGCGAGGGTCAAGGTCAGCTCGCGAACGTCCGGAGGCCCACCGCCCACCAGCACATCGAGGCTCTCCATCACCTCGGCGGCATGGCCCACCCAGCGGCCGAGCGGCTGGCTCATGTCGGTGATCAAGGCCTGAGCCTGGGTGCCCAGCCGGCGGCTGGTCGCCACCAGGAGCCGGGCGAGCTCGCGGGCCGCCTCGCGCTCGGCCATGAAGGCACCCGGGCCGGTCTTGACGTCGAAGACCACCGCCGCCGCTCCCGTCGCGAGCTTCTTCGACAGGATGCTGGCCACGATCAAGGGCAGGGATTCCACCGTCGAGGTGGCGTCGCGCAGGGCGTAGAGCTTGCGATCCGCCGGGGCGATGTCCGCCGTGGCGAGGCCGATCGCCATGTTGCAGGACTGCAGCAGGCCGAGCGCCCGCGGCCGGCTCAAGGCCTGGTCGAGGCCGGGAATGGCGTCCAGCTTGTCGGCGGTGCCGCCGGTGTGGGCGAGGCCACGGCCGGTGAGCATCACGATCGGCCGCCCGCAGCTGGCCAGGAGCGGCGCGAGCGGTATCGAGAGCTTGTCGCCCACGCCGCCGGTGGAGTGCTTGTCGCCCAGGCCCGGCACCTCGCGGGAGAGGAACCACTGCTCGCCGGAACGCAGCATGGCGTCGGTCAAGGCGAAGGTCTCGTCGAGATCCATCCCCTTCAAGAAGGCGGCCATCAGGAAGGCGCCCAATTGGGCGTCGGTCCAGCTGCCGTCGACCGAGCCGGCGACCACCGAGGCGATCTCGTCGCCCGTGAGCTGCCGGCCGTCGCGCTTGGCGGCGAGAGTTCGAAACGCTGGCAGAGTGGGAGGCATGGCTGGAGCGCCCGACTTGGGCCGAGCCGCCGGAGAGGGGCTCGGCCCGATGCGCGCTTCAGGTGGCGCTTCGCCCACCGGAGAGCGCGTTCACCTTCAGCTGAGCGTCGCGCTGGTAGGGGGAGCCGGGGAACTCGTCGACGATCCGCTGATAAGCCGAGAGGGCCTCGTTGGTCTTGCCGAGCTCGGTCCTTACCGTGGCGATCTCGTAGAGCAGCACATCCTCGGGCAGTGGCTTCTTGGCCTCGGCGAGCATCCCCTCGAGCTTCTTGAGGGTCTCTTCCTTGCCACCTTTGGCGAGGTCCAGGCGCAGCAGATTGAGGCGGGTCTCGGCGGCGAGCATGCCATTCGGGGAGGCGTCCACGAATTCCTGCCAGAGGCTGCGGGCGGTGTCGAGGTCGCCCTTCTCCGCCGCCAGCCGGCCCAGGAAGAGCCCGGCCACCTGGGAGGCCTCGCTGCCGCGGTACTTGCTGCGCACTCCCTCGAGGAGCTCCTTGGCTCGAGCCCGTCGGGCATCCTGGGTGGCGAAGCTGGGCTCGTCCGGGTCGCTCGGCTTGGGGCTGGTGGCCTCGATCGGCGCCTCGAAGACCTTGATGGCCTGGGCCAGGGCGTCGTCCGCGGCGCTGCCCCCCTTGCGCATGAAAACGGTGATGGCGACCGCCGCAAGCACCACCAGGGCCACACCGAAGAGAATGCGGTTCAGCATCTGGCGGTGGCTGGTGGCGTAGTCCATGGTGCGCTCGACGGCCGCGGCCAGCTCGTCGCGCTTGACTTCCTTGCGGGAGAGACGGTTGCTCATCCTTCTTACCCTCATCCGATCGCCCCGGCATCAGGCCGGGCTCGAAGAACGCCGAAGGGTACCACACGCCACCGGTGGCGGGCCTACCGGGGCCGGCGGTAGCCGGGTTCGGCCTGGGGAGGAAATTTGGTGCGGCTGGGAGGAGTCGAACCCCCGACCCTGACCTTAGGACGGTCTCGCTCTATCCGTCTGAGCTACAGCCGCTCAGCTCGCAGTATAGCAAGGGCCCGCAGGCGCCAAGGCCCCCGAGAGGAGGCGCGGCTCAGTACTGGCGGAAGTAGCGTTCGAGGTCGCTCGGCGTCTTGTGCTCCACCCAGTAGCTCTTGGCCGAGCGGTCCAGGCGCTGCTTCAAGGGATCCGGGCGGAACCGGCGCAGCAGCCAGCCGATCGGCGTCAGCAGGCCGAAGTAGACCAGCCCCAGGACCAGGTGGGAAACCGTCCAGCCCATGGGTTCGGAGGCCCGCAGCCAGCCGAAGCGGAGCGCCGAGCCGAAGTCGAGGGACACCAGGCAGCCGAGCCCGCCCGCGAGGCAGGCGAGCCCCACCAACGCCCCCAGCACCGGCCCCGGCACCCCCAGAGCGCTGAGCCCGGCGACGCTGCCCAGGGCCAGGGGGAGCAAGGTGCCGCGCGAAGCCTCGGCCCGGTGCTCACCGCGGGCGAGGAGGCTCCCCAGCCAGCCCAGGGCCAGCAGCAGGGCCGGCACCACCAGCGAGCGCGGCTTGGTGGCCACCCAGAACGCAAGCCCCGCCCCGAGCAGGATCAACAGCAGCCCGAAGAGGCGGATCTCCCGCGGCGTGGCCGTTCGACTCAGTGAGCCCGGAATCATGGCGGCGCGATGTTGGCACGAAGCAGGCCGAGCTGGGAAGGGCGAGCGAACTTGGGCTTCCCGGCAGGGTCAGAATGCACTACACTGTCCTACATGAAGCAATCCGAGGTCTTCAGCTGGAGGCTGAGCCCCAAGCTTCGCCATTCCCTCGAACAAGAAGCCAGCGCTCGGGGTACGACACTGTCTGACCTCCTACGGCACATAGCCGAGGCCTGGCTCAGCTCCCGGGATCAGGGCGAGGGAGCCAAAATCTCAGAGGTGCAACAGCGCCTCTACGAGGCCGCTGCCCCCTTCCTGGGCTCGCTGGACGGAGGCGACCCCCACCGCGCCGAGGAAGCCAGCGAGCGTCTCCGGGCCAAGCTACTGGCGCGGCGAAAAATTCAGGATGCTGCCTAGCCCCCGGGCCCTCATCGATACCGGCGCGATCCTAGCCCTGGTGGACCGGGGCGATCGCTGGCACGAAGCCTGTAAGGCCGCCTTCCGCCCTGAGCTCCTTCCCCTGGCCACCAGCGAGGCCGTTCTGACCGAGTGCTTTCACCTGCTTCCTGCAGGAGGAGCCTCCAGCCTCTGGGGATTCCTCCGCTCGCGCGCAATCGCTCTGGTACCGATCGGCGAAGATGAGGTACCGGAGTTGGAGTCGCTGATGAAGCAGTATGGAGACCGGCCGATGGACTTCGCGGACGCAACACTCGTCCTACTGGCCCGCCGGCTCGGCATCAGGACCATCCTCACCGTGGACCATAGCGACTTCGAGACCTACCGTATCCAGGGCCGCCAGCCCTTCCGCATCCTGCCTGAACGATCGGCTGTCACCAGAGCTTAGCGAGGCGAGTTGCCCTTGAAGGGCCGAGGGTAGTGTCCTAGTTTGAAATCCCGCCCCTCAGCCCGCCCGTGCTGCGCTAGCCTCCCGCGCGACGTGGGGAGGCGCTCTCCCCAGCAACACAGAAGCGGCCTTGAACGGAGCTGTGACCCTCCGCCCAAGGCCTAGCCAAGCAAGGAGGACTGCTCCATGCCTGACCAAGGGGATTGTATGCCCTCACCCTCCGCCTGCTCCTCGACCTTCCGAGAGACGTTCCTTTGGAGGTTCGGAAGTCTCCACCACGTGGAAGGCCTGGAAGCAGTCGGAGAGATTCTCTGGGAATACCTCAACGAGCTCGGGCTGTGGGGAACTATCGAGGAGCCCGTAACGGTGGCTGAACTGCGGGCGGTCTCTCGCGAGCTTCGAGCTACCGCCGCTTACCTGGTCGACGTGTACGCCGAGCGGATCGCAAGCTCCCTGCCGCCCGAAGAGCTTCGGCTCGCCACGAGGGCCGGGCGGTGGTCTCGGCAAGTACTCCGGCTCGCCGCCGAGATCGAGGCTCAGCTCCCCGCCCTGCACCTGGAGAATTGATGCGCCTGACCGTGACCCACTTTCTCGCCAAGGCGACCGCCAACGAAGCGGCGAAGTGGGCCTACTGGGCTGCTCGGGCCGGGTTCCCGTCTGTCGGGGCCTGGCTCGAGTCTCTCGCTCAGCGGCGCGTTGTCGAGCTTGAGCGGCCATATCTCGAACCCCACCGCAGCAAGGAGGAGTGAGCACCCCTGCCACGGGTTAGGGTGCTACTATGGAGTCATGCCTGAGCGAACACGCAGACCCAAGGACACCAACCAGCTTGCCTATGCTGTCTACCTGGAGGCTATCGGGGAAGCTCCGGAGCCGCCCAAGCCGGAACGGGAGAAGAACCCGTCGGCCGTTGCTCTGGGAAAGCTGGGCGGGCTAAAGGGTGGGAAAGCTAGGGCGGAGAAGATGACGGCGGAAGAGCGGCGCGAGAGCGCAAGGAAGGCTGCGGCGGCGCGGTGGGGCGCGAAGGACTGACGACTTCTTGTTTTTACTCCTCACTTGAGGTATAAGAACAGGAAGTGGTGCTGATCCAAACAGGAGATCCCTTATGCGCCTAGCTTCCCTGCCTCACGACGCCGAACATCGGCTTCTCCGGCTTGGCTTATCCAGCGAACTGGTCCAGCGCGCCGTCCGAACTGGCGAACTGGAGCGCGTGTCTTGTACGAGTCTAGACCCGGAGTCCTATCCAGGTACCTCTGCCTGGGCACTGACCATCCGGAGTCTACGAGAGCAGTTGCTGCCCCATGGGTGGCGGAAGGTGAGCAAGAACAATCTGCCCCTCGTCGTCGACCCGGTTCGCAGGATTGCGATAGCTGTTACCTCGGGGAGCGAGACGGTTGGAGACCCAAGCCTGGGGGCGTGTCCAACTACGAAGTACCCCAAGGGACCAGTATTTGTCCACCAGGTGCAAGTCAATCGGCGCCAGTTGGTGATGTTCCCCGAGCGCTCCCATACTCCGCTTCCCATCGATGGCGAGTTTGTCACCTGGCTTCTGATGGTTCGGTCAGAGTATCACCCCAAGACCGAGGCGGTCGGAGAGCACGTTGCCTTCTGCGAGTTGTCGCTACCGGCTGAGATCGACGAAGAGGGCTACGTCACTGCGTGGGCGGAACGGATCGTTCTTGAACCGGTCAGGCTCGATCAGTCGAGACCGCAGGAGCGCGCCCTGATTGAAGAAGAGATCATAGTGCCGGTCTCCCGGCGACGCTAATGTTGAACCCAACCCGACTGTCGCTAGCCAGGCGGAGGCGTGGCCTAACAAAGAAGCGCCTAGCAGAAGCCGTCGGCTTGTCAGTGCGTAGTCTCACGGCCTACGAGGCCGGAGACCAGGTACCCAGCGAGGCAACCCTAGGAGTCATCGCTAGGGCGCTCATGTTTCCTGTCGGTTTTTTCGTTGGGGAGGATCTTGAGGAGATCTCCGATGCAAGCGCGAGTTTCCGAGCACTGAGTCGCATGACAGCCTCCCAGCGCGATTCCGCCTTGGCTGCTGGAACCTTGGCACGAAGGTTTGGAAGATGGATCGAGGAGAGATACGAACTCCCTGAGCCAAGTGTTCCCAACCTAGATGAGTTTAATGAGCCGGAAGTCGTAGCCCAGCATGTTCGCCTGGCTTGGGGGCTGGGTGAGCGGCCGATCTCCAACATGGTCCACCTTATGGAACTTCACGGAGTCTGCGTCTTCTCCTTGGTGGAGGAGTGTCGCGAGGTCGATGCTTTCTCTCTCTGGGATGGGGCCAGACCTTATGTTTTTCTGAACACTCAAAAATCAGCCGAACGAAGTCGCTTTGATGCGGCTCACGAACTTGGACACCTTGTGATGCATCAACATGGCAGCCCCACCGGGAGGGAGGCTGAAGAACAGGCTAACGCTTTCGCCGGTGCCTTTCTGATGCCCCGAGCGGCTGTCATTGCTAGAGCGCCAAACAACCCGTCTCTACGAAGCATTCTAGAAGGAAGAGAGATCTGGTCTGTGTCGGCTGTTGCCTACGCTCACAGGCTCCACAAAGTTGGAATTCTGTCGGACTGGTACTACCACGAAATGGCGCGAAAGCTCTCGGCAATGGGGATGCGCTCGGAAGAGAAGGGATCTTCTCTTGGGCGCGAATCATCACAGAGCCTTCGAAGGATATTCGATGACTTACGCAGCTCGGGGGTTACAAGGGCTGAAGTCGCGCGCCAGCTTGACCTCTACCCGGAGGAACTCGACCGTCTTGTATTCGGGCTGCTCATGACGGGAATTCCTGGCGACTCAGAGGGTGGGACACCCGCTCCGACCAGAAACCATCTTCGATTGGTCAAATAGGCTCTGGGGCCGTGTCTTCTGGGCTCTGTGGCTTGACTATGCCCAGTCGCTCACGCATAATGGCTAGTATGGCAAACGTCCTCAGCCCCGAGAAGCGCGCCGCGATCGTCGCCGCCCTGGTGGAGGGTGTCAGCATCCGCGCCACGGCCCGCATGGTCGATGTCTCCAAAGACACCGTCATGAAGCTCCAGCGGGAGCTGGGCGAAGCCTGCATCCGGTACATGGATGAGACCCTTCGTGACCTGCCCTGCCAGCGCCTCCAGGTAGACGAGATCTGGAGCTTCTGCTACGCCAAAGAGCGCAACGTCCCGGCCAGCAAGAAGGGCGAGTTTGGCTTTGGCGACGTCTGGACCTTCACCGCGATCGATGCCGAAACCAAGCTCATCCCCTCCTTCCTGGTGGCTTCCCGGGATGCAGGATGCGCTACGGAGTTCCTCCAGGACGTCGCGGGCCGCGTCAAGGGCCGCGTGCAGCTCACCACCGACGGGCACAAGATGTACCTCTCCGCCGTGGAAGACAGCTTCCAGGGTGGCGTTGATTTCGCCCAGCTGGTCAAGATCTACGGGCAGGCTCCGGAAGGCGAGCACCGCTACAGCCCCCCGGAGTGCATTGGCTGCCGGGCTGAGGTGATCTCGGGGGATCCGGACCCGGCCCACGTCTCCACCAGCTACGTGGAGCGCGCGAACCTGACGATCCGGATGAGCATCCGCCGGTTCACCCGGTTGACGAACGCTTTCAGCAAGAAGGTGGAGCACCACGTCGCGGCGCTGGGCCTGTTCTTCTGCTTCTACAACTTCGCCCGGATCCACAAGAGCCTTCGGGTAACTCCGGCCATGGCGGCCGGCGTTGCCTCCCGGCCCTGGACGGTTGCCGACCTCGTCGCCCTGATGCCGCCCGCCGTTCCGGCCAAGCGCGGGCCGTACACGCGGCGGATTTCAAACTAGGACACTACCGGGCCGAGGTCCCTCTGGCTTCTCCGGCCCATTTCCTCTAGAATGTAGAAAAGAGCGACGAGGATGGCCAAGGGAGAGTTTCTCGGTGAGTTCGAGCAGGTGGTGTTGCTGGCCCTGGTGCGGCTCACGCCCGAGGCCTACGGCATGAAGATCCGCCAGGAGATCGAGGACCGCACCGGGCGCAAGGTCTCGATCGGCGCCGTGTATGCCACTCTCGACCGCCTCGAGCAGAAGGGGCTGGTGGCCTCGGAGATGACCGAGCCCCGGGCCGAGCGAGGGGGCCGGGGACGGCGGCTGTATCGCATCGAGCTTGCCGGCCGGCAGGCGCTCGCCCGCTCCCAGGAGGTGATCCACAAACTCCTCGAGGGCCTCGAGCCCCTGGTGGAGGCGCCGTGAGCGCGCCGCCGCGCTGGGTCGCCGGCCTCGTCCGGCTCGGCTGCCCGGAGCAACTGCTCGAAGCCGTGCTGGGCGATCTCGAAGAGGCCTTCGGCACCCTTCTCGCCTGTGAGGGCCCGCGCGGGGCGCGGCGCTGGTACCGCCGGGAGGCCCTGCGCTCCCTGCCCACTCTCCTCCTGCACAAGCTCCGTGGTGGGGCTCAGGGGCTTTCCGAAGCCCTGTTGGGGGCCGGTTTCGCCCTCGGCCTGCCGCTTTCGCTGCTGTTCCGCTGCCACGACCTCGCCCGCGCCCTGGTGCCCTTCCGGGACGGCACGACTCCAGCCACCGAGGTTCTCGAGCTCGGGCTCTTGCTCGCGGCAGCCGGCAGCGCAGCTCTGGGCGCCGGCCTCTCCCGACCTCGGCTCGCCGCGGCCCTGGCGGCCTGCGCTTGCTGGCTCGCCCTGATCGGCTCCGTGGCCACGTTCCCGGCCTGGTTCTGGTTCGCCCTGCCCGGCCTCGCCGGGCTCGTTGCCTGGCTCTCGGCTCGCACCTGGGGCACCCCCCAGCGGCCGAAGGCTGGCCCGTTCACTGCCTGAGCCGCGGCTCGGCAAGGAGGTTTCCGGTGCGTTGGTTGCTCTACATTCTCGGAGGATTGTTCGGCCTGATCGTGCTTGCCGTGGTGGCCTTGTTGATCGCGGGGGCCCGGGCGAACGCCGGCCGGCTCCTGTACACGGTCGAGGTACCCCTGCCACCTTCGGCCGTCTGGCCCTGGCTCACCGAGACGGAGAAGCTCAAGCAGTGGATCGGCTGGGTCGACGAGATCCGCCCGCTCAACCCCGAGGTGCAGGGAGTCGGGGCGCGGGAACTCTTCGTGATGTCCGACCCCAACATGAAGGGGAAGATGGAGATGGAGGTGGAGACCACGGTCTTCGAGCCGCCTCACCACGTGACGGTGAAAGTCGGAGTGCCCAAAGGCTTCACCGGCTCGGTGGACTATCTCCTCACCGATCTCGGCGGCCGCACCCGCATCGACTACGACGGCCAGTTCCGCTACGACCACTGGTTCGCCCGGCTGATGGAGCCGCTGGTGACGCCCCAGGCCCGCAAGAAGGTGGCCGAGGACCTCGATCGCCTGGTGAATCTGGCGCTGAAGGGCTAGGACCCGCTATTCCAGCATGTGGGAGGCCGGCTCCTCCGCTTCGGCGGCCAGTGCCGGGTTCGCCTCGAGCAGGCGGACGCAAGAATTCCAGCGCAGGATCGCTTCGTCGTTGCCATGGGGGCGGATCGCCGCCGCCTCCTCGAAGCGCTCCATCGCCGCCATCAGCCACTCGTAGGCGATGAAATGGGCCCGCGGGCCCGGCTTCCTCAGCCGGGCCTTGGCCGCGCGCTCGAAGAGGATGCCCTCGTAGTAGAGGCGGCTGTAGTCGTCTTCGATCTTCGGCACGATCTCTCGAGCCCGGTGCATCGCCGGGCCGATCTCGCGCTCGAACTGGTCGCTCAGGGCCAGGAGCAGGGTGACCAGGGCCTGCTGGTTCGTGGGCTCGATGGCCAGCACGTCCAGGCACACGCTCTCGGCCTCCCGGGGTTCGTTGAGCAGGCGCAGGCGCTCCGCCTTCTCCAGCGCCGAGGGAATCGCATCCTTCGAGATGGGCTTGAGCTCGAACATGGCTTCCCCTCCCCTCAGGAGGATCGACGCAGCATCCGCCAGAAGGCCTTGACCGGGTCGTAGAAGCGATCCGCCACGCGCTCCTTGAGCGGAATGATGGCGTTGTCCGTGATGGCGATGCCTTCCGGGCAGACCTGGGTGCAGCACTTGGTGATGTTGCAGTAGCCCACCCCTTGCTCCTTCTTGAGCTCGGCGACCCGGTCCGCGGTGTCGAGCGGGTGCATCTCGAGGGCGGCGCTGTAGAGCAGGAAGCGCGGGCCGATGAAGGCGTCGTGCAGGTGGTGGTCCCGGAGCACGTGGCAGACGTCCTGACAGAGGTAGCACTCGATGCACTTGCGGAACTCTTGCACCCGCTCGACGTCCACCGGGTCGATGCGCCAGGTGCCGTCCTCGGCGTCCGCCGGCCGCGGCGCGAAGCCGCGAATCCCCTTCTTCACCTGGTAGTTCCAGGAGACGTCGGTCACCAGGTCCTTGAGCACGGGGAAGGTGCGCATGGGCTCCAGAGTGATCGGCTGCTCGAGGGGCAGATCGGCGAGCCGGGTCATGCACATCAGCCGCGGCTTGCCGTTGATCTCCGCCGAGCAGGAGCCGCATTTGCCGGCCTTGCAGTTCCAGCGCACGGCGAGGTCGCTCGCGCTCTCGGCCTGGATCTGATGCACGGCGTCGAGCACCACCATTCCGGGGCTCACCTCGGTGCGGTAGGGCACCAGCTCGCCGCTGGCTCCCGAGCCCCGCCAGATCTGGAACCTGGCCTCGGCCATCAACCCATCTCCTTGAGGATCGCCGCGAGCTCCGCCGAAAGCTCGGGGGTGGCATCCTGGCGCACCTGCATCTGGCCGTCCCCGTCCTGGTAGATCACGGTGTTCAGCTTGCCCAGGGCCGGGTCCTTGTCGGGGAAGTCGAGGCGGAAGTGGGCGCCCCGGCTCTCGCGCCGCAACAAGGCCGAACGGGTGATGGCCCGGGAAACCACCAGCAGCGAATCGAGGTCGAGCGCGGTATGCCAGCCCGGGTTGTACTCGCGGTTGCCGGTCACCGCCACCTGGGCCGCCCGCGCCTCGAGCGCTGCCAGCTCCTCGAGCGCCTGCTCCATCTCGGCTCCGATGCGAACAATGCCCACCAGCGCCTGCATCCTCCCCTGCAGGGAGTGCTGTACCGCGTAGGGGCCCTCGGCGCTGCCGCCGTCGGCGCGCTCGAAGGGTGCTTCCGCCCGGGCCGCGATCGCGGCGATCGTGGCGGGATCGGCTGCCTCCTGGGCCTGGCCGCGGGCGAACTCCGCGGCGTGCGCCCCGGCCCGACAGCCGAAGACCAGGAGGTCCGAAAGCGAATTGCCGCCCAGGCGGTTGGCGCCGTGGAGGCCGCCGGCGCACTCCCCCGCCGCGAACAACCCGGGCAGGGTGGACATCTGGGTGTCCGGATGCACGCGGATGCCGCCCATCATGTAGTGGGTGGTGGGGCCCACTTCCATCGGCTCCCGGGTGATGTCGATGCCGGCCAGCTCCTTGAACTGGTGGTACATGCTGGGCAGCTTCTTCTGGATGTGCTCGGGGGCGTTCGCGAGCTTCTGGGCGATCCAGGAGATGTCCAGGAACACCCCGCCGTGCGGGCTGCCCCGGCCCTCCTTGATCTCGCGCACGATGCACCTCGCCACGTGATCGCGGGTCAAGAGCTCGGGCGGGCGGCGGGCGTTCTTGTCGCCCTGGGTGTAGCGCCAGCCTTCCTCTTCGTTGTCCGCCGTCTGGGCGCGGTAGTTGTCCGGGATGTCGTCGAACATGAAGCGCCGGCCGGCGCTGTTGCGCAGCACGCCGCCCTCGCCCCGCACTCCCTCGGTGACCAGGATGCCGCGCACCGAGGGCGGCCACACCATGCCCGTGGGGTGGAACTGCACGAACTCCATGTCGATCAGCTCCGCCCCCGCCCGATAGGCCAGGGCCAGGCCGTCGCCGGTGTACTCCCAGCTGTTCGAGGTGATCTCGAAGGCCCGGCCGATGCCGCCGGTGGCCATCACCACGGCCTTGGCCTCGAGGCAGAGGAAGCGCCCCCGCTCCCGCTCGTAGCCGAAGGCCCCCACCACCCGCCCCCCGGCCGTGAGCAGGGAGAGCAGCGTGGTCTCCATGTGGAAGGCGATGCCCCGGTGGATGCCGTGGTCCTGGAGGGTGCGGATCATCTCGAGGCCGGTGCGGTCTCCCACGTGGGCGAGCCGCGGGTATTTGTGGCCGCCGAAGTTGCGCTGCAGGATGCGCCCGTCCGGGGTGCGGTCGAAGAGCGCACCCCAGGCCTCGAGCTCGCGCACCCGGTCCGGGGCCTCGCGGGCGTGGAGCTCGGCCATGCGGGGGTGGTTCAGGTACTGGCCGCCCCTCATGGTGTCGGCGAAATGCACTCGCCAGCTGTCCCGCTCGTCGACGTTGGCGAGAGCCGCCGCCACACCGCCCTCGGCCATCACGGTATGGGCCTTGCCGAGCAGGGATTTCGACACCACCCCCACCTTGGCCCCCTGAGCCGAGGCCTCGATCGCCGCCCGCAGGCCCGCCCCGCCGGCCCCCACCACCAGCACGTCGTAGCGCTCGGTGCGGTACTCCGGCGGCATCAGAGAATCCTCCAATCGGTCCAGATCCCCATCGAGCAGAGCCGCACGTAAAGATCCGAGAAGCCCACGGTGAACAACGACATCCACGCCCAGCGCATGTGGTGGCGATTGAGGCAGCCCGAGCAGCGGTAGGTGGCGGCCCGGATGGGGCGACCGGCCAGGCTGTCGAGGTGGCCGCCGACGTAGTGGCGGAAGGAGTGGCAGCCGAAGACGTAGCTCGCCAGCAGGAACACGTTCGCCGCCAGGATCAGCGTGCCGAGGCCGATGCCGAAGCTCGCCTTGCCGGTGGCCGGGTCGGTGAACCACATCGCCTGCCACACGTCGTAGGCCAGGAAGAGCAGGAACGGCATCGCCAGATACATAAAGAAGCGGTGGATGTTCTGCAGGATCAACGGCAAGGAATGCTCGCCGCGGTAGCTCTTGCGGGGCTCGCCCACCGCGCAGGAGGGCGGATCCGCCCAGAACGCCTTGTAGTAGGCGCCGCGGTAGTAGTAGCAGGTGAAGCGGAAGCCGCCCGGCGCCCAGAGGATCAGGAGAGCCGGCGAGAACGGCAGCCAGCCCGGCCACCAGCTCGGCTTGGGCCCGAACAGGCTGTGGGGCGAATCGCCCAGAAGCTCCGGCGAGTAGAACGGCGAGATGTAGTTGCCGAAGTGGTAGTGCACACCCTGGAACGCCGCCCAGGTGGAGTACACCAGGAAGGTGCCGAGCCCCAGGAACACCACCAGGGGCTGGAGCCACCAGCCGTCCCGGCGTGAAGTCTGGCCGAAGGCTCGTTGGGGAAGCACTTCCAAGGCCATCAGGGCGGCTCCTTCGGGCGCGAGAGGGTTCCGAAGCGACCACCCTCGCTCCCCGGACTGATCCAGAGGCTGGCAAAACCGAACGCGGAACTGCCGGAATTGAAGCCCATCCCGCCGGGGATGTCAATGCGCGAAGGCGCCGCGCAATTGGCTGATTCTCTTTGCCCCGCTCCGGCGCGTGAGGGGATGAGACCGAAGAGTCCTCGCGATTCCGCGAGCCTCATCCCTGGAGGAACCAGCCATGACCCGAACCCTCTTGAGCGGCCTGCTCGTGGCCAGCCTGCTCGGCTTGGCGCCCGCTGCCCTGCCGGCCCAGCAGGCCGATCTGCTGGCCACGCCGATCGACCCGGGAACCGATCTGCCCGACGCCATGGTGCCCGAGAACGAGCTTCAGCCCTTCCGGGACCTGGCCACCCGCCTCTCCCAGGATCGCAGCTGGCTCACCCCCGAGCTGTTGCAGAAGCTGGACGAGCGCAGCCTGTGGCTGAGCGAAGTCTTCGACCGCGCTCCCCAGGCCGTGGAGGTGGACGGCCAGCTCTACCGGATCACCCTCGAGGCCTACGGCTCCGCCTGGAGGCGCCTCGATCCGGCCAAGGACCGCTACTTCGTGTACCTCGGCCAGGAGATCGACGACCGACTCGGCGCCGACCGCGTGGCCGGCTTCGAGGCCGGCAGCCCCTCGGTGTTCTTCGCCAAGGACTTCGACTCGATCGCCGGCTTCGGGCTCTCCCTGAGCTCGCTCACCGAAGCCGAGCTGCCTGCCGCGGGCGTCGGCGAGAAGCGGCAGCCTTCTCTCGCCCCAAGCCGCACCGGCCTCGAGAGTGGCATCGAGCTCGGCCAGGCGCGGCCCCACGTGCTCGAGCGCGCCCGGCCCGGGGATGCCGCGCTCGCCGAGCCCAGCCTTGCGCAACGGGCGGTGTGCCCCCGCGAGATCGCGCCATCGGCCTGCGTGGCCGGCAAGCCCACCTGCAGTACCACCGGCTACACCCCGTTCTTCGTGCTCGACGCGCTCTACATCCGCCAGGACCACGAGCCGATCGGCTCGCCCGAGATCGAGCTCTACCCGATGCGCCTGGACTTGCCCACCGCCGCCGGCGGGCAGACCAACATCCAGACCGGCATGATCTTCGACGGCCGCACGATCCTCGACTTCGCCGGCCAGAGCGTCTACCTGCCGGACGTCAACAACAAGAACACCTGGTACAACATCAGCGGCGGCATGGCCCTCTTCCCCACCAACAACGGCCTGCAGTTCTCCGCCACGCTGGTGGACGACGACAACCAGGCCGGCAAGCTCGTCCGCGACGGCCGGGTGCCGCTGAACATCCGCCTGCTGCAGAGCTCGCTCGGCTTGATCCGGATCCTCATCGCGCCCCGCCTGGACGCCCTCAACCTGATCAACAGCGCCCTCGGCCTGATCGACCTGATCGGCATCCTCAACAACGCGGACGATCTCTTCGAAGAGTCCCTGGGCATCGAGAACAGCGTCTTCTGCGACGTCGCCGTGAACCAGAGCTTCCCCTACTCGATCACCCTCACCACCACCGAATGGGACCTGAAGGGCCATTTCTCCTGCATCAACCCCACCTGCACCCCGCCACCCCCACCCCCCAGCTGCACCGGAAGCGGCGGCAGCTGCCTCTCGGGCTCGGAGTGCTGCTCCGGCCTCTGCGACACCAACGGCGGCATCCTGATCCTCGGCACCTGCCAATAGGCCGCGGACCGGGCCCGGCTCGGGGAGCGTGAAGGAGCCGGGGGGCGGGGCCAGCGAGTGCAAGGCCAAGACCCTCACCCCTGGCCCCTCTCCCAGCCCACCCACTCCAGCCGCCCGGGAGAGGGGATCAGAAAGAGAAGAGAGCCCTCTCCGGCCTCCCCCTCGCCCGGGCGGCTGGAGTGGGAGGGCCGGGAGAGGGGGATCGAGGGGGTGAGGGTCGACTCCCCTCGCCACCCCCGCCCAGAGGCTGGCTCACCGCCTCGGTCGAGCTCGGCAGCGGGTCGTCCGAACCGCCGCTCGCATTCTCCTCAGAGAGGCACTTCTTCTACGAACTCGGGCAAAGCCAAGACCCTCACCCCTGGCCCCTCTCCCAGCCCTCCCACTCCAGCCACCCGGGAGAGGGGTCCAGAGGATCCTGCCTTTTCCGGCCTCCCCCTCGCCCGGGTGGCCGGAGTGGGAGGGCCGGGAGAGGGGGATCGAGGGGGTGAGGGCCCGCCCGCGGCAGCCGCCAGGAGGCTGCAACCTGTTCTCAGAACCTGCACTCAGCGCTTCCCCTGCACCTCCACCACCAGAGCCGCCACGGCAGCCTCCACCTCGATCGGCTGGCCGGTGGCGAGCACCTCGTCGAGAATCTTGTAGAGGTTCTCACGCAGTTTCGAGGCGGTCATCGCCATGAGCCGGCTCCCCTGGTCTCCGGGAAGAATCGTACGGACGGAAAGTAGCATGCCATACGGCCGCCTCGGTGCTTCAGGGCTGGAGGTCAGCGCTCGTCCTGCGGGGGCGCAGCGAAGACCCTCACCCCAGCCCCTCTCCCAGCCCTCCCACTCCAGCCACCCGGGAGAGGGGTCCAGAGGATCCTGCCTTTTCCGGCCTCC
>CALMKX010000298.1 GCA_937867335.1 uncultured Acidobacteriota bacterium
ACGAAGGCGGCGGCGCTGCCGTGGCTTTCGATGGTGGGACGCGCGGAGGTGATTGCGTCGACGATGGACAGCGTGGAAGCGGGGGCGAGGCGCTCATCGACGGCGGCGCCGATGCGCACGCCCGTGAGCAGGACGGCCCGCGCGTCGCCCACGTGGGAGAGAGCCGCGGACAGCCATGGTATTCGACGGCCTTCGCCTATCCGGAGGGCCAGCTGTGAGGGTGGCCAGATCGCACAGGAAGGGATGATCGAGAAACCAATCCCGAGGCGCCTGAGGTGGGCGCGGCCGGGCATTGAGCCCAATGGGGCAGGAGGATGGATCGATGCTCTTGAGGAACAACAGGAAGGCGCCGACGGGCGTCGTGATCGAAGGACTGGACCGGATGCTGACGCTCGAGGCGGCCCGCCAGCTCGACGCCGGCGGGGCGGCTGCCGCAGCCTCGAGCGGCGCCTCCTGCCAGAGGATCTGATGGAAGAGGCTGCGCGGCTCCTCGGCCGAAGCGAGGCGCGCCAGGGCGAGCCCCTTCGCTTCGGCCACCAGCGCGCCCTGCGAGTCGAACAGAGAGACCGAGCCTCGCGGCAGCTCTTCGCCGGCCGGCATGGGCTCCAGCCGAGCCCAGCACCAGGCGGGTGGGCCCGCCGACGGAAAGAAGCGCAGCTTCTCGAGGCGTACCGGCAGCAGCGTCTTGCCACCCGTCTCCGCCTCTCCCAGCGCCGCCGCGAGCAGCTGGAAGCCGGCGTCGAGCAGCGTGGGGTCGAGCCGGTAGGAGCCTCCGAGGCCACCCTCGGCAGGCTCCAGGGCAGCCACCGCTTCGCCGTCACCCCGGTGGAGGGCCGCCAGCCGGCGAAAGGACGGCCCGTACTCGAGCCCGAGGGCCTCGAGCTGCCGATAAGGGGCCTCCGAATCCGCCTCCTGCCGGCAGCGCCCGCGGGCAGCCTCGAGCGCCGGGAGGTCGCCACCGGACTCCCCCTCGAGGACCCCCCGCACCCGGCCGCGGGAGTGGCACAGCCAACCGTCTTCTCGGGCGGTCAGGAACCGGAACTGGAAGGCGCCTTCGCCGTCCGGGCTCAGGGCCAGCTGGCTGCGCCGAGGCTGGCCCGGGGCCAGGAACAGCGCCTGCTCGAACTCGACGCCGGCGAGCTCCACCGCGGCCTCGGCTCCCAGGCAATCCTCTGCTGCCGCGAGGGCGGCTTCGAGGTAGGCGGCGGCCGGCAGCACTACCGCGCCTTGCACCCGGTGGTCGGCCAGGAAGCTCTGCCGCTCGAGAGCGATTTCGGTCTGCCAGAAGCGGGTGCCGGCATGCAGTGCCGACTCCAGCCGCCAACCGAGCAGCGGGTGGCCCCCCGAAGGCGCTGCGCTCCCGCGCTCGAGGGGCTTACCGGGCCCTTCCGGGTCGATCCAGTAGCTCTCGCGCTGCCAGGGGTAGGACGGCAGTCGAAGGCAACGGCCGCCAGGTGCAAAAAGCTTCGTCCAGGCGACCGGATAGCCCTCGCAGTAGAGCGCGCCGAGCGAGGCGAGCAGGGCGCCGCGATCGCCGTCCCGTACCAGCGAGGGCAGGCACAGGGCCCGGCGCTGCCAGTGGTGGAGGGCGGTCTTCAGCGCCGAAAGCACGATGGGATGGGCGCTCACCTCGAGCAGGACGGTGTGGCCGTGGTCCAGCAGCTTCTCGAGGCAGGGGGCGAAGAGCACCGGCTCGCGCAGATTCCTCACCCAGTAGTGGCAGTCGAAGTCGGCGCCGTCGCCCACTTCGGCGCTGACCGTCGAGTAGATCGGTACGCTCCCGGGGCGCGGCCTGACAGGCTCGAGCTCGGCGAGCAGGGCCTCGCGCAGGGGATCCATCTGCGGACTGTGCGAGGCGTAGTCCACCTTGATCAAGCGGCCGAACACGCCGTCTCGCTCGAGCTCGGCCAGGATCTCCCCGAGGGCCTCGGTTTCGCCCGAGAGCACGGTGGAGCGGGGGCCGTTGCTCACCGCCACAGAGACGCGGTCCGCGCGGTGGGCGATGCGTTCGCGGGCTTCCTCGAGCGAGAGCTCGACGGCCGCCATGCCGCCCCGGCCGCTGGTGGTCTTGACCAGCTTGCTGCGCCGGCAGATCACCCGAGCCGCGTCGTCGAGGTCGAGGGCGCCGGCCACGTGGGCGGCGGCCACCTCGCCCAGGCTCTGGCCCACCACGGCGTCCGGCTCCACGCCCCAGCTGCGCCACAGGGCGGCGAGGCTCACCTGGAGGGCGAAGATCAGCGGCTGGACGACGTCCACTTCCTCCAGCCTCGAGGTCGCCTCGCCGGCCTCGAGCTCGGCGAGAACCGACCAGCCGGCGTGGCGGGCGATGGCCTCGTCGCAGCTCTCGAGGGCGGCGCGGAACGCGGGTTCCTGCTGGGCCAAGCGGCGGCCCATGGCCAGCCACTGGCTGCCCTGGCCCGGAAAGAGGAAGGCCACGCGTGGACGCTCGGTGGTGGTGGCGGCCCCGGTGGCGAGGTTGGCTCGGCTCTCTCCCGCCCGGAAGGCGGCCAGGCCCTCGGCGGCCTCCGCCGTGGAGTTCGCCACCACGGCCAGGCGGTGCTCGAAGTGGCTGCGGCGTACGGCGAGGGTGTAGCCGAGGTCTGCCAGCGGGAAGTCCCGCGGCCTGGCCTCCAGGGTTTCGAGCAGCTGCTGCGCCCGTTGAGCGAGAGCCGCCGCCGAAGCCGCCGAGAGCGGCAGCACCACGGGTCCGTCGACCTCCGCCGGCCGCCCCCGGATGGGCTCGGCGGCCTGCTCGACCACCACGTGGGCGTTGGTGCCCGAGATGCCGAAAGAGCTCACTCCCGCGAGCGCCCGCTCTCCCCCGGCGAGGGGCCAGGGGCCGGATTCGGTTTGCATCTCGACGGGCAGCTCCTGCCAGGGGATCCGCGGATTGGGCTCGTGGCAATGGAGGCTCGCCGGCAGCAGGCCTTGCTCCATGGCGAGCACCACTTTGATCAAGCCGGCCATCCCCGCGGCGCCCTCGGTGTGGCCGATATTGGATTTCACCGAGCCCAGGCGGCAGCGCTTTCCCGCCGGCCGGCCCTCGCCCATCACCGCCCCGAGGGCCGCGGCCTCGATCGGGTCTCCCACGCTGGTCCCCGTGCCGTGGGCCTCGATGTAGTGCACCGCCCCCGGCGAGACTCCGGCTCGGCGGTAGGCCTCGCGCAGCACGGCTTCCTGGCCTTCCCGGCCAGGAGTCATCAAGAGCCCGCTCGACTGGCCATCGTTGGTCACGGCACTGCCGAGGATCACGGCCCGCACAGGATCGCCGTCGGCCTGGGCGTCGGCCAGCCGCTTGAGCGCCACCAGGGCCACGCCATCGCTGCGCACGAAGCCGTCGGCGCGCGCGTCGAAGGCCTTGCATCGGCCGTCGGGGGCGAGCATCCCCGCCTGAGAGAAGCCGATGCTGAAGTCCGGCTGGAGAACCAGGTTCACGCCACCGGCGAGAGCGATGTCGCATTCGCCCTCGCGCAGGGCGACGATGGCCTGGTGGAGGGCCACCAGCGAGGAGGAGCAGGCGGTGTCCATCGACACGCTGGGACCTCGCCAGTCCAAGCTGTAGGAGACGCGGCCGGCGGCGACGCTGCGCGCCCCGCCGGTGTTGACGTAGACATCGATCCGCCGCGGATCGCGAATCTCGAGGTCGAGGTAGTCCTCGTAGCACTGGCCGAGAAAAACACCGCCGCGGGCTCCGCGCAGCTGCCCGGGCAGGAGGCCGGCGTCCTCGAGGGCCTCCCAGGCGACCTCCAGCAGCATGCGATGCTGCGGATCCATGCGCGCGGCTTCGCGGGGGGAGATCGCGAAGAACCCGGCGTCGAAGAGGTCGACACCCTGCAGGAAGCCGCCCCAGCGAGTGTTGACTTTGCCGGGAACGGCCTTGCCCGGACGGTAGACGGCAGCGAGGTCCCAGCGCTCGGCCGGAACCTCTTCGATCGCATCCCCGCCGCTTGCGAGAAGGCGCCAGAAGGGCTCGAGACCTTCGGCGTGGGGAAACCGGCAACTCAGCCCGACGATGGCAACATCATCGCTCTGCGGCGAGCGTCGGTCCCGGGTCATGGCATGGCTCCGACATGGGGCACGGCCACGCTTAGCCGGGCATCCTGAAGAGATCCCCGGACATCTCGGCATCGACCGCGATCGACTGCACCAGGAGCGTGGTCTTGCGGCCGAGTGCCACTTGCTCGGTGTCGATACGGAACGGCAGCTTCACTCCTGAGACATCGCGAAAATCGCTGTATTCAGTGACTAGGTCGGTGAGCTGGCCGGCCACGGTCTGCTTCTGAACCGACTTAACCACGTGAAAGTCCCCGGCATCCACCCACCAGGACTCGGAGTCGCCGCTCGCGAGCTTCACCTCGAGGTGATAGGCGTCCTTGTCGCCCAGCTTCTCGCGGCCCACCAACCGCCACTGATGACCCTTGGCTTTGGCATCGAGAAGAGGGCCATCGAAGTCCGCTTGGCGGCGCAGACCCGCCGCTTCGGCGTCGCTCAGCACCCGCGGCGCCGTGGAGCCCTGGGTGGGGTTCACCTCCCAGCCCTTGCCGTCGGCGAAAACCCGCACGACGGCGCCCTTGCGGGTCTGGATCTCGGAGCGCAGATGGTCGGGACGCTGGCGGTAGAGGACGAACGGCTGCTTGACGTCTTGAACCAGAAAATCACCCTGGGTGCGGATCGAGCGCAGCTCCTTGAGGCGCGCTGCCCCACCCCGGGCCTCGACAGCCCGGCTGAGGATCTGGTCCACCGTGAGGTCGTTGGCTGCAGCCGTTGCCGGCAGGGTCAGGGCCAGCGCGAGGAGGGTCGATACCATGGAAGCAGCTCCCTGGCAGAATCGGTCGAGGCGCCGAATCGACTCTGGCGGGGGGGCGTTCCAGGACGGTTCATCCTTTTCCCTTCCAAACTGGCTACCCAGCCAGAGTCGGGTTTGTCTTGACGAGCTGATCTCGCGTTCTACATCTAAGAATGCACTCCTCAGCCGGTGGCGTGACACGCGGCCGGCAGACGATCACAGCGCTGGAACTCGACTCTTTGCCCAGCCGTAACAGTAATGTTTAGAAGAGAATTGTGCCCACACCTGAACACCTACGGAAATTTCCTCGATTCGCTAGCGAGGCCGCGGCCCGAAGCGGCTTCTTGCGTTGTCCCGACTGATTGACTCGCTGCACTCTAGGGGAGAAAACATCCTGGCATGACTGATGAGCACACTTTCGAATGCGCCTCGACAGCCGCCGTGTCCAAGTGGCCCGGCCAGTCGTCGTAAGGCGCCTTCGAAGCAAGCCCTGAGGCCGCTCGGGAGCATTCTCGAAGCCGTCGGCGAGACACCGCTGATTCACCTCCGCAGGCGCTTCGCCGGCGCCAGGGCGCGGGTGTTGGCGAAGATCGAGGGCCTCAACCCGGGCGGCAGCAGCAAGGACCGGCCAGCGCTGCGCATCGTGGAAGAAGCACTTGCGAGGGGAGAACTCAAGCCCGGCTCGGTGGTCGTGGAGTCGAGCTCCGGCAACATGGGTATCGGCCTGGCCCAGGCCTGTCGCTATCACGGCTTGCGGCTGATCTGCGTGGTGGATCCCAAGGCCAGCCGCACCAACATCGCGATTCTCCGCGCCTACGGGGCCGAGGTGGACGCGATCCGCGAGCCGGATCCGGAAACCGGCGAGTACTTGCAGGCCCGACTGCACCGCGTGCAGGAAATCCTGGCAGCTGATCCCGCCGCTTTCTGGCCCAATCAATATGGAAATCGGCACAACGCCCGCGAGCACTACGAGACCACCATGGAGGAAATCCTGCGCGTGGTTCCCGCTCCCGATTACCTTTTCATTCCGACCAGCACCTGCGGAACGCTGGCCGGTTGCGCGCAGAAGGTGCGGGAACTGGGGCTGTCGACTCGCGTGGTCGCGGTGGATGCCGTGGGTAGCCTCATCTTCGATCACCAGCGCTGCCAGCGATTGCTCCCCGGCCTGGGCGCTTCGCTCCGGCCGCCCCTCTGCCCGATCGAGCTGGTGGATGAAGTGAGCCTGATGAGCGATCTCGATGCCGTCCGCGGCTGCCGCCGGCTGCTTGCCGACGAGGCGATCTTCGCCGGTGCCTCCTCGGGCGCGGTGGTGAGCGCCATCGAGCGCGCGTTGCCCGAGATCGCCCCCGGCAGCGAGGTGGTGGGCATCCTCCCCGATCGCGGCGAGCGCTACCTGGACACCGTCTTCTCGGACTCCTGGACGCGCGAGCATTTCGGAGACGCCGCCTTCGAGAACGGCTTCTAGCCGCCGGGCCCACCACGCCTTTCCAAGGAGCCCCACGCATGGATCCCACCCGGCCCCCACACCCAGCCTTGAGCGTTCTCGAGGGCCGCAGCTTCCTCACCCTGCGCGATCAGAGTCGCGAGACCCTCGAGGCTTTGATCGATCTCGCCTTGCAGATGAAGAGCGGCGCCGTGAACCAAGCGCTTCTCGCGGGCAAGACGCTCGGCATGCTGTTCACCGTGCCGTCCACGCGCACGAGAATCTCTTTCCAGGTGGCGGCGCGCCAGCTGGGGGCCCACGCGGAGCACCTCACGCCTGCGGACCTCCAGATGAGCAACCACGAGACCCTGCAGGACACCGCCGCCGTGATGGGCCGGCTGCTCGACGGCATCGTGGTGCGCCTCTACGACCTGACGCAGTACGGCAAGGGCTATCGCAGCCTCGAGGAGATCGGCCGCTACGCGGCGAAGCCGGTGATCAATGCCCTCGACGATCGCGAGCACCCCTGCCAGGTGCTGGCCGACATCCTCACCCTGCGCGAACGCTTCGGTGCGGATTACCGGCAGCGTACCGTGGTCTTCAGCTGGGCCTGGGCCAAGCGCCAGAAGTCCCCGGGCGTGACCCACTCCATGCTGGCAGCCGCCGCGATCCTGGGCATGCGGCTGCGGATGGTGTTCCCGCCGGGCTTCGAGCCTGAAGAGGACTACCTCCGCTTCGCCCGCGAGCAGAGCGAGCGCTCCGGGGGCAGCTTGGAGCTCTGCCACGACCTCGACACCGCCTCCGCAGGTGCCGACGCCATCTACGCCAAGAGCTGGAAGGCGCTCTCCTGCACGGCCGAGGAGGATGCCGCTTTGCGCGCGCCGCTGCGGGAGGCCTGGCGGGTCTCCGAACGGCATTTCGAGCGGGCCGCCCCGGGGGCGGTGTTCATGGACTGCATGCCGCTCATCCGCGGCGACGAAGCCACGGCTGGCGTGGTCGATGGCCCACAGTCGATCCGCTACGACCAGGCAGAAAATCGCCTGCACATCCAGAAGGCCATCCTGGCGAGCGTGCTCGGCTCCCAGCCCTGATCGACCGCGCCCTAAGGCCTCAGGCTTCGACCTCCCACCAGGGGCGGGGCTGGAAGTCCTCCACCGTGCGGCCGAGGCCTGCCTGCTCGGCGCAGCGGTAGACCCAGTCCGCCACGGCCAGATCGAGCACTCCGAGGCCGAAGGGACTGAAGACGGTGAGGCGTTCGGGCTCGGGTCGCACCGGCTGCCGGCCCAGGAGCAACTCGCCCAGGCTGGCGCGGATGAAGGCTCGATTCCCCACCGCTTGCTCCGCGAGGTGGAGCGAGGTCTCCGCCCGCAGCACGTGGTCGCGATCATCGACCACGTTGTCGCTGCCGAGGATCACCTCGGGAGCGAGGTCGCGCAGCGAAACATGGAGCACCGTGGCACCCGGCCGGAGGCGTTCGAGGGAGTCGAGATGGGGTTTGGCCGCGGTGGTGGCGAGGCTGAGCACGTCGGCCCCCGCGAGCGCCTGAGCGGCCGAGCTCGCCAGGCCGACCCTCAAGCCGAAGAGCCGTTCTACCACTGCCGCGAAGCGGGCCCCGCCTTCCGGGCCGTTGTCGAAGAGCACCACTTCGCCGTCGAGGCGGAAGCCGTGGCGCAAGTAGCGCAGGATCTCGAGCTGGATCGCCCCACCCCCGACCAGCGCCAGGCGGTCGACCTGCCGCCGGGCATGGAGCAGCCGAGCGGCTGCCGCGGCGCTCGCCGCCGTTCGATGGGCACTGACGAGCGAGCCCTCGAGCAGGGCGAGAGGCAGGCCTGTCTCGGTGCTGGTGAGCACGATCACCGCCGAGGCACGATTGAAGCCCCGCTCGACATTGCCGGGGAAGGACGAGATCCACTTGATCCCGGCCATCCCGAGCTCTCCGCCGACCCAGGCCGGGAGGGCGATGATGCGGTTCAGGCTCTGGCCGGGAGGGCGCACGAAAACGGAATGCGGCAACACCGTTGCGCCCTCTTCGTGGCGCCGGTAGGCAAGCTCCACGGCCGCGAGGACCGCCTCTTCCTGGCCCCTGAGCAAGGCCGCCACGTCCTTCGCACCGAGGACTCTCACGCTCGCTCGCGCCCTTCTGCCTTCATCCCCAAGAGCCCAGCTCAGGGGGCTCGCAGCGCCACCACGGGCTCCACCCGGGTGGCCTTGCGCGCCGGCAGGTAGGCGGCCAGCACCGCCACGACCGCCACCAGCGCGCTGACGGCGAGGAAGGTCCAGGGATCGGCCGTGCTCACCTCGATCAGCTGGCTGCGCATCACGCGGGTCACCGCGATCGCCGCCAGCAACCCGGTGCCCAGGCCGATTCCCACCAGGGCCATGGCCCAGCCGAGGATGCCCCGGATCACCTGCCGGTTGTCGGCCCCGAGGGCCAGCCGGACGCCGATCTCATGAACCCGCTGGGCCACCGAGTAGGAGAGCATGCTGTGCGTGCCCAGAGCTGCCAGGAAGAGGGCCGCGAAGGCGAAGAAGCTGATCACCAGGGTGGCGACCTGCTGGTACCAGATGCGGTTGCCCACCACCTGCCCGAGGCTCGCGAGCTCGCTCAGGGGCAAGTTGGCGTCCGACGCTGCCAGCCCCCGCCGCAGCGCGAGGGCGCCGCTCTGGCTCTGGGCCGAGCTGCGCAGGAGCAACGACATGCGCCGCCGGGGCTCCTTGCCGTACGGTAGGAAGATCTCGGGCTGAGGTGCGGAGCTCACCAGGTCGCGGCTGAGGTTACCCACCACGCCTACCACGGTGCGCCAGTCTTCGTTGCCGAAGCCGCCCAGGCCGATCCTCTCGCCGATCGGGTCCCGGCCAGGCCAGTACTGCTGAGCCATGGCCTGGTTGATCAGCACCACCTTGCCCTCGTCCTTCCACACTTCCTCGCCCTCGAAGACCCGCCCCGAGAGCAGTGGCACGCCCAGTGCGGCGAACAGGCCTGGAGTGCAGATCTGGTAGTCCAGATAGGGGTTGCGGGATTGTTCCACCTGCCCCTGGTCGCGGAGGGTGAAGGTCGTGCGGCTCACCGACTGCAAGGGGAGCTCCGAGACAGCGGCGACCGCCGCCGTGCCAGGCTGGCTCGAGAGCAGCTCGAGCACCTCGCGGAACAGGGCGGTGCGCGACTCGACCGTGCCGTACCTCGCCTCCGGCAGGGTGACCCGCGCCGTCATCACACCGGCCGTCTGGAAGCCGAAGTTCCGCATCTGGAGGCCGATGAAGCTCCGGATCATCAACCCGGCACCGATCATCAAGAGAATGGTGAGCGCGATCTCGACGATCACCAGGAGGCTGGTCAACCGCACCTGGCGACGGCTGAATCCTCCCCTCAAGGAGGACTCGTTGAGCACGTCGGTGAGCCTCACCCTCGAGGTTTGCAGGGCCGGAGCGAGGCCGAAGAGCAGCGCGGTCAGCACCGAGGCTCCCAGGGTGAAGGCCAGCACCCGGAGATCGAGCCCGAAGCTCAGGTAGGGCGGTAGCGCGAACGGCAGGGAGCCCACCAACAGGCGGAGGCCCAGATAGGCCAGCAAGAGACCGATTCCGCTCGCGATCAGGGCGAGCAGCAGGCTCTCCGTGAGCAGCTGTCGCACCACTCGGCTGCGAGTCGCGCCCAGCGAGGAGCGGATCGCCACCTCCCGGCGCCGCCGGCTGGCTCTGGAGAGCAGCAGATTCGCCACGTTGGCGCAGGCGATCAGCAGTACGAAGCCCACCACGCCGGTGAGGATCCAGAGCGTCACCTTGATCCGCCCGGTGCGGCTCTCCCGCAGCGAGAGCAGGCGGGTCGACCAACCTTCGTTGGTGTCCCGGTGTTCTTGCTCGATCCGGCGGGAGATGGCGTTGAGGTCCGTCTGCGCTTCTTCCAGCGTGGTCCCCGGCTTGAGCCGGCCGACCATCTGGTAGGCGCGCCGATCGCGCGGGAGCCCGGCCGGATCGAGGGCCAGGGGCACCACCAGCCGGGCCTCGTCCGGGAACTCCTGGCCGGCGGGCAGCACTCCCACCACGCTGAAAGGCTTCTGGTCGAGTGTGATCGTACGCCCGAGAATGCCCGGATCGGCACCGAACTGGCCCCGCCAGAGCCCCTCGCCGAGGAGCACCACTCCTTGCCGGCCGGGCAGGTCGTCCTCGGCCAGGAAATCCCGCCCCAGGAGCATCCTGACGCCGGTCAGGCGCTGCAGGTTGGCCGAGGCCGCCGCCCCGCGCAGCTGAATCGCACCGTCTTCGGTCGCCAGGTTGAAGTCGCGCTCCTCGAAGATCGCCAGCTCCGCAAAGCCACGCGCTTGCTGGCGATAGTCGAGATAGTCCGGATAGGAGATCGGAGCCTGGGCCACTCCGGAGCTCGGGCGGGTACCGAGGATCATCACCAGCTGCTCGGGCTGGGCGTAAGGATAAGGTCGAAGCAGGACGCCGTTGAGCAAGCTGAAAATCGCGCTGTTCGAGCCGATTCCGATCGCCAGCGCCGACAGTGCTACCAGCGAGAACGCGCGATTCTTCAGCAGGTTGCGGAGAGCCAGGCGAAGGTCCTGGTACGCGCTCTCGAGGCTCCTCCCGAGGGCGAGCTCACGCTCCGGGAGGGCAGCATCAGCGGCCGGGCTCACCGAGGAAGATGTCGACTTTCGCACTGTCCAAAGTATAGCTCACGAAACGAAGGGGCAACTCGAACCCTGGCGCGCTCGCCAAACTAAAGACCTTCCTGATTAATGCGAGATTTCACGGCGGCCTTCGCTCGAATCGCCCGGTCCGTTCCTTGTCCCGCAAATCTCCTCGGCTGCATTTAGGAGTCACAGTGGCTCGCTGAGTGAGAGAGTTCTGCGCCGGCACAGCGGCCGGCCGAGGTTCCCGCCGTGGAGGACTTCTCCCACCTGGAGAGCCGATCGGGTGCTCTCCGACGGCGAAGTCGAGAGAATCTCAGGGAGGCTCGAAACGGGACCGGCCTTCCGAGCACAGGAGGGGAAAGGAGCCGACATGTACAAGATCACTCTGATCAACATGCCCTTCGCCAACCTGGCGCTGCCGTCGATCGCGCTGACCCAGCTCCGAGAGATCGTGAAGCAGCGCTGGGGCGAGGAAGTCCGCGTCCGAATCCTCTACTTGAACCAGGACTTCGGCAAGTACTTCGGCCTCTCCACCTACAACGTCATCGCGGGAGCGCTGCAGGCCAGCAACTCGGGGCTCGGTGATTGGATCTTCCGTCAGCTCGCCTTCCCGGACCTCGAGGACAACGCTCGCGACTACTTCCCCCGCTACTTCCCTCGCCTCGACCCGGCAGGAGAGGCGCTCAAGGGTTTCGTCCTCGCCAAGCGGACCGGCTTGAAACGCTTCATGGAGCAGACCATCCAGTCCTATCAGCTCGATCAGGAAAACCTGATCGGATTGACCTCCATGTTCGCCCAGAACGTCGCCAGCATCGCGCTCGCGCGCATGGTCAAGGCACGGAATCCCCAGGTGATCACGATCATGGGCGGGGCCAATTGCGAGGCGCCGATGGGCCGCTTCCTCGCCAAGAGCGTACCGGCTCTGGACTACATCGCTTCAGGACCCGCCCTGGTCTCCTTGCCCAAGTTGATCGAGTGCCTGATGCAAGGCGATCGCGCCGCAACCCATTCGATTCGGGGCCTGCTCACGGCCGAAAACGCCAGCTCCTTCGATGCCGAGTCGGCGCTAGGAGAGGAGCTGCCCATCCAGGTGGCGGTTCCGCTCGACTACGACAGTTTCCTCGACGATCTCGCCCGCAACTTTCCCGGCGGCAAGCTCGAACCCAGCCTCACCTTCGAAACTTCTCGCGGCTGCTGGTGGGGGGAGCGCTCCCATTGCACTTTCTGCGGCCTGAACGGCGGCACCATGGCCTATCGCTCGCTGCCCTCGGGGGATGCTCTGAACCTCCTCGAAAGCTTGTTCGAGCGCTACGGCGACCGCTGCCACCGCTTCGAGTCCGTGGACAACATCCTGCCTCGAGAGTACCTGCGGGAAGTCTTCCCGAAGCTCTCGCCGCCGCCGGATGCCACCATCTTCTATGAAGTCAAGGCCGACCTCAAACCGAAGGAAATGGAAATCCTTTCGGCCGGTGGCGTGCGAGAGATCCAGCCGGGAATCGAGGCGCTGAACACGTCCACACTCAAGCTGATGCGCAAGGGCACCACCTCCTTCCAGAACGTGGTCTTCCTGAAGAATGCCCTGCGCTTCGGCATCCGGCCCGCCTGGAACCTGCTGATCGGATTTCCCGGCGAGAGTGAAGCGGTTTATGAGAAGTACCTGGCCGACATTCCTCGGCTGGTGCACCTGCCGCCGCCGGGTGGCGCTTTTCCGGTGCGCTTCGATCGCTACAGCCCGTATTTCGTTCGCGCCGCGGACTACAGCCTCGAGCTCGAGCCCTACGAGTTCTACGGCTCGATCTATCCGTTCCCGCCCGAGGTCCTGGCCGGAATGGCCTATTACTTCCAGGATCAGAACTACAGCGCTCGCTACCTGGTGCAGCTGGCGAGCTGGCAGCAGAAGCTGGTCGCCGAGGTGCAGCGCTGGACCTCTCGTTTCTCGGGGCGTGATGGCACCGCTCGCGCGGCGTTGTGGCTCGAAGTCCGGGACGGCCACGCGGTGGTCCTCGATCGCCGCGAAGCAGCCCCGCGCGACGTCCGGCTCGACCCCGTGCAGCAGCGGATTCTGCAGGATCTCTGCTTGCGGGCCTCGGGGGTGGACTCGATCGCCGAGCGCCTCGGCGAGGAGGCCACCCGAGTGCAGTCGGCGCTCGAGGAGCTCGACGGCCTGGGCTTCGTGTTCCGCGAGGACGACCGCTTCGTCAGCGTGGTGATCGAGCCCCTGGAGTGGCTCAGCAAGGAACCTCCACTCGTCGTCGGGGCGACAGCCCGACCCGAGCGACAGAGCGAGCGGCTGCCGGTGGTCAGCCACTGAGCCCGCAGCCACCGTTGCTGCTACACTTTGAGCTCTTGTCGACGGCCCCGGGGAGGATCTCGCGAACCTCCCGGGCCCCCAAACCCAACCCGGCCCTGCTGGTTGGAGGCCCGCCTCCTTCATGAACCCTGTGCGTTTCGCCATCAACGGCCTCGGGCGCATCGGCCGCGCCCTGGTGCGGATCGCCCGGGAGCGGCCCGAACTCGAGCTGGTGGCGGTGAACGACCAGGCCGACGCCCCGGTGCTCGCCCGCCTGCTCGCCCACGACACGTTGCATGGCCGCTTCCCGGGCAGCGTCTCGGCCGAAGCGGACGCGCTGGTGCTCGACGGCCGGCGGGTGCCGCTCTCCCGGGCCTCCCGGCCGGCCGAGATCCCCTGGCGCGAGAGCGAGCCGTGGCTGGTGGTGGAGTCCACGGGACAGTTCCGGAGCCGGGCCGAGGCCGCGGCTCATCTGGGCGGGCCGGTGGAGAAGGTCTTGGTCTCGGCAGCGGCTCCCGGGGTGGACGCCACCTTCTGTGTGGGCATCAACCACCATCGCTACGACCCGGCCCGCCACGCGGTCATCTCGAACGCCTCCTGCACCACCAACTGCCTGGCACCGGTCGCTGCCGTGCTGGAGCGGCGCTTCGGCATCGAGCACGGCCTGATGTCGACGGTGCACTGCTACACCAACAGCCAGCGGCTGATGGACTTCTCCCACCCCGACCCACGCCGGGCCCGGGCCGCGGCGATGAACATCGTGCCCACCACGAGCGACGCCGTGGAAGCGATCGGCGAGGTGATGCCGGAGCTCGCCGGCCGCATCGGCGGCATCGCCTATCGCGTGCCCGTGCCGGACGGCTCGTTGATCGATCTCACGGTTCGACTGCGCCGCGAAGCCCCGCTTGAGGAGCTTGCCGCGGCCTTTCGCGAGGCGGCCCGAGGGGAGCTCGCCGGGATCCTCGCCACCACCGACGAAGAGCTGGTTTCTTCCGACTTCATCGGCGATCCGCACTCGGCCACGGTAGACTTGCCTCTCCTCACGGTAGTGGATCGCCGGCTGTTCCGGGTGGTGGCGTGGTACGACAACGAGTGGGGCTACGCCAACCGACTGGCCGACCTTCTGGCCTATCTCGGCCGCAGGAGAGACGACGCATGAGCCGCCTTCTGACCCTCGAGGACCTCGACCTCGCCCAGCTCCACGGCGTGAGGGTCCTCACCCGGGTGGACTTCAACGTGCCCATCGCCGACGGCAAGGTGATGGACGACACCCGCCTGACCGAGGTTCTGCCCACCCTCTCCGAGCTCGCCGCTGCCGGCGCCCGAGTGGTGCTCGTGGCCCACCAGGGCCGCCCCAAGGGCCAGCCGAATCCCAAGTACAGCCTGAAACCGGCCGCGGACCGCCTGGCCGAGCTCATCGGCAAGCCGGTGGCTTTCGCGGCCGACTGCGTAGGCGAGCCGGCCGCAAGTGCGGTGGCGGCGCTCAAGCCCGGGGGGCTCTGCCTGCTCGAGAACCTGCGTTTCCACCCCGGCGAAGAAGCCAACGATGCGGCCTTCGCCGGAGAGCTCGCGCGCCTCGGCGAGGCCTATGTGGACGACGCCTTCGGCGCCGCGCACCGGGCTCATGCCTCCACCGTGGGCGCCGCCGCACTGCTGCCCCGACGGGCGGCCGGCCGCCTCCTGGTGAAGGAGGTCACGGCGCTCTCTCGCCTGCTTGGCAGCCCGGAGCGGCCCTTCGCCGCGCTTCTGGGCGGTGCCAAGATCGAGGGCAAGATCGACACCCTGAGCAACCTCCTGCCCCGCCTCGACCGCCTGATGGTGGGCGGCGGCATGGCCAACACCTTCCTCGCCGCCCAGGGCAAGGACCTGCAGCGCTCGCTGGTGGAGACCGAGCGCCTGGAGCTCGCCCGCAGCATCCTCGAGCAGGCGGCGGAGCGGGGCGTCGAGGTGCTGCTGCCTACCGACCTGGTGGTGACGGACGACCTGGAGACTCCCCAGCGCATCGAGACGGTCGCTGCGGACGCCGTGCCCGCCGGCTGCCTGGCCGTGGATGTGGGGCCTGAAACCCGCCGCGCCTTCGCCGCGGCGATCGCCACGTCCCGCACCCTGTTCTGGAACGGCCCCTTGGGCGTCTTCGAGAAGCCGCCCTTCGACGCCGGCACCAGCGCCGTGGCGCAGGCGCTCGCCGGCTGCCAGGGCTTCACCGTCCTGGGCGGCGGCGAGACCGTGGCGGCGGCCCACCGGGCGGGAGTGGCCGAGCAGGTTTCGCACGTCTCGACCGGCGGCGGTGCCTCGCTCGAGTTCCTCGCCGGGCGGGTGCTGCCAGGCGTGGCTGCGCTGGAGGCGCCGTGAGCCTGATCGCCGAGCGCCTGCCCCTGGTGGCGGCCAACTGGAAAATGCACCTGCTCCGGCGCGAGGCCGAGGCCTACTGCCGGGAGTTCCGCGCCGGCTTCGACCCGGAGCTCGCCACGGCGGTGTTGTTTCCTTCGTTCCCCCTGCTGCCGGACGTCGCCGCCGCTCTGGACGATAGCGGCATCGGCCTCGGCGGCCAGGACCTCCACCCCGCCGCTCGCGGCGCCCACACCGGCGACGTCTCGGCTCTGCAGCTGATCGACGCCGGCTGCACCTGGGTGCTGGTGGGTCACAGCGAGCGCCGGCGCGACCACGGCGAGAGCGACGCCTTGGTGGCGGCCAAGCTCGAAGCCGCCATGGTCAACGGCTTGACTCCGATCCTCTGCCTCGGCGAGACCCGCGAAGAACGCCAGACCGGCAAGACCCTCGAGGTCCTCGAGCGCCAGCTGCTCTCGGCTCTCGGCGGGGATCTCGGCGAGCTCGCTCTCGCCTACGAGCCAGTGTGGGCGATCGGCACGGGCGAGACCGCTACCCCGGAGACTGCTCGCGAGGCGCACGTTTTCCTGCGCCAGCTGCTGGGCGGAGTGCTCGGCACGGAGGAGGCGCACATGGTGCCGCTGCTCTACGGTGGCTCGGTTTCGCCCGAAAACGCCGCGGCGCTCGCGGCCGCTCAGGACGTCGACGGCTTCCTGGTCGGAGGGGCGAGCCTTGACCCGAAGAAATTCCTGGCTATCATCCACGGGGCCGCTCAGGCTTACCGGGGTCGGTCCTAGTTCGGCGGCCCCGCTTCTGGAGACTTTGGTATGACGATCCTCTCCGTACTGGTGACCCTTCTGCACGTGGTGGTCGCGGTGTTCCTCATCCTGGTGGTGCTGCTGCAGCAGGGCAAGGGCGCGGACCTCGCAGTCTTCGGCGGTGGCAGCACCCAGGCCGCCTTCGGAGCCCGCGGCGCCGCCACCCTCTTCCACAAACTGACCGTGGCCGGCTTCGTCGTCTTCACGCTGACCACCATCTCGATGGCAGTGATCGAAGGCCGCCGGCACGGCACCTCGGTGATGGGCGGTGTGCCCGCCAAGACGGCCAAGGCTCCGGCCGCCGCGGCGCCTGCCACTACGCCCCCTGC
>CALMKX010000299.1 GCA_937867335.1 uncultured Acidobacteriota bacterium
GGGACCGCCTGGTGCTGCGCCGGCCGTCGCCGGCCGCCACGTTGGGTGGAGGCTTCATCCTCGACCCGGCCTGGCCCCGGCGTCGCGGCCGCTCGCTCGCAGAGGCTCTCGCGGCGTTCCGGGAAGGCGAGGCGGCCACGCTGCTGTCCTGGATCGGCGAGAGCGACGCCGGCGGTGCCACCGAGGCGAGCCTGGCACGCCGGCTGGGAGTGGAGCGAGGGCGAGTGGCCGAACTCGCGGCCACCTTGGCCCGCGACCAGCGTATCCTCGCCACGCTCACCACCAAGAACGAAGGCGTGCGCTGGATCACCCCGGCGGCCTACCGCCGGCTGGCCCGCCGCGCCGAGCAGGTGCTCGCCGAGCACTTCAAGGCCGATCGCCTCTCCCAGGGCCTGCCCCGGGCCGAGGCGGTGGAGCGTTTCTTCCCGGGCCGGGCGGCCGAGCTGGCGGAGGTCTACTTCGGCTGGCTCGAGGCGCAGAAGGTGCTGGTTCTCGCCGGCGGCAAAGTGTCCCTGCCCGGCCGCGAGCCCACGCTTTCGCGCGAGGAATCCGGTCTCGCGAGCGCCATCCTCGCCCGCTTCGAGGCGGGAGGCCTCGCCCCGCCCTCGCCCGGCGAGGTGCGCGAGGCGCTCGGCACCAAGCCGCAGATCCTGGAGGGCGTGATTCGCTACCTGGTGGAGCAGGGCAAGCTCACGCGCCTTTCCGGAGGGCTGGTGATCGCCACCGCCGCGCTTCTCGAGCTGCGGGCGGCGCTCGAGAAAACGGGCTGGAGCAAGTTCTCCGTCCCCACTTTCAAAGACCATTTCGGCCTTTCTCGCAAGTGGGCCATCCCCCTCTTGGAGCATCTGGACTCGCTGGGGGTGACCAAGCGTGCCGGCGACGAGCGCCTGCTGATGGCGCCGGCACGTTCCCCAGGCGCTCGGGAGTCCTGATGCGAACCGTGGCCATCCTCGGCGCTTCGAGCCAGCGTTCGAAGTTCGGCAACAAATCCCTGCGGGCCCATCGCCAGGCCGGGTGGAAGGTGCTGCCGGTGAATCTGGCCGGGGAAGCCGTGGAAGGCGAGCCGTCCTGGCGGCGCCTGGCGGACCTGCCCGAGCGACCCGAGCGGATCAGCGTCTACTTGCCGCCACCCCTCACCCGCGAGCTGCTGCCGGAAATCGCCGCGGCCGGGGCCCGAGAGGTCTGGTTCAATCCCGGCAGCGCCGACCCCGCACTGCTCGCCGAAGCCCGTGCCCTGGGCATTCCGGCGATCGACGGTTGCAGCATCGTCGACCTCGGCCTCTCGCCCTCGCAATTCCCCGATCACTAGAGCGGCGGCGTCGAACTCCGGCGAGTGAGGACACAAGCAAAGTGTCACGCCGGGGTCGTGTGCGGACTCTTCTATTACCGTAGGAGAGTTCACACAGGAGAATCATGAGGCCCAGAGCTCGGTGAAAGGCTGCAGGTCGCTTTCCGAGAAAGGCGTCTACAGATCCCGAGTTCGAGACACCCAGGGAGATCAAGTTCCGTCGGACGAAATTTTCGTCCCCTTTTTGGCTGTCGGCGCCTCTTATTAGGTAGATGCAGCAGTCAGAGATAATGAAACTTATCGAAAGTTTAAACTGAAGTACACATTTATAAATGTTGATCTCGTGAGGGGTAACCATGAGCCACTGCCAGGTTCCACCCATGTTCCCGCCGGAGTCGGCTCGGTCGGCCTCGAGCTCCACGGCGCTGCCGCCCTGGGCGCCTCCGGCCCTGGCACCGACGGAGGGCGGACTGCAGGGCCTGGACGAGCGTCCCGCGAGAGAAAACGTCATGCGCACTCTGCCCACTCTCGAGAATCACGAACGGGCCAGTTACCGAGCCGCCTTCGAGGGTGTCTACCGCGCCCTCGAAGGCTCGGCCGACGCCCTGCGCCGGGCCCGTGAGGAGGCTCCACGCCTGCTCGAGGAGCTCCGCCCGTTGTCCAGCCAGCAGCGGCTGCTGCGGGTCCAGAACAGCCGGCGCTTCCGCTCCCTCTCCTTTGCCGATCTCTTGCTCGCGGAATGCGCCGAGCTCTGGGGCCGGGAGCCCGAGGAGGCCGAGAGCTGGGCGGCCCTGGCACTCGAGATCTGCCGCCACCGCGACTCCACCGCCACGGCTGCCGTCGTGCGCCGTGATCTCCAGGCCCGGGCCTTCGCCTTCCTCGGCAACTGCCGCCGCCTGCGCCGGGACCTTCAAGGCGCCGCGGAAGCGTTCGTCTTCGCGGACAAGTACCTCGCCTTCGGCTCGGCCGATCCCCGCGAGCACGCCGAGCTGCTCGAGCTCCGGGCCCTGCTGCTGGCAGACCTGGGCCGCCAGCAGGCTGCCGAGGGGGCCTTCCGTGAAGCGCTCAAGATCGCCCTGCGCTCCGGCGAGATGGAGATCGCCTGCCGCTGCCGGCTGTCGCTCGCGGAAATCTGCCTGGCCACCGGCCGCAGCGCCGAGAGCCTGCGCCTGCTCTCCTGCGCGGCGCGCGACCTCGAGGCGGATGTCCAGGTGGATCTCGCCTGCCGCCTGCAGGCCCTGCTCACCCTCTCCGAAGCCAGTCAAGGGCCGGTGCCGGACCTCGACCAGACGCTCAGCGGCACTCCGGCCCGGGTTCTCTCCTTCGATGCCGCGGGTCACGGCCAGGCGGCGAGAGGGGAGACCGCGGCGCTCGGCACCAACCCCGTCATCGAACCGGCCTGATCGCCGGGATTACTCCTCCCGTAGAATCAGCCTTCGCCCCGGCCGGCAACCTCGCCGCCGGGGTCCGGGAGGCGGCAACCCATGGCGGTCACGATCGCAGGCCATTACCTCGGCGGGCTCAAGACCGAGCTCGTCCACGAACCCTCCGGCGCTCGCCTGATCACCGCCGCCCCGGTGGACAACCAGGGCGACGGCAGCTCCTTCTCGCCCACGGACATGGTGGCCGCCAGCCTGGGCGCCTGCATGGCGACCCTGATGGGCATCGTCGCCCAACGTGAAGGCCTCGACCTCGAAGGCACCCATTTTCGGGTGGAGAAGCACATGACGGCCGAGCCGCCCCGGCGCATCGCCCGGCTGGTCACGGTATTCCATCTGCCGGCCCGGCTCGGGGCGGACGATCGCCTTCGGCTCGAGAGGGCCGCCCTCACCTGCCCGGTCCACCGCAGCCTGCTGCCGGAGATCGACAAGCCGGTGGAGTTCGTCTACGACCTCTAGCCGCCCTTGCCGCCAGCAGGCGGGCTTGCGTCCGGAACCCCCGAGAAGTCCAGCACCGGCGTGCCGCCCATGCTCCAGGCGTAGAGAAAGTAGCCCACGGCGAAGCCCACGAACCAGGCGTAGTCGTAAAGAGGTCGCAGCGCCGGCACCACCAGGCCCACCAGGGCCACCGCCACCCCCGCTACCAGGGCGAGGAGTGCCTTGGGGTTGAAGCGGGGATAGAGGCCGTCGGCGGCGTAGAGATCGGCCAGCGAGAGCCGGGCCCGGCGCACTCGCCAGTAGTCGGCGATGAAGATGCCGGCGATCGGCCCGAGCAGGGCCGAGTAGCCCACCAGCCAGCCGAAGATGAAGGTGCCGAAGTCCGACAGCAGCCGCCAGGGCTGGATGGCGATGCCGATCACCCCGGTCACCACTCCGCCCACGGCGAAGCTCACCCGCGACGGCCAGAGGTTCGCCAGGCTGTTGGCCGGCGCCACCACGTTGGCGGCGACGTTGGTGGTGAGAGTGGCGATCAGCAGAGCGAAGAGCGAGATCAGGATCACCAGCGGATGGCCCAGCCGCGACAGCAGCGCCACCGGATCCCAGATCGCCTCGCCGAAGATCAGCACCGAGGCCGAGGTCACCGCCACGCCGATGAACGAGAAGAGCGTCATGGTGGTGGGCAGGCCGAGCAATTGCCCCCAGGTCTGGGCCTGCTGGTTGCGGGCGTAGCGACTCAGGTCCGGGATGTTGAGGGCCAGCGTGGCCCAGAAGCCCACCATGGCCGTGAGCGAGGGCACGAAGAAGCGCAGCAGCTCGCCGGTAGTGTGGAAGCGGCTGGGCTGAGAGAGGATCGGCCCGAAGCCGCCGGCCTTGAGCGCCGCCCAGCCCAGCAGGGCCAGGCCGGAGACGATCAAGAACGGCGCCGCCCAGGCCTCGAGCCGCTTGATCGCCGCGCTGCCAGCAACCACGATCCACAGGTTCAGCAGCCAGAAAGCCCCGAACGCCAGCCACGGCCCCCCCGGCACGTTCGCCCAGCCGGGCCAGGCGGTGCGCAGCATGGTGTCGATCGCCTGGCCGCCGATCCAGGTCTGGATGCCGAACCAGCCGCAGGCCACCAGCGCGCGCAGCAAGGCCGGGATATGCGCCCCGGCGGTGCCGAAGGAGGCGCGGGCGAGGACCGGGAAGGGAATGCCGAAGCGGGTGCCGGCGTGGGCGACGAGGATCATCGGCAGGGTGACGATCAGGTTGCCGAGCAGGATGGTCACCATGGCCTGCCACCAGCTCATGCCCCCCTGGACCAGCCCGGCCGCCAGCATGTAGGTGGGGATGCACACCGCCAGGCCGATCCACAACGAGGCCATGTTGTAGGTGGTCCAGGTGCGCTCGGCCACCCGCGTGGGCAGCAGATCGGCGTTGGCCAGCCGGGAGTCGGTGGGCACCTCGGCCAGCTCGTAGAGCTCGCCCGGATAGCGCCGCATCGCCGCCAGGCGAGCGGCCGGAGCAGAAGTTCCCGGCATGATTGCCGCCATCTTAGCCGGTGGCGAGGCCCGAAGGAACACGGATGCGCGGGAGCGCGGGGCAGCTCCCCGTGGCTGCCCTCGGCGTCTCTGCGGCGACTGGCGCTGGCCGGCCGGGCAGTGATAGGAAGGGCGGATGAGCGAGCCGCAGGAGCCCCTCCCTCCCGAACCCGTCGCCGCCCCGCCGCCGAGCCCGTTCCGGCCGGAGACCGTGGCCAGCCTCACCCCTGCCGGCTGCGGACGGCCCCTGGCCATCGGCTGCATGCTCTTCCTGGTGCTGATCGGCGCGGCCGGCTTGATCGTGGTCTCCAAGCAGGACCAGTTCGTGGCCTTCTACTTCGGCCTGCTCGAAACCGGCCTCGAGCACCGCCTCGGCCCGGAAGTGGCCGAGGCCGACAAGCTCCGCCTGCGCAAGGCCTTCGAAGCTGCCGCCGCCAAGGCCCGCAGCGGCCAGTACACCACCGAGCAGCTGCAGCGCGTCCAGGGCCCCTTGCTGATCGCCGCCCAGGACCCCTCCATCAGCAAGGCCGACCTCGACGAGCTGCTGCCCGCCGTCGAGGCTTTCGGCGGCGTCAAACCTGCCCCGGCCACCGGCCCGACTCTCGAGGCGCGCCCCGGCCCAGCCACCGAGCCGCCCGCGGCCGACGCACCTGCGACGCCACAACCACCCGCCAGCTCCAAAGACCCGGCGAAGCCCTGAGAGAGCGACCATGGCCGGCTTCCAGATCGTTTCTCCGTTCACCCCCCAGGGCGACCAGCCCGGGGCCATCACCCAGCTCATCGAAGGCGTCGCCAGCGGCTTGCAGGAGCAGGTGCTCCTGGGCGTCACCGGCTCGGGCAAGACCTTCACCATCGCCAAGGTGGTCGAGGCCCTCGATCGCCCCACTCTGGTGCTGTCCCACAACAAGACGCTCGCCGCCCAGCTCTATCAGGAGTTCAAGAGCTTTTTTCCGGGCAACGCCGTCGAGTACTTCGTTTCCTATTACGACTACTACCAGCCCGAAGCCTACGTGCCGCAGAGCGACACCTACATCGAGAAGGAAACTTCGATCAACGAGGAGATCGACCGCCTGCGGCTGCGCGCCACCAAGGCGCTGTTCGAACGCCGCGACGTGTTGATCGTGGCGTCGGTGTCCTGCATCTACGGCCTCGGCTCGCCCGAGGCTTTCTTCGGCATGTTGCACTTTTTCGAGCGCGGCGACTTCTCCGGCCTCGATCGTGCGTTGCGCAAGCTGGTGGAGATGCAATACCAGCGCACCCAGATGGACCTCTACCACGGCAGCTTCCGGGTGCGCGGCGATGTGCTCGAGATCCTGCCGGCCTACGACGACGTGGGCGTGCGGGTGGAGTACTTCGGCGACGAGATCGAGCGCATCACCCGCTTCGACCCCCTGCGCGGCGAGGCTCTCGAGGAAGTAGAACGCATCGGCATCTTCCCCAAGACCCACTACGTCACACCCCGCGAGCGCCTCGAGCGGGCGATCGAAGGCATCACTCTCGAGCTCGCCGAGCGCTTGCCCGCGCTCTCCGATGCCGGCAAGCTGCTGGAGGCCCAACGACTCGAGCAGCGCACGCTCTTCGACCTCGAGATGCTGCGCGAAGTGGGCTACTGCCACGGCATCGAAAACTATTCGCGGCATCTCTCGGGCCGCGCCCAGGGCGAGCCCCCGCCCACTCTGCTCGATTACTTTCCCAACGATTTTCTTTTGGTGGTGGACGAAAGCCATCAAACCTTGCCGCAGGTGCGGGGCATGTTCCACGGCGACCGCTCACGCAAGCAGACCCTGGTGGATTACGGGTTCCGCCTGCCGAGCGCCCTCGACAACCGCCCGCTCACCTTCGAGGAATTCGACGTGCGAGTGGGCCAGCGCATCTACGTCTCCGCCACTCCCGGCCCCTTCGAGCTCGGCCGCACCGGTGGCGTGTTCGTGGAGCAGCTGATCCGCCCCACCGGGCTGCTGGATCCGCCGGTGGAGATCCGCCCGGCCCAGGGCCAGGTGGACGACCTGGTGGCGGAGATCCGCAAGATGGTCGGGCGCCGCCAGCGCGTGCTGGTCACCACGCTCACCAAGCGCATGGCCGAGGAGCTCACCCAATACCTTTCGGAAATCGCCGTCCGCGTGCGCTACATGCACTCGGACGTGGAAACCCTCGAGCGGGTGGAGATCCTGACCTCGCTGCGCCGCGGCGAGTTCGACGTGCTGGTGGGCATCAACCTGCTGCGCGAAGGGCTCGACATCCCCGAGGTGGCGCTGGTGGCGATCCTCGACGCCGACAAGGAGGGCTTCCTGCGCAGCGAAACCTCGTTGATCCAGACCTCCGGACGGGCGGCCCGCAACCTCGACGGCCGGGTGATCTTCTACGCCGATCAGGTCACGGACTCGATGAAGCGGGCGCTGGCCGAGACCGAGCGCCGCCGTCAGGCGCAGAGCCAGTACAACCAGGAGCACGGCATCGAGCCGCGCACCATCCTGAAGGACATCCACAGCCCCCTGGTGGCGATGAGCAACCTCGACCTCTACTCGGCGGCCCGCCCGGGCTCCTACTCGATGGAAATCGCCGAGAACCGCGAGATCCCCCTGACCGAGCGCATCGCCCAGCTCGAAAAGGAAATGAAAGCCGCCGCCAAAGCCCTCGAATTCGAACAAGCCGCCGTGCTGCGCGACAAGCTGCGAGAGCTGCGCGAGCTGCAGATCTATGCGGGGTAGGGCGGGCGCTCACGGCAGGCCTGCTAAACTACGGTTCTCAGGCACCCACAGAGGTTGCCGCCACCCGTTGCCACCATGAGCGCACTGCCCGCCCTGGCTTCTCCTGCCCCGCACGTGACTCTCGACGAGAGAGGAGTTGCCTGCGTGGCGGGCACCACTCTGAAAGTGGTGGAGCTGGTGGGCGCGCAGCAAGCCCACGGCTGGAGCCCGGAGGAGCTGCACTTCCAGTTCCCTCACCTGACGATGGCGCAGATCCACGGCGCCCTGGCCTACTACTGGGATCATCAGCCGGCCCTCGACGCCGACCTGGCCAGCCGGAACGAGTTCGCCCTCCGGCAACGCGAAGCGGCGGCTCGGACCCCCCTCGCCCGCAAGCTGCGGAAACTGAAGCACAGCCGTTGAGGCTCTCGTTCTACATGGACGAGCACGTCCCCAGAGCCGTCACGAACGGCCTGCGGCTAAGAGGAGTTTCGGTTCTCACCGCACAAGAAGACGGGCGCGGTGGAGCCAGCGACCGAGATCTCTTGAGCCGAGCAACGGAGCTGGGTCGGGTGTTGTTCAGCCAAGACGTGGACCTCCTGGGCGAAGCGAGCCAACGGCAGAAGGCAGGGCTTCGATTCCCGGGTCTCGTCTTCGCGCCTCAGCTCGACGTCTCGATCGGCCAGTGCGTGGCCGACCTGGAGCTGGTTGCAACGGCGCTCTCACCGGACGAGCTGGCCGACCTGGTTCTGTTTCTTCCCCTCTGAGAGGGAGACGCCCGAGTCCCTCTTGCCTGTGGCTGCTTGAGGGCTGCCCCAACCCCCGCCCCACCGGCCCGAGCCCACTTGGGGCCAGGGCTGGTGGCGCGGGGCATTGCACTCAGTTCATCACCACCAGCGCGCTCTTCTCCAACGTGGCGGTATGAGGCCCCGTGAACGGTGCCGCCTCGATGGCGGCCACCACCTGCACGGTGTGCGCCCCTGCCGAAACCGCTCGATACACGGTGCGAGTTGCCACTGCGGGCTGCTCACCCGCCCAGCAGTACCGTGTGTAGCGAATTCCCCCGTCGCCGTTGGCGATCGAGAGCCCGTCGATCACCACCACGGCGATCAAGGCGGTGTTGGCGTCGGTAGACGAGCATTCCGCGCTGTAGGTGATCGCTACCGTCTGGGTGGCAGGCGCGGTGAAGCTGAGGGAGGTATTGCCTGCATCGTCCAGTGCGACCTGAACCGTGGGCGAGACGTTGGGAACATAGGTGAACGTGAAAGGGTTGTTGACCCGTGAAGCCGCCGCCAGTACACCGGCCTCAGCGGGAGCCGAGAGCAGCGCGGCAGCGAGGGTGAGCAGCGTGCAAGCGAGGATTCTCGAGCGAGAGAGTTTCATGAAGGCTCCTTTCGCCGTAGGAGGCGAAGCGCTGCCAGACAGGCCTCGAGCCAGGCGCTGCCTCGCGTGAGCAGCTGCCAGCGGAAGGCCCTGGAGTACATCCGGCCGGAGCATCTCCAGTCAATGAGATAATAGCACCGAAGGAAACTAAGTATTCAAAGTCTACGACGGCATCGGGTCACGCCGACCTGTCTGCAGCCGGAGGTTGTGGCGGGAGGGCCAGCGGCCTTCGAGGAGCGCTGGTGAAGTATCTCCAACATCCCCGCTCCAGCCTCTTCCGCCAGCGGGATCTGCTAGGGTGATCCGCCATGCCTCCACCGCTTCGCCCTACTGCTCTTCTCCCCCAGGCGGCTCCGGCCCGGGGGGTGGCGGCTCATGTGGCGGCGGCGGTGGCTCGGCATCGGGCTCCCGGGACTGCTCAGCCGCGGGCGGCGGTGCTCCCGGGTGGATCGGTGGCGGCTCATGTGGCGGCGGCGGTGAGCCAGGGGCGCGGAGGCGCTGCTCCCCTGCAGGCGAAGGCGGCTCCTGCGGGCGCTGCTTCGCCGGGGGCCGCCAAGAGGCTGGCACCGCACGTGGAAGCGGCCCTTCGCCGGCCGGGCAGTGCGGCTTCT
>CALMKX010000300.1 GCA_937867335.1 uncultured Acidobacteriota bacterium
AGCCGATCGAGACCTCGTAGGACACCATCTGCGCCGCCGAGCGCAGGCCGCCCAGGAACGCGTAGCGCGAATTGCTCGCCCAGCCCGACATGATGATGCCGTAGACGCCGAGCGAGCTGATCGCGAAGAGATAGAGAATGCCGACGTTGATGTCGGAGACGACGAGCTTGCCGCCGTCCCAGGTGCCGAACGGGATCACGGCCCACCCGACCAGCGCGAGCACGAACGTCATCAGCGGCGCGATGATGAACACCACCTTGTTCGCGCCGGACGGGATCACCGTCTCCTTGAAGATCATCTTGATGGCGTCGGCGAAGGGCTGGAACAGGCGGCTTGGAACGGAACGTCAGCGGGCGTCGTTCAACCGCCAGTCGTATCGGTCCCCGGCGATCGTCCCGACGTCCTGCAGGCGCATGGCGAGGTTCGGCTCGGCGAAGGTCATGAGGTGGCGAATGACGCCATTGTCCGTTCCGCCGAAGTCGGATTGATACCAGACATAGATGCTGGAGACGACGAGACCGGCGGGACCGAGCGTCACGCCTCGCGGGTCGTTCACATAGGCCCGAGCCGCGCCATCCAGATGCCGGGTCAGCAGATCGGTCGAGAAGGGCAGCTTCTGCAGATTGGGGCAGCCTATGGAGGCGCAGTTCAGGGCGTAGTGGACACAGGTGTCGCGCCAGATCGGCCGCAGGATCCGGTTCTCGATGTCGTCGAGCGAGAAGGTGAGCTCTTTGCCCGTCTTCTTGTCGCGGAAGGTGGCGCTCTTGGCTTGCTCGTCGGCCGAGACGAACTGGATATCCGGGTTGGACAGGGCGATCATCTTGGCGGCGGTCTCCACCGGCTTCTCGGCCGCCTCTTCCACCCTGTTCTTCACCCAGCGGGCGCCCATGTAGGTGACCGCGGTGAAGGCGATGCCGCCGAGCACGATCAGGCCAATGCAGCCGATCGCGATCCAGGCCAGCACCGGCAGGCCCTTCTTGGCGGGCGGCGAGGGCGGCGTGGCGGGAGCGGAAGGGTTGTAGTCCATGCGTGCTCTCCTTCTCGGGAATGAGAGTTCGCACCATACCACGGAGGCCGTGGTAGTTCGCCAAATGTTTCAGGGCAAATGGTTTGGCGCTGGGGCGGCGGTCGGCGATGGCGCCTGAGCCGACAGCAGCACCAGGCCGTGGGCCTTGGAGCTGAGCTGGATCGACTGGGGCAGATACTTGCCCTTCACCCACACGATGCGCTGGCGATCGAGCTCTTGCTTGAGGCCGGTCACGGCGTCGGAGAGCTTGCCGAAGGTGGAGGTATCGATCACAGGGCGCCAATCCTGGGGCCAGAGCTCGCGCCTCGAGTCCACCGACCACACCGCGAGCGGCACGCCGATCGTCCTCAAGTAGCGACGGACCTCGGCCGGCGGCAGCGAACGGCGATCCGCGGCGTCGCGCCCCACCACCAGCACCACGGCCCTTCTCCGCCCTCGTTCGGATGCCATCATGCCGGCGACCGCCAGCGCTTCGGTGAGCTGCTGGGGCTCGCGGGGTGGCTCGCGGAGCTGCACCTTGGAGAGCACCCAGTAGGTTCCGGCGTCACGGTGGCTGAACTCGAACGTCGAGGGGAAGAGGCGGTAGCGACTGCTTACGCCGAGACTCTGGGAGGGGAAGGGGAAGAGCAGACGGACCGTGGCGTCGGTGCCGAGCGGGATCGCCATGCGCAGGGTACGGCCTTCGGTGTAGCCGAGGCCCGTCGAGAAGAGGTCGCGCATCTGGCGTTCCATGCGCTCGAGCTGGGAGACGGCACCTTCATCCCGCACGACCACGACCTCCGCCTTGCCCCGTTCCGCGGCAATCACTTCCAGGCTCGAGTCGCCGGCTGTGAACCAGCCCTGGAGATCGGCCAGAGGGGGCAGCTCCTTGCCTTCGGTCAAAGCCACCGGCACCGCCGTGAGCTCGGTGGAGACTTCGTCGGCCAGGGCCCCGCCGTAGGCGATCTCGGCCGAAGCGTTGGCGCCCTCGCCGAAGCTCACCTCGGCGCGGAGAAAATGGGTTTCCTCGAGGCTGTGGGGGGGCAGGGGGATGTGCTTCGGGTCGCCGATCGCGAGGGCATTGCCGTCGAAGGTGACGGAGAGAGAGGAAGGCTGCTCCTCGAACACGCTCTCCCAGCTCACGCTGAGGGCCTTGGGGGGTTGCCCCTGCTCCCGTTCGAGGACGGCGGCGATCGCTACCGGAGGACGCGGCAGATTGAGCCATTGCTGGGCCTCGGCCAGCCGCTGGCCGTCCGGGCCGTAGCCGATCGCTTTCAGCTGGTGGGGAACCAGGGCGGTGCCGAGGTCGACCCGGAAGCTCCACGGTGGGGCGGTGAGGCGAGTCACCGTCTGACCGTCGAGCTGGATCTCGACAGCGGTCACCTCGGGAGCGACGGCCAAGTCGAAGCTTCGGGGACCGAGAACGAGGCCGAGAACGAAGGTGAGGAAGGTCAGCATGGCTTGGTCTCGGCGGGGCGTCCACTGCAAGAGCCATGCTCGGCTCGCTCATTCGGGCTGGGAGGAGCCCAGAACGACGACGCGCCGCCCGGGGGCGGCGCGTCGAGAGAGTGCTGCCAGAGAAGGGAGAGGGCTAGCGAGAGGCGAGGTCCTGCGAGGTGCTGGCGGCTCCGGCCATGGACAGCCGCCGAGCGCTCGCTCCGAGCTCGCTCGCCGCGAAGGCCTCGTAGGCGGCCACGTAATGGCCCAGGCGATCGGCTGCGAGAGAGCACTGGAACTGATAGCCGGCCTGGCCGGCATTGACCTTCACTTCCTCGGAGACCGGGTTGCCGCGCCCATCGAGCGCCCGGACGAAGACCCCCAGCGGGAAGTTGGCGTTGAAGTCTACCCAGGCGGCCAGGAAGCCGCCGTCGGGGGTGGTGGCGAGCGCCGGTGCGATCTGGGCGTTGCCGCCCCGCTCGCCGGTGGAGACCTGGATCTCGGCGCCCGAGGGCACGCCGTTGCTGTTCACCTTGCGGGCGAAGATGTGGGCGTCCTGGGGCGATCCGGCGCGACCCTGCCAGGCCACCAGGAAGCTGCTGCCGGAGGCGGCGACGGCCGGCCGGCGCTGGGAGCCCGCGGTGGTCGAGTTCACCTGCACGGCGGCCGAGAGCGCGCTGCCAGCGGCGTCGTAGAGGCGAGCGAAGACGCCGTTGCCGTCGCCATCGTCGCAACAGCCCTCCCAGCTGACCAGGAATTTGCCTTGGCCGCTCATCGCCACCGCCGGGCGCTTCACCGTGGCGACGTCCCCGGCCTGGACGCGGACCGAGGCCGAAACCGGAGCACCGCTGAGGTTCAGCCGGCGGGCGTAGATGCCGGTCGCAGCGGCCGAAGCGGGGTTGTCGCCATCGAGTTCGGCGTTCCAGGCCACCACGATGCCGGTGCGCCCCTGGAGGGCGGCCGCCGGAGTGCCGGCCCAGGCCGGGCTCGTTTCGCTCACCCGGATGGGCGAGCCCACCGCCACGCCACTCGGCGTGAAGCGCTGGCCGAGGATGCGCCGGGAAGTGATCTGGCGGTGCTCGAGGAAGGGGTAGGAAACCAGGTAGGCCCGCTCTTCAGCCCAGAACACCAGGAAGCTGCCGTCGGCCTGGATTACCAGGGCGGGCTCACGGTTGTAGGTCACGGGGCCGGCGCCGGGGATGCTCGCCAGCCGGGCGTTGGGTGCCACGGCGATCTCGCCGTCGAGGGTGGCTCCGGTGGGGCTGAAGCGGCGAGCGAAGACGCCCAACTCGTCGTTCTCCCAGGCCACCACGAAGCCGCCGGGGGCCACCGCCACCACGGGCTTCTTCGAATCATGAGCCTCCACCACGTTGGCCCGGAGCTCGTTGCCGACCAAGCTGGGCTGAGCGGAGGCTGAAGTGGGAAGGAGAAGAAGGGGAGCGAGCGCGAAGGAACAGTAGAGCCAGGTGCGGAGCTGTCGCATCGAAGCCTCCTCGCCGAACGTCGTTTCACGAAGGTCGAACTCGGGGGGCAGAATATGCCTTTACGGCATGGCTGTCAAGCGCGGTAAGCTCTGCCCATGAGAACCGCCTGGATCGTCCTCGGACTCGCCTCCCTCGCCCTTCGGGGGGGCAGCGCGCTCGCCGAACTGCCAGCCGAATGGCAGGAGTGGAACCAGCCCCAGACGCCTTTCCGAATCGCCGGCAATCTCTACTATGTCGGGGCCAAGGAGGTCGCGGCGTACCTCTTCACCACGCCGGCCGGGCATATCCTGCTCGATGGCGGCATGCCGGAGACCGCACCGCGGATCGCTTCAAGCCTCGAGCAGCTGGGCTTCAAGCTCGAGGACGTGAAGATCCTGCTCAACAGCCATGCCCACGCCGACCATGCGGGAGGCCTCGCGGAGCTCAAGCGGCGCAGTGGCGCCCGGCTCTATGCTGCTGCCGGCGATGCCGATCTTCTCGAGCGCGGCGGCCGCGGGGACTTCCACTTCGGCGACTCGCTCGCCTTTCCACCGGTCAAGGTGGATCGTCGCCTGACAGACGGCGAAACGGTGGAGCTCGGCGGCACCCGGCTGGTGGCGCATCTCACTCCGGGCCACACCCGAGGCTGCACCAGCTGGTCCACCGAGCTTGCGGTTCCGGGTGGCCAGCCGCTGGCGGTGGTAATCGTCGGCTCGATGAGCGTGCCGGGCTACACGCTGGTGGGCAACACCGCCTACCCGGAGATCGCGAGCGACTACGAGAGCTCCTTCGCCAAGCTCCGGGCGTTGCATGCGGACATCTTCCTGGCACCGCATGGCTCTCTCTTCGACCTCGAGGGCAAGTGGCGTCGGCTGCAGATGGGGGCTGGAGTGGTGAGCCCGTTTCTCGACCGCACCGAGCTCAGCCGCTACCTCGACCGCACGGAGAAGGCGTTCCGGGAGCGGGTGGCGGAGCAGAAGGCCCACGCCGGAGCGGGCGCCCCCTCCCCGGCCCGACCTTGACGACCATTCCCGTCTCCGCGCCTTCGCAGATAAGATCTGCAGCCAGAGATGAAGATCCTACTCGCGGAGGATGACCCCGACCTCGGCGTGGCCGTGAGCGAAGTGCTTCGCGACGAGAGCTACGCCGTGGATCATGCTCCCGACGGCTCGACCGCCGCCGAGTTCGCCTCCTACAACGACTACGACCTGGCGATCCTCGACTACCAGATGCCGCCGCCCACCGGCGTCGAGCTGGTGCGCCTCTGGCGGGGCGAGGGCAAGACCCTGCCCATCCTGATGCTCACGGCCCGCTCGGCGATCGAAGACCGCGTGACCGGCCTCGACGCCGGGGCCGACGACTACCTCACCAAGCCCTTCGACTTCTCCGAGCTCCTGGCCCGGGTGCGGAGCCTCTTGCGCCGGCGCGAGAAGTCCGTGCAGGCGGCGCTCACGGCGGGGGATCTGCAGATGGACCGCGCCGCCCGCCTGGTGACCGTGGCGGGCAGCCCGATCGAGCTCTCCCCCAAGGAGTTCGCCCTGCTCGAATACTTGCTCAGCCACGTCGACCAGGTGATCTCGAGGAGCGAGATCGAGGAGCACGTCTGGGATTCCTCGTTCGACTCCCTCACCAACATCGTCGATGTGTTGATCCACAGGCTGCGCAAGAAGATCGACGGCGACCGCCCCGACCGCCTGATCCACACCGTCAAGGGCGCCGGCTACCGCCTCTCCCAAGAGCGCTGCTAGCGGCCGGCTCCGGCTCAGGGCGCGGGCTCGGCCGGCAGCTCCACGATGAAGCTCGAGCCCACGCCGGGCTCGCTCTCCACCCACACCCGGCCGCCGTGGAGCTCGACGAATTGCCTCACGATGGCCAGGCCCAGGCCGGTGGAGCCAGTGGGGCCTTCGCTCTTCTGCCCTAGCCGTTCGAAGCGCTGGAAGAGGCGGGCGACTTCCTCCGGGGTGAGACCCGGACCCTGGTCCGCGACCGTGATGCGCTCCACGCGGCGCCCACCCTCGGCTCGTTCTTCGAGGCTCACCAGCACCGTGGAGCTCGGCCGGGTGTAGCGCACGGCGTTGCCCACCAGGTTCTCGAGCACGCGACGGAGCTTCTCGCGGTCGCCGAGCACGCGGGTCTCGCCGGTGACCCTGGCTTCCAGGCGGACGTCGCGGTCCTGGGCCAGCATCTGCTGCGAGTCGAGCACGGCGAACAGCACCTCGGCCATCTCGACCGGCTCGGGCTCGAAGGGGATCCGGCCGCTCTCGAGCGCGGTGGTGTCCAGGAGGTCCGAGACGATCGAGAGCATGCGGCGGGCCGAAGCGCCGATCCTCCGCGCGGTCTTCGCCTGCCCGGGCTCTTTCTCCGCCTTCGAGACCATCAGGCCGGCGTAGCCGTAGATCACCGCCAGCGGATTCTTCAGATCGTGGGCGACGATGCCCATGAACTCGCTCTTGAACTGGTTGAGCCGGGTGAGCTCCTGGTTGGCGGTGGAGAGCTGATCCCGCTGGGCGACCACCTGGGCGGTGCGCTCGGCCACTACCGTCTCGAGCTGGCGGGTGCGGTGCAGCAGCTGCCGGACGCGCAACTGGTAGCCCCCCCAGGCGACGAGGAAGAGAGCGAGAGAGGCGAGCGCGAGGAACCAGGGCCGCTGGTAGAAGTGGGGCAGGATCTCGAACTGGAAGCCCGCGCCGACCTGGTTCCAGACGCCGTCCTCGTTGACCGCTTGCACGCGGAAGCGGTACTTCCGGCCGGCCGGAAGGTTGGTGTAGGTGGCGCGACGCTCGGCGCCGGCGTTGATCCAGTCGCGATCGAAACCCTCGAGCTGGTACCGGTACGCCACCCGGGTCGGATTGCTGAACGACAGCCCGGCGTAGTGCAGCTCGAGCCGCTCGAGCCCGGCAGGGAGGGGGCCGGCGCCGCGGATGCTGCGGCCGTCGGCGAGCGCGTCCTCGATCACCACGCCGGGCGGTACCAGGTTCTTGGGCAGGCGGTTCGGGTCCACCATCACCACACCTTCGATGGTGGCGAACCACAGGCGACCGTCCTGCCCCATGAAGCCGGCAGGCTGCACTCCGCCGTTGCACTCCGCGGCGCGCATGCCATCGGCCTTGCCGTAGGCCGTGAGCGTCACCGGCGAGCCGGGGCCGTCGAAGAAGGCCAGGAGGTCCGCCTTGGGCACTCGGAAGATGCCCTTGTTGGACGACAGCCACAGAGCGCCCCGTTCGTCGTCGAGGATGCCGAGGATGGTGTCGTCGAGCAGGCCCTCCCGGCGTCCGAAGCTCTGCACCCGGCCATCGGGGGCCAGCCGAGCGAGGCCGCCGCCGTAGGTGCCGATCCAGAGCGTACCGTCCTCGTCGCTGTGCAGCGTCATCACGGTATCGGAAGGCAGGCCCTTCGGCTGCGAGAGGGTGGGGGAGGGGCCCGGGTGGAGGATCTTGAGGCCGTTGCCGTCGGTACCCAGGTAGAGGTCTCCGCTCGGCCCCTCGCTGATCGCCCAGATGCGGTCCTGGGCCAGGCCGAGCTCGGAAGCCACTGGCTCGAAGCGCCCCGGCGAGGATTGCCGGAACAGGCCGGCGCCGTTGGTGGCCACCCAGAGGGTGCCCCGGTGGTCGAAGTACAGGGTGAGGACGGTTTCCGTGATCAAGCCGGACTCGCGGCCGAACCAGCTCGCTTGGCCCTCCTGCCAGCGCAGCAGACCCCGGTTGCGGACGCCCACCCAGAGCGCGCCGTCTGGCGCCTCGGCGAGCGAGGTGATGGCGGCCGGACCAAGCTCGGCGAGCCTCGAGACGGAGCCCAGACCCGCCTCCAGGTAGGCGAGGCCACCGCCTTCGGTGCCGATCCAGACCCGGCCGCGATGATCTTCGAGCACGCTCCGCACCTGGCCGGTGGCCATCCCCTCGGGCGGCCCGAAGGAGCGGAAAACCCCGTCGCGCAGGCGGTCGAGCCCGCCGCCGTCGGTGCCCACCCAGAGGTTGCCTTCGCGATCCTCGAAGAGGGTGGTCACGGCATCGAGGCTCAAGCCTTCGCGGCGGGTGAGAGCGGCCACCGGCCCCGGGCTCAGCCGCAGCAGACCGCGGTTGTAGCTGGCCGCCCAGAGGGTGCCGCTGCGGTCGCTCAAGAGGGCGAACGTGCTGCCGGTGGTATCCGGGATCGCTTCGGTCGGGCCGGCTTCGGGGTGGTCCCGGCGGAAGACGCCCTTGCGCCCGGTGCCGATCCAGAGCCGGCCTTGAGGGTCGAAGGCCATCGCGGCGACCGAGTCCACGGGCAGGCCGGCGGGCGGTACGGCCTGGAAACGCTCGCCTTCGAGCCGCCACAGGCCGCCTTCGAGTAGGCCGGCCCACACCGCGCCGGCGGCGTCGACGGCCAAGCTGAGCACAGTCGAGTTCGGCGGCAGACCCCAGGAGTCGGCCCGGACGATCGCCCGCGTGCCGGTGATCGCCACCACACCGTGGCTCCGAGTGCCCACCCAGAGCCGACCTCCGGGGTCGATCGCCAGGCTCAAGGCCACTTTCGCCAGCTCGCTCGCGTCGCCGTCTTGCCAGCTCTCGAAGTGATCTCCCTGGCGGAAAGCGAGGCCACCACCCCGCGTGGCCACCCACAACCGGCCTTCATGGTCTTCGATCAGACGCAGGATGTCGCTGCTCGGCAGCCCGGGCTCGGCCGCCGGGTCGAAGACCTCGAATTCCAGGCCATCGAACCGGGCCAGGCCGTTCTGGGTACCCACCCAGAGGTAGCCCTGGTGGTCCTGGAAGATCGCCTGGACGCTGCTCTGGGGCAGCTCGTCCTGCCAGGCCGCGACCAGATATTGGCTGGGTAGGCGCTCCGGGTCCAGGGCCAGCGCCGCTGGCGCGAAGCCGAGAGCGAGAACGAGCGCCAGCGCCCTCAACGGTGCAGGGCGAAGTCGTTCATCTGTTTGTAATCCATGGCGGGGTAGCATGAAACTCAGAGTGTCAGGCTGGCTGGCCACTCGGCCCCCCATTCTAGAGAAGGAAGGCCGGCGGCGGTGCTCATTCTCGCGGAGGTTTCTCATGAGCTTGCATCCACCCCACCTGCTCGCGAAGCGGCGTTCACGGTTTCTCGGCCTGAGGGCGGCTCTCCTGGGAGCGGCGGCCGCCGGGTTCCTGGCGGCCCTGGCTCCGACTTCCGCACCCAGGGCCCTGGCGCAGACCACCACGGACTGCGCGCCGGTGCTCGAAGCGGAGCTCAGCCGGCTGCAGGGTCAGGTCACCAAGGCCACCCGGCTGCTGCGCGAGCGAGTCGGCTTCGGCCCGGTGATCTACGTCATCTCCCTGCACTCGAAGATCCCCCAGGCTGAGCTCCTGGCTACCGGCGAGCCGCTGCAGAAGATCGCCGCCGAGGCCATGACGTCCCGGCTCACCGGGCTCGCCCTGGCGACCGTCCGGCAGCGGGTGGCCGGCGGAGAGAACGTCCAGCAGATCATCGTGAGCTCGAACGTCAACCCGCAGGTCGCCCTGTTCACCATCAACCTGCTGAACTCCGCCCTCAACCAGTACACCTACCTCTTCCTGCGCGGAGCGGTCGACACCGACGGCGATGGCGTGCCCAACCTGATGGACGACGACATCGACGGCGACGGCCTGCCGAACGGTAGCGACCCCGACATCGACGGCGACGGCATTCTCAACAAGATGGACTTCGACGCCGATGGCGACGGTGTGGAGAACATCTACGACGACGACGTCGACGGCGACCAGAAGATCAACATCGACGACGACGACGTCGACGGCGACGGGCTGGTCAACCAGATCGACGACGACATCGACGGCGACGGCATCCCCAACGACGCGGACGCCTACCTCGCCAACCATGGAATTCCCCGCTGGGTGGACATCATTCCGCCGGCAGGAGTAGTGGGTGGTGGCGGCGGCGGCGGCGGCGGAGGCGGCGGCGGTGGCGACGATGACGATGACGACGACACCGGGGACGACGACGATGACGACGACGACACCGGTGACGACGACGATGACGACGATGACGACGACACCGGCGACGACGATGACGACGATACCGGCGACGATGACGATGATGACGACACCGGTGACGACGATGACGACGATACCGGCGGAGGGGGTGGCGGCGGCAACGGCGTGGCCGGCACCCTACGCTTCACCGACAACGAGTACCGCGGCGATGAAGGCGAGGCCGCTGTGGTGGTGACGGTGGAGCGAACGGGCGGCAGCAACGGGGCGGTGAGTGTTTCCTACGCCACTGCCAACGAGACGGCCACCGCCGGCGCAGACTTCACCGGCGGCTCGGGAGTGCTCTCCTGGGCGAACGGTGACACCTCGCCCAAGACCTTCCAGATCTTCATCCAGGACGATTCCCTGCCCGAGCCCGACGAGACCGCGCGAATCACCCTGACCAACGCTACCGGTGGGGCTTTGATCGACGCCAGCCGAGGCTCCGTCGAGCTGCGGATCCGAGACAACGACGGTGGCGGCGGCTCGGGCGGGGACGACGACGATACCTAGAACCCTCGTCTAGGAGAGGGTGGCGCGAGATCGCCACCCTCTCTTGCCGAGGCGCCCCGGAGCGCTCGAACTCAGGCTCGAGCGGTGGCCAGTTCCTGTCCCTCACGCCAGCTACCCAGGAGCGCCGGCGGGAAGAGCTCTCGGATCTCCGCCGGGAGCACACCCACCACGTCGAGCATCTCGCCCGCCGAGAGGTGGCGAGCCAGCAAGGCGAAGACGGCTCGAGCCGCCTCCTCCGGTTCGCTCCCGGTCTCTCCGGCCAACGCCTTGCGGATCGGCTCGAGGAATTCCTCTTTGTGGCGAATCCGCTGCGGCGTGCCGCTGGGATTCCAGCCTTCGTAGTAGATGCCCCGCACCAGGAGCGGCAGCTGGGCCGCGAGATCCGCCGCTTCGTCTACGCCCAACCGGTCGCGCAGCGCGTGGAGCACCGCGCGCAGGGCGGCGTAGCAATGCTGGCGGTCGTCCCAGCCGAGTTCGGAGCCGAGCTCATCGAGCCAGTGGTAGGTCTTCTGGAGGGCTCGTTCAAGGCCTGTGACAGCGCTCATGGTCGTTCTCCTTCTAGAAACCCGTTTCTTCCGGCCTTTTCGAGGCTAGCAAGAGGCGGCGGGCGGGGCCCGCCCCGCCTGGGTAGCCCGGCTCGGGCACCGAGGTGGGCGGCGGGTCCTTGGTGGCGGCAGCCGGGAGCAGTAGCATCGGCTCGCTCCCGCCGGTTTTCGGGTGCTTTTCCCTTGGAGGCGAGCTGCCGTGAAGCGAGGCAATCATCGTGGGCAGTGCTCGGTTTGTGGTCAGAGCCGGGACCTCATCCCCTTCGAGCTGGTGCGCTCTCCCAGCCGGGAGCTGATCCTGAAGGAGCATCCGGATCTGGCGGCCGATGCCCAGATCTGCCGGGCGGACTTGAACCGCTACCTGGCCCGGGCGGTCCAGACCATTCTCGAGGAGGAGAAGGGCGAGCTCTCGTCGCTCGAGCGCGAGGTGGTGGAGGACCTCTCCGAGCAAGACATCACCAGCCGAGACGTCAACCTCGAATTCGATCGCCAGCTCAGCTTCGGCGAGCGGCTGGCGGACCGCATCGCGACTTTCGGCGGCAGCTGGACGTTCATCCTCTCCTTCGGGGGAGTGCTGCTCGTGTGGATCGTGGTCAACACGGCGCTGCTCGCCAGCCGGGCCTTCGACCCTTACCCCTTCATTCTGCTCAACTTGGTGCTCTCCTGCCTGGCCGCCTTGCAGGCACCGGTGATCATGATGAGCCAGAACCGCCAGGAGGCGAAGGATCGCCTGCGGGCCGAGCACGACTACCGCATCAACTTGAAAGCCGAGCTCGAAGTGCGGCTGCTCTCCGAGCGGGTGGACCGCTTGCTCACCCACCAATGGCAACGGCTGCTCGAGATCCAGGAGATCCAGACCGAGCTGATGGAGCAGCTGGGGGAGCGGGCGAACCGGCGGCCGGGGAAGCCGAGCCCGAAGGGGGACGCCTGAAGCCCTGGAGCGGAAGCCCTTCCGCTATGCTGGAACCCTTGAGCCTCTCCCCTCGAAGGCTCGTTCGCCTGGCTTGGCCCTGGCTTCGGGCGGTTTCGCTCGGCCTGCTCGTGCTGGCCGTCGTGGGCTGCCAGGGGCGCGGTTCGGAAGGCGCAGCATGCTGCGCCCCTACGACGGCGGCCGGAACCCCCGAGAGTCCGGCCCCTGCTGCTCGCTTTCGCGACGTGGCGGCAGAGGTGGGCCTTGCCTTCGAGCACAGGAGCGGGGCCTCCGGTGAGCTCTATTTCGTGGAGATGATGGGCCCGGGGGGCGCGCTTCTGGACTACGACGGCGACGGGGACCTCGACGTCTTCCTGCCCCAGGGGCACGCCCTCGGCCCGGGCGCCGAGCCTCGCCTGCCGGAAGACCGGGATCGCCTGTTCGAGAACCTGCTGATCGACCACGGCCGGCCCACCGGCCAGCTGCGCTTCCGGGACGTCTCGGCGGCGGCGGGCCTCGCGGCCAATGGCTACGGCGGAGCAGTGGCGACCGGCGACGTCGACAACGACGGCTTCCCGGACCTCTACTTGGCCCAGTGGGGGGCGGACGAGCTGCTGCACAACCGAGGCGACGGCACCCTTGAAGCCCTCGGGGCTCGGACGGGCCTGGCGGATCCCGGCTGGGGCACGGCGGCTTCCTTCTTCGACGCCGACGGCGATGGCAAGCTGGATCTCGCGGTGGCCAACTACGTGGACTTCCGCTACGCCAACCATCACCGCTGCTTCGCCCCCAGCTCGGCGCCGGACTACTGCGGCCCGGCCGCCTACCCGGCCGAGCCGGATCGCCTGTACCGCAACCTCGGCGGGCTCCGGTTCCAGCCCTTGCCCTTCGATCGAGGCGTGGCGCCTCGCCCTGGGCTGGGCCTCGCGGCCGCGGACTTCGACGGCGACGGGCACGCGGATCTCTACGTGGCGAACGACCAGACCGAGAACAACCTCTGGCTGGGAGCGGGCGACGGCTCGTTTCGCGAAGGGGCGGTGCTCGCCGGCCTGGCGGTGAATCGTGAGGGGGCGGTGGAGGCCAGCATGGGTCTCGCGGTGGCCGACTACGACGGCGACGGCGACGAGGACATCCTGGTCACCAACTTGAACGGCGAGACCAACACGCTCTACCAGAACCAGGGCGGGGGCCTGTTCGAGGACGTGACGCCCGCCTCCGGGCTGGGCCCGCCTTCGCTACCCTCGACCGGCTTCGGCACCGATTGGCTGGACGTCGACGGCGACGGCCGGCTCGACCTCTTCGTAGCCAACGGCGACGTGAAGCTGCTGTGGAACCTGGTGACGCCGCAGGAGCCTTATCCCTTGCGCCAGAAGAACCAGCTCTATCGCGCCGAGGATGGGGGGAGGTTCCGCGAGGTGAGCGCCCAGGCCGGCCCGGGGCTCGAGCCGGTGGAGACCAGCCGGGGGGTGGCGGTGGGGGATGTGGACAACGACGGCGATCCGGACGTCCTGGTGGTGAACAACGGCGGGCCGGTGCGGCTGCTGCTGAACGAGGGCCCAGCGCGGCGCTGGCTGGGCCTTGCCGTGCTCGACGGGCCGTTCGGGCCCCGCCGGGCCTACCGCGACGCCCTGGGCGCCAGGGTGGTGGTGAGCCTCTCGTCGGGCCGGAAGCAGACCTTCCGGGTGCACACGGACGGCTCCTACGCCTCGGCGCGGGATCCGCGGCTGCTGCTCGCTCTCCAGCCCGGAGAGCGGGCCCTCGAGGCCCGGGTGCGCTACGCCGACGGCGGCCAGGAAGTGTTCCGCTCCCTCGAGGAGGGGCGCTACCAGGCCCTGCGCCGAGGCGAGGGCAGCCGGCCATGACAAGGCGCTCGGCCGCCGGCTGGCTGCTCCTCGCCCTGGCCCTCGGCAGCTGCGGCGAGAAGGCCCC
>CALMKX010000301.1 GCA_937867335.1 uncultured Acidobacteriota bacterium
ACTGCGCCCACGAGAACACCCACGGGATCGCGCGCAGATCCTCGATGCGCTGCGAGGGCTTCCGCGAGGCCGGCCGCGAGCCGATGTTGAGCGTCGCGATCTCGGAGACGGGCGTGGACTCGCGGAAGTACACGTCGAAGCCTGGCGTCTCGTAGACGAGCGCGCGGTACGCACGGAACGCGAGGCGCGAGAGCTCGTCCATCACGCCGTGGCGCAGGTCCACGGTCGCCGGATCTTCGGGCTCGTCGAGCAACGAGGCCTCGAGCGTGGCCGCCGCGAGGATCTCGAGGGTCCGCCGACCGACATCGGGGCTCGCGTATTTCGACGCGATGACCTCCCCTTGCTCCGTGATGCGGATCTGACCGCCCACGGCCCCCGGTGGCTGCGCGAGCACGGCCTGGTAGCTCGGTCCCCCTCCGCGCCCCACGCTCCCGCCGCGCCCGTGGAAGAGCCGCAGCTTCACGCCGTGCGCGGCGAAGGTGCGGACGAGCGCGAGCTCCGCGCGGTAGAGCTCCCACCCCGACGTGAGAAAGCCGCCGTCCTTGTTGCTGTCGGAGTACCCGAGCATGATCTCCTGCTCGTCACTCCAGGCCGCGAGGTTCCGTCGGAACGGATCGGACGTGAGAAGAGACTGCATGATCTCGTCAGCTCGGGCCAGCTCGTGGACGGTCTCGAACAGTGGCACGACGCGGATGGCGAGACCGGCGCCGTTCGCTCCGGGCGGGTACAGCCCGACCTGTTGCGCCAGCACCAACACTTCCAGCAGGTCGCTCGGCTCGTGGGTCATCGAGACGATGTACGTCTCGCAGGCGGTGCGCCCCAGCCGCTCCTGGATCTCGCGGACGACGCCGAGCGTCTCGAGCACCTCGCGGCTGGCGGCGCTGATCCGGGAGAGGCTCACTGGGAGCGGTCGGCCGTCCTCCAACACCGCGCTCAGCAGATCCATCCGGTCGGCTTCGGAGAGGGCGGTGTAGCTGGCGGCGTGGCCGGTGGCGGCGAAGATCTCATCGAGGGCGCGCTCGTGGCGCTCGCTGTGCTGCCGAATCTCCAACGCCGCGAAGTGAAACCCGAACGTCCGGGTGCAGGTCAACAGGTCGGCGAGCGCGCCGTCGGCGAGGCGTCCGGCCCTGGCCCGAAGTAGGCTCTCCTGCACCAGCTCCAGGTCCGCCACGAGCTCCTCGACGTTGGCGTAGGTGCCGGGCGGCGCGACGGGGCGATCCCACGGCGTCGCGATGGTCCGCCGCAGCCGCTCGGCAATGAACCCGAGCTTCTGGCGGTACGGCTCGATGGGGGCGCGGCGGTCGAGCTCGGCGGCGGTCCCGGGGAGATCGTCGGCGTCGCGGCGCAGCGACCGCTCCAACTCGTGCGTCACCAGCGACCGCGTCGAGGCGACGCTGATCTGTTGCGCCAGCAGATCGACCCGCCTCAGGTAGCCGGTCAGGGCCAGCGTGCGGTGCCGGCCGATCGTCTGGCGCGTGATGTCCGGGGTGACGTTCGGGTTGCCGTCGCGGTCGCCGCCGACCCAGGAGTGGACCTCCAGGACGCGGCGCGGCGCCGAGCTCGCGCGTGGGTAGCGCTGGGCGACGACGCGATCGAGCTCGGCGTGGAGCTCCGGCGCCACGGCGAATAGGCTGGGTCCGACGATGGACAGCACGGACTGGACTTCGTCCAGGACGGTCGGGCGGCGGGGCCGGACTTCCTCGGTCTGCCAGAGGAGGGTGATCGCTTCGAGGATGCGCTGCTCCCGAGACGCGTGCTCCTCGCGGGTCAGCGGATGCACGCCGCCCACGCGCACCAGCTCGCCCAGGCCGGCCAGCAGGTCGAGGACCGTGCGGCGGCGGGACTCGGTCGGGTGGGCGGTGAAGGTGGGGGTCACGCAGAGATTGGCGAGCTGCCGCTGGACGTCGGCCGGCGGGCGGTTGGCCGGAATGCGAGCAACGGCGTCGCCAATCGACTCGGGAAGCGGCGCGTCCGGGTTCGCGAGCGAGCGTGCCCGCAACGAGCGAAGGCGGTGCTCCTGCTCCAGCGTGTTGATGATGTGGAAGTAGCTGGTGAAGGCGCGGACGACCGATGGCGTCAGCTCGGCGTCGAGCGCGCCGATCTGCTGTATCAGCGGGTCGAGAACCACGTCGTCCGTCTCGCGTATCTCGATGGCACGAGTGCGCGCCCGCTCGACCGCCTCTAGGAGCTCGTCGCCGCCCTGTTCGCGCAAGACGGTGCCCAGCAGCGCCCCGAGATAGCGCACGTCGGCTCGCAAGTCGTCCGCCGGCAGGTCGCGGACGTCGGATCGTTCCCTTCGCGTATCGACCACGGTCCTGCTGACCTCCAGGCTCCTGAACTGGCCGGCGCGTCTGATCTCAGGCGCCGGCCTGACCTGCCGCTCCGGGTGGCGGCTCCGCTGCGCTGAGCGCCTGCAACAGCCGCCCTTCGACGATCTGCGATGCCTCCAGTCGGCGCATTTTCGTGCGCGTGCGCATGGTCGCCACCAGCACGTCGAGCGGCAGCAGCCCGACCAGCTCGCTCTCGAACACCTCCACGCCGGCCGCGGCGGCAAGGTCTCGGACCGTGTCGTACACGACCAGCAGCGGCGTGGTGGCGGTGTCCAGGAGGTTCATCGAGACCTGGACGACGTCTGGGTTGTCGGTGAGCATCCCGAGTGCCTGGACGGCTGGCAGGCCGCCGTTCGACTCGCGGACGGTGCGGGCGATCCGCTTCGCGAGCGCCAGGTCGGCGGTCGGGTGGTGCGGGTGGAGCGCCTCGCCCGCTGGCGGCTCGCGAGGGCCGACCTCGAGGCCGGAGAGGTGGAGCTGATCACCTCCGAGGTGGCCCCCGAAATCGCCATCGGCGCCGGCCTTCTGGGAGTCCAGCACCCCCTGGTGCGGGCCGGCGGCGAGGTCTACGAGGTCGATCGCCCGCTCGCCGCCCGGCTCAAGCGGGGAGGCGTCTTCCGCCTGCGGGTGGCGATGCGCTGCCGGCTGCTGCTCGGGGCGGAAGACGCCGGCGAATCCGCTGGATAGCTGAGCTCGGCGCTCCGCCTAGGGCGCGGGCAGCCGGGCGCAGCGCGGATCGACGTTGCAGCCGGTGAGCTGCACCACCTCGCCGGTATCCAGGTGGATCACCAGGAAACCGCCGATGCCACGTGCGTAGAACTTGCGCTCGAACACACCCGGCGCCAGGGGCTGGAACTCCAGGGTGACCACGCAGTCGCCCCGGGAGCAGAGCAGCTGCGCCAGGTCGCGCGGCACCAGGCGGTCGAGCTCGGCGTTGCGGCCGTAGGCGTAGGCGGTGGTGAGCACGTCGGCCACATCCTCGGCGTTGCCGAGCGAGAACTCTTGGCGGTAGAACTGGCCGCGGCGCGGCGCGTAGGGGAAGGCGAGGCCCGGCTTGTCGCCGTCGCGGCCGGCCTTGAAGGAGCCGTCGATGGAGACCAGCTCGGCCGTAGGTGGTTCGTCCTCCGGGAAGATCTCGAAGTCCTTGACCTCTTCCCCGAAGTAACAGACATCGCCGTTCTTCGCCTGGGCGAACCAGTCCTCGGTGTCCTCGTGGGTGACGCCGTCGACCGACACCACATCGCGCACCACGAAGCACCGCACGCCGTCGATCGACTTGGCGCGGTCGAGAACCTCGATCTCGACGTGCTCGGCGCCGTCGAACACCCAGCGGTCGCCGATGCCGAGCGGGAAGTACGGGTTCGGCCGACTCAGATGCTGGAAGTCGGTGTCGAACAGAGAGGGATTCACGTCGGGGTCGTAGGGCGCGCCGCCGAGACGGTCACAGATGTCCAGCCGCGAGTCGTACTGCTCGTTGCAGAGCGCAAGAGCCTCGGTGCGAGCGCTCCCTGCCTCCTTCAGGCATCGAGCCTCCGCCGGATCGAACTCGAGGTTGGTGCATTTGCCGACGGAGATCTGGTACTCGTCCTGGGCGCCGCTTCGGCAGGCTCGCAGAGCCGAGAGAGCGGTTTCCTGGCAGGCCTCGTCGGCGCTGGCGGGGACCGCGCCGAGAGGCAGAGCGAGGGTCAGCAGGGGCCAGAGGATCCAGCGGGAGAAGCGGGGCATGAGGGCTCCTTTCAGTGCGACCCGCCGGCGGAGGGCCGGCGAGTCGGGGTCCAAGTTGCGCCAACATGCAGGTAGATGCCGATCGCGCGGAGATCCTTCGTAGCGCGCCGGGTATGGGCCTAGGAACCTTCTGCGGCCTTGACAACGCCCCAGGAGACTGGCTAGTCTGCAGCGATTTCGCAAGTAGGTATTGAGAGTGAGGTTGTAGTCTCTGGGCTCGAGGAAACGGTCTTCGCTCTCCTCGGCCTGCTAACCTAGTCGCGCACCGATGCTGGACACCTACCGCACCGTCGAGACGCCCGAAGGAGTGGAGCTGGGCCTGCGCATGGCCGGGCCGCCGGTGCGCCTGCTCGCCTACGGCACGGACGTCGCCATCCGCACCGTGCTGCTCTGGGCCCTGGCGATCCCTCTCGCCACGCTGGGCGAGGTCGGGCTGGGTTTGCTCCTGATTCTTTTCTTCCTGGGGGAGTGGTTCTACCCGGTGTTCTTCGAGGTGCTGGTCAAGGGGGCCACGCCTGGCAAGCGCTTGATGGGCATCGCGGTGCTCTCGGTGGATGGCACGCCGGTTTCCTGGACGGCCTCGGTGATGCGCAATCTGCTGCGCTTCGCGGATTTCCTGCCGGTGGGCTACGGCTTCGGGCTGATCACCATGTTCCTGACCCGCGACTTCCGCCGGCTCGGCGACTTGGTGGCTGGCACGGTGGTGGTCTACACCCGGGAAGAACAGGGGCCCCGCAACCTGCCGGCGGCGGCGCCGGCTCCGCCCCCCGTGGCGCTCGGCCGGGAGGAGCAACGGGCCGTGGTGGAGTTCGCCCAGAGGCTGCCCAGCTGGTCCTCGGAGCGGGCGGATGAGCTGGCCTCCCTGGCGGCGCCCCTGGTGGGAGCTCGGGGGGACCTCGCGGTGGTTCGGCTGGTGGCCCTGGCCAACTGGCTGGTGGGGCGGCGGGAATGAACCGCGAGCTCTTCGAGCGCCAGTACGGCTCGGCCTGGGCAGCCTTCGAGAGGATGCTCGAGCACCTCGAGGGCCAGAGCTCCGGAATCAAGACCGGCCTCAAGTTGGACGGTTTTCCGGAGCTGTATCGCGAGATCTGCCACCATCTGGCCTTGGCCCGAGCCCGTCGCTACGGTGTCGAGCTCGAGGAGCGACTCAACCGCCTGGCCTTGCGCGGTCATCAGCAGCTCTACCTGGCGCCGAGCCCCATCACTCGCTCCGGCCTCGCGGAATTCTTCGCCTCCACCTTCCCGCGGGCCCTGCGCCGGGAGCTGCGCCTGTTCTGGCTGGCGGCCGGCCTGCTCTATCTGCCGGCGCTGCTCTCGTTGGTCCTGGTGCACGCCCAGCCAGAGCTCGCCTATTCGTTCCTCGGGCCGGAGGAAGCGGCGTCGTTCGAGCACATGTACTCGCCCGAGGGCCAGAAGGAGCGCGCCTCCAAGCTCGACGTCTACATGTTCGGCTACTACATCTACAACAACATCTCGGTCTCCTTCCGGACCTTCGCTTCGGGGTTGATCTGCGGCCTGGGCGCGATCTTCTTCCTGGTCTACAACGGCCTGATGTTCGGCGCGGCGGCCGGCCACGTGGGCAACTTCGGCCACTCGGAAGCCTTCTTCTCGTTCGTGGTGGCCCACGGCGCCTTCGAGCTCACGGCGATCGTGATCTCCGGGCTCGCCGGGCTGCGCCTGGGGCTCGCCTTGCTCTCGCCCGGCCAACGCAGCCGGGCGCGGGCGCTCTACGAGGAAGCGCGGGTGGCCTTGCCGCTGATCTACGGGGTGATCGCGATGCTCCTGGTGGCAGCCTTCCTCGAGGCGTTCTGGTCTTCGAATTCCGGCTTGCCCACACCCCTGAGGCTCGGTGCCGGCGCGCTTTGCTGGGGCCTGGTGATCGCCTACTTCAGCCTGGCGGGGAGGTCGCGTGGATCTTGAGCGAGTGACCGTGGAAGTGCGCCCACGGCTCGCCTGGGAGGCGATCGACCTCGGGCTGCCGCTGGTGCGGGCCTGGGCGCGGGCCATCTACCTGCCCTGGCTGGCGGTGGTGCTACCGGTGTGGGTGGCCGTCCTGGTGGCCTTTCGGCACAACCCCGGCTGGGGCTTCCTGGTGCTCGCCTGGCTGAAGCCGGCCTGGGACGTGCTGCCTCTTTTCGTGGTGAGCCGGGCCCTCTTCGGCTCTACGCCCACGCCGCGGGAGACTCTCGCGGCCTTCCCCCGGCTGCTGCTCAAGGTGGCTCCGGCCTATCTGTTCTTCCTCGAAAGGCTCGACCCGGCTCGCTCGTTCGACTTGCCCGTGCGGGTGCTGGAGGACCTGGGCGGCGCGGCACGCTGGCGGCGCCTGCGGGTGCTGCGCCGGGCGAGCGGCGGCCAGGCCACCGCGCTCACTTTCGCTTGCTCGATGATGGAGAGCCTGCTGTTGCTGGCGCTCTTGAGTCTCGCCCTGCTCCTGGTGCCTCAGGAGCGGCTGCCCGATTGGCTAGGCTCGGCCGCCGGCCCGTTCTCGGGGCCCACGCCGTCGTGGTTCGAGCTGCTGCTGGGGCTGCTCTGGTTCGTGGCGGTCTCGGTCGTCGAGCCCTTCTACGTGGCGGCCGGCTTCACCCTCTATCTCAACCGTCGGACCTCGCTCGAGGGCTGGGACATCGAGCTCGCCTTCCGGCGACTGGCCCGGCGGCTGGCCCGGGAGAACCGGCGAAGCGCCTCGCGCGCCGGCAAGGCCGCCGCTGGCTTGATGCTCGCGCTGCTTCTGGCCGGGCCCCTGGCCGCCCCTTGCCGGGCGGAGGAACCGCCCCCCACAGCCTCCACTCCCAGCCGGCAAGCCGCCCAGGACAAGGCCAAGGAAATCGCCGACGGGCCGGACTTCCACCACAAGGAGAAAGTGCGCACCTGGGTGCCCCGCGAGGGCCTCTTCGGCAAGCCCGGCAGCGGCCGAGCGCGGGTGGGGCTCGATCTCCCCTGGCTGGGGCCGCTTCTCGAGTGGCTGCTCTGGATCTCCGGTGGCCTCACTCTCGCCTGGCTGGTGTTGTCGGCCTGGCGGCGGCGGGGGGACCCGGCCCTGTCCGAGGCCGTGCCGCAGCCCGAGTTCACTCCCGGAGTGAGCTCCTGGCTCGCTGAGCTGACCGAGCGGCCTTTGCCCCGCGACGTGCCGGGAGAGGCACGCCGGCTGGCGGAAGAGGGGAGGGTGGTGGAGGCTCTGTCGTTGCTCTACCGCGGAGCGCTGGCCGTGCTGGTTCGCCGCCAGAGGCTCGAGATCCTCCCGAGCTGGACGGAGAGCGAGTGCCTGCGCGAGCTCCGCAGCCGGGTGCCCGGGGCTGGCTCGGAGCTGCTGTCGCGGCTGGTGCGCACCTGGCAGGACGCCGCCTATGCCCATCGCGCCCCGGCCGGCGTCGAGGTGATCTCGCTCTGCGAAGCCTGGAGCCAGAGCTTCGGAGGTGGGGGATGAGCGGCGGGGCGAGTGGGAGCTCCTGGCTGTCCTGGGGTGCCGGTATCCTCTCGGCCCTCCTGGTGGCTCTCTTCTTGGTGTGCTTCGAACGTGCCGAGATCGAGGTGGACCAGGGCCCGAGCGCCGAAGCGAGGCAGGATGCCTACCTCGCCGCGGCGCGATTCCTCACCGCCCAGGGCGTGCCGGCCAAGAGTTCGGTCCGCCTCGAGCCGCTGCCACCGGCCGGGCATCTGCTCGTGCTGCTCCGGCCGGAGAGTCTGCCGCCAGGGGACCAGACCGCCCGACTCCTGACCTGGGTACACCAGGGCGGCCGGGTGCTGGCGGCACCTCAGAAGAGCCTGTTCTCGGCTCTGGGCGTGGTGGTTGATCCCGAGTCCGAGAAACCTCCCGAGAAGGGCTGGCCGCCGACGCCGATCGAGGTCCGCCGGGACGAGCCGCCGTTCGCGGTCCAGCTGCACCGGCGGGACCGCCTGCAGTTCGTCAAGAGCTCCGAGCCCGAGCCAGAGGAGCCCGAGGACTGCGATTCCTGCGAGCCGGAGGAGGACGCCTCGCCCACGGTGAGGGTGGCGCCCCGCGACCAGCCTCGGCTGGTCGAGACCTGGCGCCTGGCCGGAGAGACCGACGACTCGCAAGGCGTGATGCTGCGTTTCACCCTGGGCGAGGGCTCGATCGCGCTCCTGACCGAGACCGACTGGCTCACCAACGACGAGCTGGCCGAGGAGGATCACGCCGCTCTCTTGCTGGCGGCGGTGGAGAGGGAGCCGGCGCCGCTCGGGGTGACCCTGGTGCGGGCGCTCGACTACCCCTCGCTGTTCGGCTTGATCGGCCGCTACGGCTGGATGGCCCTCGTCTCGGGCGGGCTCCTGGTGGCGGCCTGGCTGGCCAAGAACGGCCCCCGCTTCGGCCCCCTGCTGCCAGACCCGCCGCTTGCCCGCCGCAGCCTCCTCGAGCACATCGGCGCGAGCGCGGAGTTCCTCCGCCGCCGTCGCCAGACCCGCGCGCTGCTCGAGAGCACTCGCCGGGCGCTCAGGCGGCACGCCGCCGCTCGCCTGCCGGAGGGAGGCGGCACACCCGGGAGGCGACAATTCGAGCTCTGGGCGAGCCAGACCGGAGTGCCACCCGAGACCCTCGAATGGGCGATGAGCTCGCCCGCTCCCGACGACCCGGAAGGCTTGAGCAGGATGATTCAGACCATCGAAGAAGTGCGGAGGGCGCTATGACGGATCCCACCATGCCGCCGGCAAGAACGGGCGGCGCGATCAGTTTCCAGCAGGCGGCGGCGGTGGCTCACCGCATGCGCGAGGAAATCGGCAAGGCCGTGGTGGCCCAGGAGGAGACGGTGGAGCAGCTGCTGATCGCCTTCTTCGCCGGCGGCCATGTGCTGCTCGAAGGCGTGCCCGGGCTGGGCAAGACGCTGATGGTGCTGGCGCTCGCCCGCACCTTCGGCGGCAACTTCTCGCGCGTGCAGTTCACTCCCGACCTGATGCCCGCGGACATCACCGGCCACACCCTCTACGACGTCAAGAGCGGCGAGTTCAAGATCCGCCGCGGGCCGGCTTTCACCCACCTGCTGCTGGCCGACGAGATCAACCGCGCTCCGGCCAAGACCCAGGCGGCTTTGCTCGAAGTGATGCAGGAGGGCCAGATCTCGATCGAAGGCCGCGGCTTCCCCCTGCCGCCGCCGTTCATGGCCTTGGCCACTCAGAACCCGATCGAGCAGGAGGGCACCTACCCCTTGCCCGAGGCCCAGGTGGACCGCTTCCTGCTCAAGGTGGGCGTGTCCTACCCCGGCGCCGAGGAAGAGGTGGCCCTGGTGCGGCGGGTGACCGCCGGCCAGGTGGGGGACCGCCTGGACGTCTCGGCAGTGGGCACCGTGGCCACGGCCGAGCAGGTGGTGGCGCTGCAACAGCTGGTGGCCGGCATCCTGCTCGACGACCGGGTGCTCGACTACGCCGTGCGCATTGTGCGCGCCACGCGCAGCCTGCCGGGCATCAAGGTGGGCGCCGGCCCGCGCGGAGCGATCTCGTTGGTGCGCGCGGCGCGGGGCCGGGCCCTGCTTTCGGATCGGGACTACGTGACCCCGGACGACATCAAGCAGATCGCCCGGCCGGCCCTCGCCCACCGGCTGGTGGTGGCGCCGGAGATGGAGATCGAGGGCTATACCGCGGCCAGGGCTATCGAGAGCGTGCTGGCGGCCACCGAGGCGCCCCGGCAGTGAGGCCGACTCGCCGAGCCCTCGGGCTGCTCGGGGTCGGACTGGCTCTGGGCGGGCTCGCGGCGTTCGTCGCGTGGGGACGGCGCCGCGCGCCCATCGCGCCGCGCGGGTAGAAGAATAGCAATGGGAACCGAGATGGATACCGAGGCCCTGGCCCTTGCCCGCCAGCGGATGGCCCAGCACCTGCCAGAACGACTGACCTGGGGCCCGCTGACCTTGTCTGTCACCGATCTGGAGCGCGCCGAGGCGTTCTGGACC
>CALMKX010000302.1 GCA_937867335.1 uncultured Acidobacteriota bacterium
GGTCACGCCTTCGCACGCGTACAACAGCCACTGGTCCATCTTGAACGGACGGTGGAACCACATGGCGTGATCGAGGCGCCGGAGCCCCCATGGCGTCGCGCATCATGCCGGGGATCATCATGCCGAAGCCGGCCCCCAGTCCGGCGCCGAGCCCGGCTCCCACCGTGGAGCCCTCCGCTCCCGCCGCGCCGAGGTTGCCCACTGCCTGGGCCGCCTTGAACTTCATGTAGGCGTTCAAGTCGCCGACCGCCGCCATGCCAGCGCGGTCGTCGATGATCTTCTGCACTTCCTCGGGCGGCGTGATGGCGCCCAGGAAGAGGTCCACCAGGTCGATGCCGAAGCGGGAGAAGTCCTCGCTCACCCGCGAGCGCAGCGCCATGCCCAGCTCGTCGTAGAGCTTGGGCAGGTCGAAGATCGACTGCAGGGTCTCGCCGAGGAGATCGGTCAGCCTGGCGACGATCACGTCCTTGAAATAGGACTCCACGCCGTCGGTGGTGTAGAGGCCCATCGAGCCCACCAGGGTGTTGACGAAGAGCTGCGGGTTGGCGATCCGCACCGCGAACTTGCCGAAGGCGCGCAGCCGCACCATGGCGAGCTCGCGATCGCGGTAGACCACCGGCTCCTTGGTGCCCCATTTCAAGTCCACGAAGGTCTTGCTGTTGACGAAGATCGCCGCAGCCTGGAACGGCGATTTGCCACCGAAGGGCAGCGAGAGCAGGGTGGTCAGGAGCGGCAGATTCTCGGTGGCCAGGGTGTGGCGGCCGGGGCCGAAGGTGTCCAGGGCCTTGCCGTCGCGAAGGAACACCGCCTGCTGGCTTTCCTCCACGATCAGCTGGCTGCCGAGCTGAATGGCCGCGGTGCCCTCGGCGGGAACCCGCGCCACCATGGTGTTGCCGGTCGGGTCTTGATACTGCAGAACTTGCATGGCGTCTCTCCCTGGCTCTCTCAGGCACCCAAGGTGCCGGTGACCACGTTTTCCCGTCCCGCCCAGGCCTCGCCGAGGCGGGCGAGGTGCTCGGCGATCGCCCCGAGGGCCGGGCCGATCTCGGCGCCGCCCGGGCCCGGCAGCTCGCGAACCGCTCCGGCCAGAGCCTCCACTTCGGCCACGAAGGAGAGGTCGAATTGGTAGAGCCGCGCCAGGTCCTGTTCGTCGATCTTCACCGCGTCGAAGAAACCGGTCGCGCCGTAATCGGCGAAGCGGATGGATTGCGCGAGGGTGTCGAGGCGCTTCTCCAGGCGATCGAACTCCCCGAGCGCGGCGAGCTGGCCGGCATCGGTGAAGGCGCGGGCCTTGCTGCGCAGGCTCGCCCGCACGGCGGCCAGGGATTGAGCGAGCTGCTCGCGCTCGAGCTTGTCGGTGTCCCGGCGCAGCTCACGGTCCTTGAAACCGGCAAAGCCAGGGATCTTCTCCGCCAGGCGTTCGAGCCAGTTGCGCTCGGCTCGGGCCATCTCGTATCGATCGCTCATCGCTCCTCCTCATGCCCTCTGGGGCGGGCTTTTCGGATGCTACCATCGCCTCCGAACGGGCGCGGAGGCGCCCGCCTCCCTTGCCCAGCCGCTCGGGCTGGCAGCAAATTCGCACGGCGGGTGGGCAATATTCCGAGGCCCCTCGCCTGGACTTCCAGGAGACCTTGCATGACCCGCACTCCCACCCACCAGGACGCCGAGCTCATCACCCGCCTCTACGACTTGCGCCGGGAGGCGCGGATGCGCGAAGCCCGGGAGTGGTTCGCCGGCTCCTTCGCCCCGCGCACCCTCGAGGATTTCGATCGCCTCTGCCCGCGGGGCTCGAAGGACAACGCCTCCTTCCGCATGGTGATCGGCTACTGGAACATGGTGGCCTCGTTCATCACCAACGAGGTGCTCCACCCCGAGCTCTTCTTCGAAACCGGCCAGGAGCTGCTCCTCACCTGGGAGAAGGTGAAGCCGATCGTGCCCGCTTTTCGCGAGCGGGCGGCCAACCCCTTCGCCTTCCGTAGCCTGGAGAAGGTGGCGACGGCCTACATCGAGTGGTATGAGGCCCGCGCTCCGGAGTTCTACCCGCGCTTCGCCGCCGGAGTAGCGAGCCTTGCGCCCCCGAGCGAAGCCAAGCCTTGAGGATTCGGCCGCTCCGCTGCGCCCGCGCGCTGGCGATCGCTGCCGCTGCCGTGCTGGGAGCCCGGGCCTCGGCGGCCCCTCCCCGCGAGCTGCCGCGGCTTCCGGTGCGCGAGTTCACGCTCGAAAATGGCATGCGTTTCCTGCTGGTGCCCCAGCCGGAGAGCCGCACCGTAGCCGCCGGCTGGGTGGCCCGGGTGGGCTCGCTCTACGAGCACCCGGGGGAAACCGGCACGGTGCATTTCCTCGAGCACATGATGTTCAAGGGCAGCCGCACGATCGCTTCCGGCGAGCTCGGACGGCTGTACTCGGAGGCCGGAGGGCGGGGCATCAACGCCTTGACCCTCCAGGACATGACGCTCTACTTCGTGGTGCTGCCGGCCGAGAAGCTCGAGCTGTGGTTCTGGCTGGAGTCCGATCGGGTGCGTGAGCCGGCTTTCCGCGAGCTCGTGACCGAGAAGAAGGTGGTCGCCGAGGAGCGCCGGCTGCGCATCGAGTCCACCCCCACCGGCAGGCTCGACGAGCGGCTGCGGGCGGCGTTCTGGAAGGGCCATCCCTACGGCGGGTCGACGCTCGGCAGCGCTGAGGACATCGCCGCCCTCGATCGCACCCGGGCCGAGGGCTATCTGCGCACCTACTTCCGGCCGGACAACCTCACGGCCGCCCTGGTGGGGAACTTCGAGCCGGACGCCGTGCGCCGGCTCGCGGAGCGCTACTTCGGCCGGCTCGCTCGGCCCGCGCTGCCTCTGCCAGCGCTGCCGGCCGCCCCTCCCGCCCTCACCCAGGATGAGCGCCTGCCCGGCACCTGCTCTTGCCGCGACCAGGTGGAGGCGCTCTACCGCACGGTGGCCTTCACCCACCCTGATCGAGCCCCGCTCGAAGTGCTGGTGGGCCTGCTCAACGGGCGCACCGGCCGGCTCTACCAGCGGCTGGTGCTCGAGAAGGGCCAGGCCTTTTCGGCGTCGGCCCTGCAGACGCCGCTCGCTCGCTCGGGCTTCCTCTCCTTCTCGGGCGAGGCGCGCGGGGGTACCTCCCCCGAGCAGCTGCTCGCCGCCTGGGACGCCGAGCTCGTCCGGCTCAGAGAGGAGCCGATTCCCCCGGCCGAGTTGGAGAAGGTGAAGAACCAGATCCTCGCCGACGGCTATCGCCGCTTCCGGGACCCTTCTGCCCTGATGATGCAGCTGCTGATGAGCGATGGCTTCGGCGACTGGCACGAAATCGACGCCCACCCCCGCCGCGCCCTCGCCGTGACGGCGGCCGACGTCTCTCGGGTGGTGGCGACCTATCTCGACCCGGCTCGGCGCACGGTGGGCCTCTATCGCCGCACGCCAGAGGGCGCGCGATGAGCCGGCTCGGCCCCCTCGCGGCAGCCCTGCTTTCGCTCTTGCCGGCAGCGGCGGCCGCGCAGCCGATCGCCGCTCATCCTCTCGAGCTGCGGTTCAGCGAAAGGCCCTGGGCGCCTCCCCGGGCGGAGGCTTTCCGCCACGTGCTGACCAACGGCGTGGTGGTGTACCTGGTTCCGGACCACTCCCTGCCGTTGGCGCAAGTGGCGGTCGCGCTGCGGGCCGGCTCCTATCTCGAGCCCGCCGAGAAGACGGGGCTCGCCGGCCTGACGGCCTCGATGCTGCGCCGAGGCGGTACGGAGGGGCTGTCGCCGGCCGAGCTCGATCAGCGCCTGGACGCGCTCGCGGCAGAGATGGACGCCGCAGCCGGCGGCATCCGCGCCGGCGCTAGCCTGGACGTGCCGAGCTGGGCCCTCGAAGAGGCGTTGAGCCTGTTTTTCGAGGCTCTGCGCCATCCCCGCTTCGACCCGGAGCGCCTCGCCCAGGCCAAGCGCAACCTGGCCGAAGGCCTGCGCGGCCGCAACGACGAGCCGGGCGAGCTCGCCGAGCGGGAATGGGGTTGGCTGCTTTCCGGGCTCGACCACTTCAGCCGCCGCCCCCTCCGGCCTCAGAACCTCGAGAGCATCACCCGGGAGGATCTCCAGGCCTTCCATCAGCGCTACTGGCAGCCGGCGGCGATGGTGGTGGCGGTGTCGGGAGACGTGGAGCCGGAGCCCTTCTTGGCGCTCCTGGAGAAGCTCTTCGCCGGCTGGCTGGTGGGCGAGAAGGCCCCCTGGCCACCGCCCGCTCCGGCCTTCGAGCCGCGCCCAGGGGCCTACCGGATCGAGCGAGACCTGCCGCAGGCTCGTGTGCTGCTGGGCTCGTTGGGGCCGAGGCGGGGCGGCTGGGACGATCCCCAGGTGCCGGCCTGGATGGTGCTCGGCGAGCTTCTCGGCGGCCGCGGAGCCAGGATCGCGGGCAGCTTGCGCAACGCCCAGGGCCTGGTTTATCGAGCCGGGGCGAGCCTCACGATCGGAGACCTATGGCCGGGTGAGCTGCGCGTGCAGTTCGAGGCCGAAAACGGCAACGTCGCTCGCGCCGCCGAACTCGCCCTGGCCGAGTTCGACCGCTTGCGCCGCGAGCCGCCTTCAAGCGCCGAGCTGGCGTTCGTGAAGAAGGCCATGGTGGACGCCTTGCCCTACCTCTTCGACAGTGCCGAGAAAACCGCCGGCTACTTCGCCGAGGACGACTATCTGGGCCGGCCGCATCGCTTCTGGCAGGACTACCGGCCGCGCATCGAGGCGGTGAGCCAGGAGGACGTCCGCCGCGCCGCCCGGGAGCTATTACTGCCCGATCGCCTGCTGCTCTTGGCGGTCGGCCGCGGCCGCGAGATCGAAGCCGCCGGAGAAGGCCAGAGGGGGCTCTTGAGCGTATTCCCGCTGCCCTGGACCCCCCTGCCCGAGCGAGACCCGGTGACGTTCGAACCGTTGCGCCGCTGAAGCTCCGCCTCGCAGACCGTGCGCTCGTGGCGCGGTTCCCGGGCCAGGCGATTCTGCTGCGGGACTTCGCGGGTTAGGCGTCGAGGCGGGAGAGGGCTTCGCTGGCCTCGCGGGCGAGTGGCGAGCCCTCGCCTGCCTTTCGCACGAGCTGAGCTCGGGCCGTTTCGAGCAGGCGCCGAGCTTCCTCCATCTGGCCCAGGGCCGCGCGGGTCAAGCCCAGCTCCACGGCGGCTTCGGCGACCCGGAGATCCTCCTCGCCGAAGCGCTCGAGGAGGCTTTGATGGGCTTCGGCGAGCAGGCCTTCCGCCTCGGTCGCTCGCCGGCTCTCGCGCAGCAGCCGCCCCAGGTTGAGGAGCACCTCGGCGGTCCTGGCGTCGCCCGCCGGCACGCGCTGGCGCAGGATGCCGAGGGCATGGCGCAGCAGGGTCTCGGCCTCGCCGATGCGGCCCGAGGCAGCGACGGTCTGGGCCAGGGCGAGCTCCACCAGGGCAACGTTCTCGTGCTCCGGGCCGAGGGCGAGCCGGGCGAGCTCGAGGGCCTTGCGAGAAGAGCTCTCGGCTTCGGCGAGCTTGCCCTCGAGGCGCAGCACTTTGCCCAGGTTGTGCAGGTACACGGCGAGCTGCGGGTGGCTCTCCCCCTGGTAGGCGACCCGCAAGGCCAGGGCCTCGCGCGCGCACTGCTCGGCCTCGGCGAGCTCTCCTCGCTGGATCAGCAGGGTGGAGAGGTTGGTCAAGTCCACCGCCAGCTCGGGGTGCTGAGGCCCCAATAGCTTGCGGTCCAGCTCGAGCACCTGGCGGTAGAGCTTCTCGGCCTCGACCAGGTCTCCCAGCGCGTTTCGGGCGGTGGCCAGGTTGAGCAGCGCTTCCGAGACCTGGCTGTGCGTTTCGCCGAACAGCTCGCGCCGGGCGGCCAGCACCTCGCGGTAGAGCCGCTCGCTTTCTTCGTAGCGGCCGCGAGCGTAGGCCAGGTTGGCCAGGGCGTTCTCGGTGTCCACGGTGTCCGCGTGGCGTGGGCCGAGAGCTCGGCGCTGGTGCTCGAAGGCACTCTGGAGCAGCGGCTCGGCCTGTGCAGTGTCCCCTCGGTCGAAGTAGAGCCGGGCGAGGAAGCTCTCGGTTCGAGCCGTGGCTGGAGCCTCTTCGCCCAACTTCCGGCGCTGCACGCCTAGGGCTTGCTGGTAGAGGGGCTCGGCGCGGTCGAGATCCCCGGCGAAGTGGAAGGTGTCCGCGAGCTCTACAGCCAGCTCGGCGCGGCGCAGGTCGTCGGCCGGCAGCTGGTGCCCGGCCAAGGCAAGAGCTCTCTGGTAGAGCTCACCGGCCCTCTGGTAGAGGCCGAGCTTCTTGAAAATGCCTGCCACCACCGCCAGCATCTCGGAAGCGAGCTCCGGCTGGCCGGCCAGATCATGTTCGATTCTCGCGGCGCCGCGGTCGAGCAGCTCGCGGGCGGTGAGCTTCTCGCCCTGGGCCTGGTCCGGGTCCGAGACGGCGAAGAGGCCGAGCACGAAGTCCTTCACCTGGGCCTTGCGTTCGGCTTCCGCCACGGCCCTCCTCGCCTGCCACAGGGTGCTCGCCAGGCCGGCGAACGCCAGCATCACGGCCCCGGAGGCCACGGCCAGGCCTTTGCGGTGGCGGCGAGCGAAGGCTTTGCTGCGGTAGAGCCAGGTGGCGCGGCTGGCCAAGACGGGCAAGCCGCTGCGATAACGGGAGAGGTCGGCGAGCAGGGATTCCACCGAGGAATAGCGCTCTTCGGGAGCCTTGCGCAGAGCCTTGGCCACGATGTTGTCGAGGTCTCCGCTCACCTCCCGAGAGCGCCGGTGAAGAGCCGAGGCGAGGGCCCTCGAGGCCCCGGCGGCCTTGCGCGCCAGTACCCGCGAAGGCCGCTCCGGCTCCTGCTCGAGAATCGCCCGCTCGAGCTCGGGCAGGCTCAGGTCGCGCAGGCGATGCGGCTTCTCCCCGCAGAGCAGGCCGTAGAGCAGGCCACCCAGGGCATAGACGTCGGTCGAGGTGGTGGCCGCCTGGCCGAGAAGCTGCTCGGGCGCGGCGTAGTCCGGGGTCAAGAGCGGCCCCCAATGAGACGTGAGCCCGCTGGGCGTCTCGGAATCCGTGTCCAACAGCTTGGCGATGCCGAAGTCCAGCAGCTTGGCCTCGCCCTCGGCGGTGACCAGCACGTTCGAGGGCTTCAGGTCCCGGTGCACCACCAGGTTGCGGTGGGCGTACTGCACCGCTTCGCAGATCTGAAGGAAGAGGGCGAGGCGGGCATCGAGGTCGAGCTGCTGCGCTTCGACGTAGTCGTTGAGCGGCTGCCCGGCCACGTACTCCATCGCGAAATAGGGCCGGCCGTCCTCGGCAAGGCCGCCATCGAGCAAGCGAGCGATTCCGGAATGAGAGAGCCGAGCGAGGATCTGGCGCTCGGCGAGAAAGCGTTCCCGGCTGGCTCCAGTTCCAGCTCCCCGGCTGATGAGTTTCAGAGCCACCTTCTGCTCGAACTGGCCGTCGGCTCGCTCGGCGAGAACCACCGTGCCCATGCCGCCGCGGCCGATCTCGCGAAGCAGACGGTAGGGGCCCACCCGGCTGCCAGCGAGCTCTGCGTCCCGGGAATCCTCGCCCTCGGCCGCGAGGGCTGTCAGCAGGTCTGCGGCCCGGCTCTCGAGAGGAGCGTCGAAGTAGCGGCCGGCGGGGCCCTCGGCTTCGAGGTGGCGCTCGGCGGCCAAGGCGAGCTCGAGATCGCCCTGGCAGAGGGCTCGGGCCCGCTCCAGCCGCTCCGGGCCGCTCAGGTCCTCCAGCTGGTCGAGAATCTCGCTCAGCCTGCGCCAGATCTCGGCGTTCATCCGGCCTGGGCGCTCGCGCCTTCGGTGAGGAGCTGATGGAGGAGTGTCCGCGCCTTCTGCCAATCCCGTTTGACGGTGCGCGAAGAGACCTGCAGCAGCTCCCCGGTCTCCTCTTCGGTGAGCCCGGCGAAGAAGCGCAGGTTCACCACCTGGGCCAGGCGTTCGTCGATCGAGGCAAGGCGACCCAGGGCGCGGTCGATCTCGAGCAGCTCGGTGGCCTGCTGCTCGACGGCGAGCTGGTTCGAGTCCAGCTCCACCCGCCGGGCGTCGCCACCGCGCTTGGCGGCGCCCCGCTCTCGGGCGTAGTCCACCAGGATCTGGCGCATGGCGCAGGCTGCCACGTTGAAGAAGTGACGGCGATTTTCCCAGTCGGGGCGAGCGGCTCCGGCGAGCCGCAGATAGGTCTCATGGACCAGCGCGGTGGTGGACAGCGTACCCCCGGAGGAGAGCAGCTTGAAATGAGCTCGGCGCCGCAGATCCTGGTAGACCAGCTCCATCAGACGGTCGAGTGCGGGCCGGTCGCCCCGGCTGAGGGCGGCCAGCAGCTGAGTGATCTCTCCGGGGTCGATCTCGGTCATGGATGCCTCGAGAGCCTACGGAGTTGGGAGCGGCCGAGGCGACGACTTGATGTTACGTGCGAGGAAGCGGGTGGGTTACCGGTGTATGTCGATGTCCCATTGTAGGATCTCGTTGCGTACTGGGCAAAGAGGCCGGTCCACGGACCGCTTCCGGGGCTCGTGGAGAACTGGAGAGGCCTCGATGCCCTCAGAAAGGAGAACGCCGTGAAGCTCCGCAGCACGACTCGATGGATCGCCTTGGCTCTCTTGAGCCTTCTTGCTGCTCCCCCGGCGTGGTCGGCCGGTTGTCTGCCGACTTCTTCGCTGCCGGTCAAGGGCGACTTCGATGGCGACGGCTGTTCCGACATCTTCGCCTTCTACCTCTCCGCGAGCGGACGCCCCAGCGGGCGCAACGTGGTCTGGGGAGTGAACGGCAGCACGGCGACGCCGATCAACTTTTCGGCCCTGGTGAGCGAAATCGGCGATTGGCGTCCCAGCGCCGTGCTCGATTTCGACGGGGGAGGCTTCCAGGGCCTGCTCTGGAGCCACCCGAGCGGGGTCTATGCAGTCTCGGGCTTCGACGGCGAGAAACTCTTGAGCCCGATCTTTCCGGAACCAGGGGTGACCTTGACGAGCTTCCGGGACATCGGTACCGGCGACTTCACCGGCGATGGCCTCGACGACGTCCTCGCCTGGGACAGCACCAACGGCGACCTGGTGGTGCGGGTGATGAGCGGGTCGGTGGTGACCCAGGAGCTGCGCACCGAGCCTGCAGGCCAGCCCAATCTGGCCTGGGTGCCGGTGGCCGTGGGGCGGGTGGACCAGCTGGGCACGGTGGATATCGTGTGGGAGAACCAGTTCACTCGCCAGCTCCAGGTCTGGTACATGTCAGGAACCAGCCGCACCGCTACCGGTGGCTTCTCGCCCGCGGCACCGAACGACTCCAATTGGCACGTGGTGGGTTTCGGCGACTTCGACGGTGACGGCTGGAACGACATTCTCTACCAGAACACCACCACCCGCCGGCTGGTGATCTGGTTCCTGCAAGGGGCTTCCCGGCGCTTCGGCGAGTACCTCAAGCCGGACCTGCTCGATCTCCTCTTCGGCGGCGTCTCCTGGCCGTGGCAGGTGGTGGGCCCACGCTAGAACGCTCGGCTCGAGCTCGCTTGCCGGCCTTCGCTCACGGGGCCTTCGGAGCCTCGAAAGGCCGGTGGGTGAGCCGCTCTTCCTCGCGCCAGCAGGCGCTGCCGTCGGCGTAGTGCTCCTGCTTCCAGATCGGTACTTCCGCCTTGAGGCGCTCGAGGGCGGCGCGGGCGGCGGCGAAGGCTCCCTCTCGATGGGGCGAAGCAGCCGCGATCAACACGCTCGACTCCCCGGGTGCGAGGCGCCCGAGTCGGTGTACCACGGCGAGCGCGAGGTCGCTCGCGCTGGCCTCGAGCTCGTCGACGATCCTCTTCAGCCGCGCTTCGGCCATCGATGGGTAGGCCGTGTAGGTGATCGCCACCACCGGCCGCCCGCGGTGGTGGTTGCGCACCGTGCCCGAGAAGAGCGCCAGGGCCCCACGGGCCGGGGAGGACACGGCTGCGATCAGCGGGGCAGGGTCGAGCGGATCCTCGGTGAGGGCCATGAGGTCGGCTTCCACTGCTGCCGTCACGT
>CALMKX010000303.1 GCA_937867335.1 uncultured Acidobacteriota bacterium
GGCATGCAGCGAGGACACCGGCCGAGATCACCCGCCACGCCGCAACAGACGACCCGATAGCTCAATCGGCAGAGCAACTGACTTTTAATCAGTGGGTTGTGGGTTCGAGTCCCACTCGGGTCACCAAGAATATTGTTGCTATAACGGCGAGGTTCACGAGGGTCGCCCACTGGCTGGTGGCCCTCGTGAACCACAACAAGTGATCCAACCTATTGACTATTGTCGCACATTTGTAACCTGGCTGCGCCGCGTCTGGTCAGCACGCTGCTGGTCGCGGGCTGTTGTGACGGGTTTCGGATGGCGGCCCATCGATGACGTTGGAGCGCTCGACAGGGCCGGCGTTCGAAAGCCGCCAGGGAACGAAGTCGCGGGGAGTTGGGCACCCGGTTCAGCGGGCGCTATGGGGATTTCGTCGGCGCCGACGGTGCTCAGGGCGCCCGTCGAGGTGGCGCGTGATGCGGCGATCTCCGCGGAAGTCGGCAGTGCCGCTGCGGCGCCGGTCCCGCCGGAGGTTGCGCCGCTGCTTCCGACGGCGCGTCTCATGGTGGGATTCCCTCCGGGCGGCCCCACCGACGTTCAAGCGCGCCTCGTCGCGGATCAGATGGTCGTCGGACAGCACCTCGAAGCCACGCCGTTCGTACCAGGGCCGGTTGAACCACACATCGCGGAACGTGGTCAGCGTCAGGTCCGTGCCGCCCTGGCGCCGGGCCCAACGCATCGCCTCCTCCACCAGCACGGTGCCGATGCCCCGCCCTCCGTGCTCGGGACGGACCGAGAGCTGCTCGAGGTGGGGCAGAGGTCGGCCCGGTCGGCCGAGGTCCAGCGTCCACGCGTAGCCCACGACGCGCCCGCCCACCTCTGCCACCCAGATCGTCTGGGCCGCGATCGCGGTCAGGAGGTCCTCGGCCGCTGGCTCGTCGTCGTCTGCGATGGCGTCGAGGCCCACGTCGCGGAACATCTCCCCGGCAGCCGCCTCGACCTCGACCAGGGTGTCGACCTCGTCGGAGCGCGCCAATCGGACGACGGGCCCGTCGGGCTGGGCGATCAGCTCCGTGGCACGTCCTTCCAGGGGATGGCCTTGTCGGACCGCGGCTCGCCGGGCAGGCCGAGGATCCGCTCACCGAGGATGTTGCGCTGGATCTCCGAGGTTCCGCCCTCGATGGAGTTGGCCCGGGCTCGCAGGAACATCTTCCGGCTGGTCCCGGGGGCGCCGATCAGCCCGAGGTTCTCCGAGCGGCGCATCTCGAAGTCGTAGTCCACCATGGCCGCGGCGCCGAGCAGGTCCACGCACAGCTCGTAGACGTCCATGTTGATCTCGGCGAACATCAGCTTGGCGATCGAGCCCTCGGGCCCGGGGTTGCCGGCCTTGCGGTTCTGCGAGCCGCGGATGTTGGTGAGCCGCAGCACCTCGGCCTGGATCCACAGCCGCATCAGCCGATCGCGGTTGGCCGCGCTCTTGTCGACGAACGGCTCCTCCTTCCAGATGCGCACCGCCTCGGCGATCGAGCCCGAACCGCGCGGCGGGGCGCCGCTGCCCCGTCCCCGTTCGATCGCAGCCTGACGGTGAGCTACCGGGGACCCACCCGGGGGCGTCGAGCCGAGCTCCCGAGCCGCCAGTCTTCCACCGGCAGCGGGAGCTTTCTGCGCCGCGGCCGACTGGGCGATGGCCTTTTCGACATGAGGAGCTAACCGTCGATCCGCCATGAGATAGCGAGAATTCTACCCGCTTACGCGGGCGAGCCTGCGGGCGCCGCCGGCTCGGCCCCTGCTGCTACCATTTCTCCGAGCATCGACGCGAGAGCCTGGAGCGAACCGATGGCAGCCGTTCTGGAAGTCCTGGCCGGAGATGTCGGAGCCACCACCACCCGCCTGGCCAGTTATCACCGGGGGCCGGAGGGTAGCCTCGAGGAGGGCGTGCGCCGGGCCTATCCGAGCGCCGAACACAGCGGGCTCGAGGCGCTTCTCCGGCGCTTCCTGGGCGAGACCGGGAGCCGGGCCCGCCACCTCTGCCTGGGCCTGCCGGGCCCGGTTCGGGACGGCCGCTGTCGCATCACCAACCTGCCCTGGCAGGTGGATGCCCACGAGCTCGAGGCCACGCTCGGCCTCGACCAGGTCACCCTGCTCAACGACCTCGAAGCCCAGGCCCACGCCCTCGCCGCACTACCGCCCGAGGCCCTGCTCGAGCTCGCTCCCGGGGCCCCCGAGCCTCGCGGCAACCGGGCGCTGATCGCCGCCGGCACCGGCCTGGGCGAAGCCGGCCTGGCCTGGGACGGGGCACGACATCGGCCCTTCGCCACCGAAGGCGGCCATGCCTCGTTCTCGCCTCAGAGCGAGCTCGAGGTGACCCTGCTCGGCTTCCTCGCCCGCCGCCACGGCCATGTGAGCTGGGAACGAGTGCTCTCCGGACCGGGGCTCGCCGAGATCTTCGAGTTTCTCTGCGAGCACCGCGGCGAGGTGCCAGCCGCCTGGTTTCTCGAGGCCCGAGACCCGGCCGCCGCCTTGACCGAGAGGGCGCTCGCCGGCACTCACGCTCGGGCGAGCGAGGCGCTGGAGCTCTTCGTTCGACTCTACGGCGCCGAGGCCGGCAATCTGGCCCTGAAGATGCTCGCCACCGGGGGCCTTTACGTGGCCGGCGGGATCGCCCTCAAGATCCTGCCCCGGCTCTCCCAGGGTGGATTCCTCGAAGGCTTCCTGGACAAGGGAAGAATGCGCGAGCTCCTCCTGACGGTGCCGGTCCGGGTGGTGCTGCACCCGCTGCCGGGGCTGCTCGGCGCCGCCCGGGTGGCCTTCGAAAGAGCCGCAGGCTGAGCGCGAGCCGCTCGATCCAGGCGCTCGACGGGGCTCCGCCAAGCTCTAGGAAGGAACCTGCTGACATTCCTCACTGAAACTCAGCTCTGTTTCTAATACCGTAACGTACTCCGGACGTCCTGGTCCCATGGAAGAGGCTCTCGGCCCGGCCACCGCGGTGGTGCCACCTGGCGAGAGCCGGGAGAATGTTGCGATGAACGCGTTTGTTGGCTCCCCTCAGACTGGCTCGGCGTGCCGGCGCCGAGCTTCCTCGGCCCTGGCCGGAATCACCCTCGCCGGTCTTCTCTCCGGTGGCCTCGCCGGCCCGGCGGCGGCCCAGGGGCCACGCTGGACACCGCTCGGCCCGAACCTGATCGTGGAAAGCCAGGCCTGGGGCGCCCGGGTGCCGGCCACCGGCCGGATCAACGTGGTAGCCGCCAACCCCTACAACCCCTTCGGTGATGTCTGGGTGGGCTCGGCGGGCGGCGGCGTCTGGAACGGCGCCGTGTACCCCTCCATCCACTGGCAGCCGATGACCGACCAGCTCGGCAGCCTGGCGGTGGGTAGCCTGGCCCTCGACTCCTGCGACAAGAGCCGCTGCGAAACGGTGTGGGTGGGTACCGGTGAGAACGGCATCCGCCGGGACACCCAGTACGGCCGGGGCCTCTACCGCGGCACCTACGCCTCCGGAGACGGCGTCTACAACTGGTTCAAGGTGGGCGGGGACCTCTTCGATCACGGCAGCATCACCCGGGTAGTGCTCGACCCCAGCACGGCCGACGGCAAAGGCAAGCGGTTGTACCTGGCCGTCTCGAGCGGCCAGACCTCGAACTCCACTCACTCCACCGTGACCACCCTGCCCACGGGTGGATTCGGCATCTACCGCTCGCTCAACGGTGGCGACAGCTTCGAGAAAGTGCTCGACGCCGAGGCGCCGGCGACCGACCTCGAGATCGATCCGCTCAGCCCTCGCACCGTCTACGCCGCCTTCCAGGGCAAGGGGATCTGGCGTTCGGGGGACGGCGGCAGCACCTGGGAGCAGATCGTCAACGGCATCCCGGCGTCCAAGTACACGGACGCCGACTGGCCCGAGATCGCCCTCTTCCACAGCCCGTTGATGCTCAAGGCGGTGCTCTACGCCGTGCTGGGTAACTGCCCGCACCCGCACCTGAAGAGCCCCGGCGTGCCCACCTACTGCTCGCCGGTGGTCTACCGCTCGGACAACGATGGCGCCGACTGGCTGGAGGTCTACAGCGGGATTTCGCCCCCTCCGCCCAAGGGCACTCCTCTCACCTCCTACACGCCCTACACCCACGCCCTGACCCTCCACCCCACCGACCCCAACACTCTCTGGTATGGCGGCATCAACCTCTACAAGTCGACCAACGGCGGCGTGAGCTGGACCACGGTAGGTGCCAGCCGATTGCACCCCAATCACCATCAAGTGCAGCTCTTCCCCACGGATCTCTCCCCCACCGGCATCGCCGGCTACGACGTGAGCGACGGCGGGCTCTACCTGGGCGACGGCGAGAACGAATGGAACGGCGAGGCCCAGAACGGCCTGGGAGTGGCGTTGATGCAGTCCCTCGACCGCTCTCCCCTGCTCGACCTTCTGCTCGGCGGCGCTCTCAGCAACGGCACCAACCTGCACCTGGGCGTGGACGTCTGGCAGCACGCGGACGATGGCGGCACCGCCTCGGCCACCCTCGACCGCAACGATTCCGAGTACCTCTACGACGCCGCGGTGGGCGGGCCCGCAAGGCGCTGCTCGGGCCCGGGCTACTGCCTGCACTCCTGGAGCTCCTCCGGCAGCGGCTTCAACGAGGGAGTGAACATCTCCTGGTTCCCGCCGCTGGTCCAGAGCCGCGCTCTGGGCGCTGGCGAGTATCCGCTCTTCATCGCCGGCCGCACCGCCTACCGCAGCCTCGACGACGCTGCCACCTGGGTGCCGATCACCCCCACCTCGCCGCTCGGCGGCAACCAGACCTATCCGGAGCTCGCCAACATCATCAACCCGGTGACTGCGATCGCCATCTCTCCCACCAATCCCAACCGGGTCTACCTCGGCTACTACGGCGGCCAGGTGTTCACCACCGCCAATGCCCTGTCGAGCCTGCCCGTGTGGCTCTCGGCCTCGAGCGGGCTGCCGAACCGCCCTGTCACCGCGCTCGCGGTCTCGCCGGGCGACGAGCAGCTGGTGCTTGCCACCTTCGCCGGGCCCTCCACCCACAGCGTCTATCGCAGCGACAACGCCGGCACCTCCTGGGCGAGCTTCGACGACTCCTGGGACGGCGAGCTCGCTCCCGACTCCGCCAACGCCCTGGCGTTCGAAGGCAACGAGCCCTACGCCGTGTGGGTGGGCACCGACACCGGCGCCTACCGCCGGGACTCGGCAGGCGCCGTGGCCGCGCCCTGGACTCGCAGCCTCGGCTTGCCGCGGGCGGCCGTCTACGCTTTTCGCTGGAGCGACGACAACGCCCGCCTCTACGCCGCCACCCATGGCCGTGGCGTCTGGATGTACGGCGCGCTCCCCACGGCCGAGGCCTATCAGGAGGATTGCTGCAGCAACGGCAGCCTCTACACTCCCCAGCCCTCGATCTCCCTGGTGGCGGCCGGCTTCGATCCCAACTTGCCCTTCTGCAGCCTCACACTGGTGCAAGGAACCACCGCCTGCGCCGCGGCGAGCTACTTGGACGGCGACGGAGCCGTGCTCTCCACCGACAGCGAGGGCTACCTGGTGGCCAGCCGGCCTCCTGCCTACGAAAAGCGGCGGATGAGCTGGGCCTGCACCGGCGGAGCCTGCGCCGGCGGCTTGACCACCAGCGGCTGCGCCATGTCGTCGATCATCGTCCAGTGCGGCGACCGCACCGTGCGCACCTCGGTTCACGTGGCGCAGAACGCTTCGAACCCGGTGAGCACCGTGTTCTCCCTGGGCAACCATCCCACCCGCGGCGCCTTCTCGCTCGTCCCGATGCTCAAGCGGCGCGACGGCCTGTCGTCCGACCTCTGTGGGGTCTACGTCGCCTACCTGCCCAACGAGTCGGAGCTCTCGGTGCTGAATCGCGCCGCCTCGGCGGTCAACGCCAGCACGATTTGCGGCCGCGCCGGCGTGACGGCCCAGGTGATCGGCGGTAGCCCCGCCGGCGTGAGCGAGGATGGCATCCCCTCGCCCTACCGGCTCAAGCTCTCGGCGCCGTCCCAGAACGGCGTGCAGTTGGTGACCAAGGTGATCTTCAGTGGCGCCGTTGGAATGGGCGTCACCGGCTACGGCAACCGCAAGACCGGCTCGGAGGTGGTGCCGCGACTGACCTTCGGCGGCCTCGCCCAGGGTGGCGACCTCACCTTCACCATCATCTCGCCCCTCGGCCAGGACACCTGCGTGATCCACACCGACCCTGGGGACTCGGCCATCGACATCATCTCCAAGATCGAAATCGGCATGAACGGCCGGGACCTGGGCGGCGGCCTGCCGATCGGCGGCGGCGGCCCGAGCCCGCCTCGTCCTCGTGGCCTGCTCACCTCCAACGAGCGTGTGGACTTCCCCTACACCCACGGGCTGATCTTCGACTGCACCGACCCCGGGCTGACGGTCACGCTCGCCAGCGGCCGCTGAGCCCGAAGAACCGATCTCACCATCCGGTCGACCGGATTACTTCCCCTCAAGGGGAGCGCATCCCCTGCGCTCCCCTCTTTTTCTTTTCGCTCAGGGGTCGGCGCCGGAGAGCACGAAGCCCGCCCAGTGGTAGGGGTGGGCGAAGGCGCCGCCGGCCTCGATCAGCTCGCGCTGGGCGTGGGCGAGGGCCGCCGCCTTGCGCTCGCCCGCGGCGAGGCGGCGGTAGAAGCGCGCCATCAAGTCCGCGGTGGAGCGATCCGAAACCGGCCAGAGGGAGGCCAGCACCGCTCTGGCCCCGGCATGCTGGAAGGCCCGGGTGAGGCCGATCAGCCCCTCGCCGGAGGTATCCCGGCCGAGAGCCGTCTCGCAGGACGAGAGGGTGACCAGATCGGCCGAGAAGTGCAGCTGCTCGAAGATCTCCCAGGCCTGGAGCAGGCCGTCGTCGTGCTCGTCCGGGCGAGCGGGCCGGGCGAGGGCCAGGCCGGAGTCGAGCGGCGAGTTCGGGTCGAGCAGGGCATGGCAGGCGAAGTGGACGAAACTCGGCCGGCCGGCCAGGGCCTTGGCCCGGCTCTCGGTGGCCTGGGCTCCGGAGTAGGCGGCCAGGCTCTCCTTCCAGGTCAGCACCAGGGCCTCGGCCTCCTCCCGCGCCCCGGGCAGCTCGGGCAAGCCGGCCTCGTAGCGGCCGACGGCCGAGGAACCCTCGGCGGTCGCCGGCGGGGAGCTCTCCGGGCCCGCGGTCGGTGCGGCGAAGACCACCGCGGAGTCTCGCGCCGGCGGGCCGCTCGCCGCGAGCTCACTGTAGATCGCCGCGGAGAGCACGGTGAGAATCGGCCACTGTTCGACCAGGAAGCGAGGCGGCGAGGTCGATGTGGCGAGTGCGGCGAAGGGCAAGGTGAGCAAGGGGCCGTCCGGAGAGATCAGCAGTCGGTCGGCTCGAGCCAATGCGGAAGCGGCCGGGGCGAGCAGCAGGCGATAGAGCCTCTGCGCCTGAGCGATGAGGGCCGGCTCGAGCTCGGGGGTCTCCTGGCCGCGCAGGATCAGGCTGCGCAAGAGGGCCACTTCCTGGGCGAGCCGGGCCGGGTCGGTGGCGAGGGAAAGGGCGAGCAGGCCCTCGGCGGGAGCCTCGGGATCCTTCGCAGGGTAGACCACGAACAGCCAGCACTCCTGCTCGGCCACGCTGTAGGAGAGAAAGAGGGTGCCCGGCTCGAGGGCAGCGCGGATCGCCGCCAGCTTCGGCAGGGCCGGCAGGCGCAGAGCGGCGTAACGCGGCGAAGCCTGGGCGATGCGCTCGAGCAGCGAGGCCCGCTCGGCACGCAGCTCGGCGAGGCGGGCCAGGAGCTCCTCTCGCCGCTCGCCGCCGGTGCTGTCGAGCGGCGCGAGCTGCCACTGCACTGTCTCGTAAGCGTGGCCCAGGCGCCTGCGCTCGGCCGCGAGCTCGGGCGGCAGCTCGCTGGTCGAGAGAAGATCCCGCCGGGAGAGCTCGGCGAGGAGGGCCCGGCCCCGCGAGCGCTCCAGGGTCTCGAGTGCCGACCGGCGATCCCCGCGCGCCAGCTGCAAGGCGATCAGCCGCTTGTAGATGTCCGAGTACTCGGTCTGGAAGGCGGCGCGGTCGTCGTCCGAGCCGCCCAGACGGGTGAGCTGCTGCTCGAGGGCGACGATCGCCCGTAGATAGGCCTGTTCGGCCTTCTCGGCCCGCTTCGAGCGCGCATAGAGAGCCCCGAGGCTCGCCCAGGCGCTGGCCTCCTGGTAGGAATCCGGCGCCAGGCGGGTGTAGAGGCCTCGGGCCTCCTCCAACACCGCCTCCGCTTCGGCGAACTGCCCGAGCTCTCCCAGAGCATCGCCCAGGGTCTTGAGGCCGATCGCCAGGCGCAGCCCGCCGGGGCTCAGCTTGCGTTTGATCGCCACTGCCTGGCGGGCGAACGCCACCGCCTCCGGGGCCCGGCCCCGGCGCAGGGAGAGCTCGGCCAGGGTGTGGAGGGTGGAGGCTACCTCCTGGCTCTCCGGCCCGGCGCTCCGGGCGAGCTCGAGCACCCGCCGGCCGAGCCCCTCGGCCTCCTCGAACCGCCCTTGCCGGTAGCTCACCCAGGCCAGGGCCGAGAGGCTGCGGATCTCCCACTTGGAGCCCGGCGCGAGCTGGTGGCGCAGGGCGAGGCCGCGGCGCATCAGGCGCTCGGCGTCGGCGTACTGGGCCCGCTCCCGGGCGATGATGCCGAGGTTCTCGAGGATCTGGGCCACCGCCAGGCTCTGGGGCTCGAGGGCCTCGAAGCGCTTCAAGGCGTCCTGCTCCAGGCGCTCCGCCTGGGCGAGCTCGCCCCGGTCCTGCGCCACCAGGCCGAGGTTCACCAGCACCCGAAGCGCCGGCTCGCCGTTCGGGTCGCGCTCCTGGTAGAGGGCGAGGGCGGCCCGGAAATAACGATCCGCAGCGGCGTAGTCCCCGAGCTCGCGGGCGAGCAGGCCGAGGTTGTTGGTCACGGCCGGCAGCTCCGGCGCTCGCTTGTCGCGGGCCTCCATCAGTTCGAGTGCCGCTTTCATGTGCACCCGGGCAGCCTGGAAGTCGCCGCTCATCCAGGCATCGATGCCCAGATAGTTGCGCGTGGAGGCGAGTTCGAGGCTGTGCGGAGCGAGCTTCTCGCGCAGCCTGCGAGCCTCCTCGAAAGCTGCCGCCGAAGCCTTGGCGTCACCCCGGTTCTGCGCCGCAAGGCCCAGCCAATGCCAGGCCCGAGCTGCGATCAGGCCCTCCGGCTGGAGGGCCCGGGCCAGCCGGAGCTGCTCGCGGAAGTTCTCCTCGGCCCGGGGGATCTCTGCGGCCTTGAGCGCTTCTCCGCCCTGGGTTTCCGCGACCAGCACGCGGGCAAGAGGGTCGAGGCCCTGGCCGGCGAGGGCGAGCACTCCCTCGAAGCGCTCCAGGGCGAGGTCCGGATGGCCCTGGTAAGCGGCCTTGCGGGCCTCGGCGAAGGCAGCGCAGAAGCGCTCCAGGGTGGAGCCCGCCGAACTCGGCGCCACCACGGCGTACCAGTCGCCGGCCGGCAGTTCTACCTCGGCCCGCCGGCCGGCCCTTTCGTAGACCAGGTGCACCGGGCCGAGAGGGGACTCTTCCATCTCCACCCGGGCCCAGTCGAGGCAGGAGCTCAGGGGCCCCGCAGCCGGCGGCGTCCGATCTCCGGGCAGAGTGCCGCGGCGGAAGGAGATCACGCGATCCCCCACCCGCAGCCCGGCCTGGCCGATCGCTCCAGACGGCGCCAACCAGCTCAGCTCGAGGGGCGAGAGAGGGCCAGGCGGCTGCGCGCGGCAGCCGGCGACGAGCACCAGCAGCCCCAACGCCAGCAGCCACCCACCGCCCAGCCGTCGTCGCGGCATTGCCAAGGGCAATCTCCAGGTCCGGAGGGATCATAACGCCGGGAGGGGCGGGCCTACGGCTTTCCGTCGCGCCCGGCCTCGATCCAGGAGCTGACTTCTTCCGCCGTTGCACGCCGAGCCTGGCGCGCCCAAGAAGCCTCGATCTCCCGCAGCGCAGGATGGTCGCCCGGGCTCACCCCCTGGAGCGATTCCTGGAGGACTTCTTGCTCCATGGAGCCAGGGCCGCGGGTAGTAGGTTCCTCTAGGGAGGCGACCTCTCGAGAGAGGGCCTTGCAAAGGCGCTTTGTAGCCATTGTGCCTCTGTGTTAGCACAGGAGGGCACCTCCAGGGAACACGGATTGCCCCTCCCCCAAGCCCCACCCTGGGCCCGGCCTGCCCACGACGCTGCCCGCTCCGCAGCCCCTCTTCTCGCTTCCGGGCTAGAATGGCTCTGAGCCATGTTCGGACGTTCGGTCGAGATCCCGTTCTTCTTCGGCGCCCGGGTGCGCCTGGACGCGAGCTGGCTGCTCCTGGGTTTCGGCCTCACCTGGCTCTTCGCCACCAACGTCTTCCCGCCGGCCCTGCCCAACCTCGACCCTCAAACCTACTGGCTGCTCGGCCTGCTGCTGGTGGCCGGGCTGCTCGTTTCGCTGCTGTTCCATGAGCTCGGCCACCTGGCGACGGCCCGGCACTTCGGCTTCGGTGCCGGCGGCACCACCCTGCTGCTCTTCGGCGGCGTGCCCGATGTGACCGACGAGCCCCCCTCGCCCGCCGCGGACCTGCTCACCGCCGCCGCCGGCCCGGCTTCGAGCTTCTGGCTGGCCGGAGCACTGTCGGTGGTGTGGCTCTACGGCCAGCTCGAGGGCTGGGCGGCCCCGGGCCTCTTGCTCCTGGGCCAGCTCGCCACCCTCAACGGCCTGGTGGGCGCCGTGAATCTGCTGCCCGCCTATCCCCTCGACGGCGCCCGCATGGTGCGGGGCCTCTTGTGGGCGGTGCAGGGAGATTCGCGCTGGGCTTGGCAGATCTCCACCGGCCTCTCCTCCGGGCTGGGCGTGGCGTTGATCGTCTTCGGCCTGGCCGCCCTGGTCAACGGCAGCGTGAGCACCGGCGCCACCTGCCTCGCGATCGGCTTCTTCACCCGCCTGGCCGCCCGTTCCGGCCACCAGACCGCCCTCTTGCGCCGCGCCCTGCGCCACCAGCCGGTGCGGCGCTTCATGCGGGTGAACCCGGTGGTGGTGCCCCGGGCCATCTCGGTACAGGAATTCGTGGACCAGTTCGCCAGCCGCCACGCTTTCTCGCTGTTCCCGGTGGTGGACGGCGAGAAGCTGATGGGGGTGGTCTCCCTCGATCGCCTCCGCGGCCTGGCCCCCGAGGAATGGGACCGCCAGAGCGTGGGGGCGATCACCGAACGGGTGAGCCCGGCCAACTCGGTGCAGCCGGATGCGCCGGCGGCGGAGGCCTTCTCGCTGATGGCCAAGGGGCGCACCAACCGGGTGCTGGTGGTGGAGACGGACCAGCTGATCGGCGTGCTCAACCTGCAGGATCTGCTCGAAGCCGGCAGCTCCCAGCCGGCCTGAAGCTCAGCCCGGAAGGAAGCGCGAAAGCTCGGCCACCCGGGCCCGGTTCTCGGGCCGGCCTGCCACGTTCACCCACTCGCGGGGGTCCTCGCGGTGGTCGTAGAGCTCCACGAAGCCATCCTGGTAGCGAATCAGCCGATGGTACTCGGCCACCACGGCCGCGCTCCCCGGCCGCCAGCTCATCACGGCCGGGCGCTCCCGCGGCGCCGAGGGTTCCTCCAGCTGGGCGAGCAGGGAACGGCCGTCGAGGTCCCGGGGGGCCTCGAGACCCGCGAGTTCGGCCAGGGTGGGATAGAGATCCAGGAGCGACACTGGCTGGTTGCAGGGCACGCCCGGGCTCGGCAGCCAGGGCGCGGCGAGAAGGAGAGGCACCCGCGTGCCCTCGCGCCAGGGTGTTTCCTTGCGCCAATGCCGCTTCTGGCCGTGGTGGAAGCCATGGTCGCTCCACAGCACCACCAAGCCCTCTCGGCCGTGGGGCGAGGCCCACCAGGCCTCGAGCAGCCGCCCCACCAGAGCGTCGACGAAGCTCACCGCGGCGAGGTAGGCGCGCACCGCCCGGCGAGCGATCTCCGGGCGGTCGAGGTCGTCCGAGATGCGCTGCCTCTCCACCCAGTCCCGGGCCAGGGGGCCCACATCGTCGAGGTCGTCCGGCCGCAGCTCTGGCAGCGCCACCGATTCGAGCGGGTAGAGCTCGAAGTAGCGCTCCGGCACGTACCAGGGGATATGCGTGCGGGCGAATCCCACCCCCAGGAACAGCGGCTCTGGGCCAGCCGAGGCCAGCACCGAAAGGGCTTGGGCGAGCACTTTGCCGTCTGCCAACTCCTCGTCCGCGAAGGGCACCGGGCCGAAATCGAAGCGGCGCTCGAGGTCGGTGTCGGCGGCTTCAGGGCGGATGGTGAGGGGAGTCAAGGGTCGCTGCTTGAGGCGGCGGTCGCGGAACGAAGCGAACGGGTACTCTTCCTGCCAGGAGATCGAGTCCGGAAAGCTGTTGTGGAAAATCTTGCCGATCCCCACCGTGCGATAGCCGGCAGCCGCGAAGCACTGTGGCAGCGTCTGCGCCGCGGGGCGGAGGCTGCGGAAGTTCGTGGTGTTGTCGAAGAGGCCGAGCGTTGTGGGCGCCAGACCGGTCAAGAGCGACGAACGCGACGGATTGCACAGCGAAGCCGAGCAGAAAGCCCGGGTGAACGAGCGCCCTCGCGCTGCGAGCCCGTCGAGGTGCGGCGTCCGCACCTGGGGATGGCCGCCCAGGCCGCCGGTCCAATCATTCAAGTCATCGATCGAAACGAAGAGCACACTCGGGTGCCGGGGCCGGCCGGGCCGAGCCGCGCCCGGGGGCGCGGCAGCCGTTCTCGGTGCTGGTTCTGCCCCCGGACTCGAAGCGCAGCCCGAGGCGAGGAGGCCTAGCCCGGCGGCCAGGCCTCGAACCATCTCTCGGCGCGTGGGCCCCGAATTCTTGGGTTCCGCCATGGAACCAAGATATCAAGGCTGCTGCTCGCGTCCTCCCTTCAGTGCGGGAAGGGTGGCCGGAAGCCGCCGGGGGGCCGGAAGCCGCCAGGCGGCCTCAAGCCTCCCGGCGGTCCCAGGCCGACCGGCGGCCCCGGAAGGCCCGGCGGGCCGAGGATCGACGGCCCCGGCAGCCGGGGCACGCCCGGGGGGTAGGGTGCGAAGTACCACGGCGGATAGTGCAGGATGGCGCGGATCTCCGGGTGGAGCGCCCGCACCAGGTAGAGCACTTCCGCGATGAGGGCGTAGTCCACCACCACCCCCGAGTACCTGCCGAACTCCACCTCCACCAGGCCGCGCACCGTGCGCGGGGCTTTGCCCAGACCCTGGCGGATCAAGGCGATCAAGAAGGCCTGCACCGGCCGGTAGTTCGGATTGTCCAGCTTGCCGCCGCAGTCGAACTCCAGGCGGCCGTGGGCCTGGTAACCGGCGAGCTGGGCGGCCAGCCGAGCTTCGCTGCGCCCCACCAGGGGCGAGGCCGGGTTCAAGGCGTAGGTGACGTTGTCGTAGGTGATGTCCGCGTGGCATTCGAGCTTGCCTTCGGACAAGCGGAGGTCCACCTGGCCGGCGAGCGAGCCGCTCGCGGGCACGATCGCCACTTCGGGAATCAGGCTCACGAAGGCGTTGGCGGGCAGGTTCTCGAGATCCAGCCGCCCCTCGAACGAGGGGGTCCAGCTCTTGGCCGGTCCCTGCCCGGCACTCCAGTGGAAGAGGTTGCCACGGCCGTCGAAGTGGAGCTTGCCCTGGCTGACGGGTACCACGAAGGAGATCGGGCTCGCGGGCGAGCGATCGTCGATGAGAGCCCGCAGGTCGTTCGAGCGCCCGTTGGCGCGGTCCAGGCGGAGGCTCGCCTGAAGCCCGCGCAGGGAGCTGGACTTGCCGTTGCCGGAGAGGCTCTCTACCCAGTCGAGGGCGAGTTGCCGCGCCCCGAGCTCGGCGAGCGCGAAGCCGGAACCGGAGTCTTCCGGCTTGAGCCGCGCCGCCCCCTCCCAGTTCCAGCGCCCCGAGGGCAGCCGCTCGAGGTAGATCTGCGGCTCCACCAGGCGCACCCCGGAAAGCCAACCCGAGCCGAAGAGACCGCCCAAGAACGAGAGGTCGAATTCCACCGCCCGCGCCTCGATCAGCTCCTTCCTGGCGTAGGGGCCGGAGGCGAGCACCTTCACGCCCTCGGCGGTGGCTCCCAGGCCGAGCACGCTGCCACTCCAGCCCTGCGCCACGAACTCCACTCCCTGGCTGTCGGCCCAGCGATAGATGCGGCTCGCTGCGAGGGTGGGAATGACCAGGAATTTCGCCACCAGGAGGACGACCGCGAGCACCGCGGCGACCGCCCAGAGCCAGGGCGAGCGCAGCCGGGAGGGGCTCGCCGGACGCGGGTAGGCGGCCTGAGCGTAGGCCTCGGGGGGCGGAGGGGGCGGCAGGGGGGGCTGAGTCATGAGTTCCTCTCCCTCGAAGATGGGCCGCCCAGGAGCGACGCCGGCCCAAGGCTCGCCTCGAGGAGCCTCGGGAACCTGGGCAGCCAAGCCGGGTGTTCCCGCAATCTACCACCACAACGCGCGAAGTGACCCCTGCCGAGGCCACCGCCTGGAGCAATCCGACTCCCGACCCGATATCCTTGCTCTTGCCATGGAAACGCTGACCGCCCCGCCCCCGACCGACAACCCGACCGACCTGGAAATCCTCGACACCTTCCGCCGCTGGGGCTACCTCGAAGCGCGGCTCGACCCGCTCGGGCGGTTGCCGCCACTGCCGCTGCCGGAGCTCGATGGCCTCGGCGGATCGACCGCCGAACGGGCCCGGGCGATCTACTGCGGCTCGATCGCCGCCGAGTTCATGCACCTGGCGGATCCGGCGCGACGCCGCTGGGTGGCCGAGCGGATGGAGGCTCCCGGGCCGGACATCGATGCCCCGGAGGTGCTCGAGAGGCTGGTGCGGGCCGAGCTCTTCGAGCAGGTGCTGCAGCAGCGCTACCTGGGCAGCAAGCGCTTCTCGCTCGAGGGCGTGACCTCGCTGATCCCCCTGCTCGACGAGATCTGGCGGGTGCTCGCCGCCTCGGGAGCCGAGCAGATCGTGATCGCCATGAGCCACCGCGGGCGGCTGAACGTAATGGCCAATTTCGCCGGGGTGCCGGCGATGCATCTATTCACCGGCTTCGAGGACGTGGACCCGCGAAGCGTGCTGGGTAGCGGCGACGTGAAATATCACCTCGGCGCCACCGGCCACCACCCCTTCGATACCGCCGAGAAGGTGCGCATCCACCTGGTGTCGAACCCCAGCCACCTCGAGGTGGTGCATCCCGTGGCGCTCGGGCGCGTGAGGGCGAAGCAGACCCGCCTCGGCCCCGGCTCCGAGCGCAAGGTGGTGGCCATCATCCTGCACGGCGACGCCGCCTTCGCCGGCCAGGGCATCACCGCCGAGGCCCTGAACCTCTCCGGGCTCCACGGCTACGAAGTGGGCGGCGCCCTTCATGTGGTGGTGAACAACCTGATCGGATTCACCACCGAGCCTCACGAGCTGCACAGCTCGCGCTTCGCCACCGACGTCGCCCGGCGCCTGCCGAGCCCGATCTTCCACGTCAACGGCGAGGACCTGCCGGCGGTAGCGAAGACCGCCCGTATGGCCACGGAGTTCAAGCTGGCCTTCGGCTGCGACGTGGTGGTGGACTTGATCGGCTACCGGCGGCACGGCCACAGCGAGGTGGACGACCCCACCATCACCCAGCCCATGCTCTACCGCGCGCTCAAGGCCCATCCCCAGCTCTGGCAGCGCTTCGCGGCCGAAGCCGGGCTCGAGTCCGAAGCCCTCGCCGCGCGGGTGAAGGCCGAGTACGAGGCGGCGCAGACCTCCGCCACCGCACTGGCCAAGAAGCCCGTGCTGGCCCAGGCACCGGGCTATTGGGCCGCCTTCAAGGGCGGCCCCTACGAGGCCGGCTTCGAGGTGCCCACGGCCCTCCCGGCAGCCGAGCTGGAACGGCTGGCGGCACGGCTCACCGCCGTTCCCGAGGGCTTCCACGTCCACCCCAAGATCAAGAAGCTGCTCGCCGAGAGGCTGGAGATGGGCGAGGGCAAGAAGGCGCTCGACTTCGGTATGGCCGAAGCCCTGGCCTTCGCTTCATTGGTGGCCCGAGGCGTGCCGGTGAGGCTTTCCGGCCAGGATTCCCGCCGCGGCACCTTCAGCCACCGCCACGCCGTGCTGATCGACACCGAGAACGAGCACGAACACGTGCCGCTCACCGAGATCGCGCCGGGCCAGGGGCGCTTCGAGGTCTACAACTCGATGCTCTCCGAGGCCGCGGTGATGGCCTATGAGTTCGGCTACTCGCGGGACTACCCGGAGACTCTGGTGCTCTGGGAAGCCCAGTTCGGCGACTTCGCCAACGGCGCCCAGATCGTGATCGACCAGTTTCTGGCCGCCGCCGAGGACAAATGGACGCTGCTCTCCGGGCTGGTGCTGCTGCTGCCCCACGGCTACGAGGGGCAGGGACCGGAGCACTCGAGCGCGCGGGTGGAGCGCTACCTGCAACTCGCCGCCGAGGACAACTTCCAGGTGGCCCAGCCCTCGACCGCCGGCCAGTACTTCCACCTGCTGCGCCGGCAGGCGCTACGGGCCTGGCGCAAGCCCCTGGTGGTGTTCACGCCGAAGAGCATGCTGCGCCATCCCGACGCCATGTCCGACCTCGCGGAGCTGTCGCGCGCCCGCTTCGCCACCGTGGTCGAGGATCGCGAGGTGCGCGACGCGCAGCGCGTGCTGCTGTGCACCGGCAAGATCGGGCACGAGCTCCTCGCCGAGCGCAAGCGCCGTGGCGACACGCGCACCGCGGTGCTGTTCCTCGACCAGCTCTACCCGTTCCCGGAGGCCGACCTTCAGGCCGCGCTCGCCGCGCATCCGAACGCGCGCGAGATCGTCTGGGTGCAGGAGGAGCCGGCCAACATGGGCGCGCTCATCTTCCTGAAGCCGCGCCTCAAGATCATCGCCGGCGGGCGCCCCGTGCGCAGCGTCAGCCGCTCACCGAGCCCGAGCCCGGCCACCAGCTCCATGAAGGCGCACCTGATCGAGCAGGCGGCCATCATGAACCTGGCTTTCGCGGAGATGACGGCGGGGCAGTAGGGCGCCGGCGCCAGGAAACGCGCCCGGGGCGGCCTCGGGCGCGCACCACCACGGGGAGTCGGAATCCGGCATCTACATCCTCAAGGGGACGTTGCGGTTCCGGTGGGGCAAGCGGCTGGAGCACGTGGCCGACGCGAAGACGGGGGACTTCATCTTCGTGCCGCCCTTCGAGGTCCACAGCGAGGAGAACCTTGACCCGACGAACCCCGCCGAATTCATCGTCGCGCGGAATACGCCTGAGGGGATCGTCGTGAACGTCGAAGTCGAAGGCGGCTGAGCCCTGGCCCGGCTCCGACACCGAGCGCGCGCCGGGCTTAGAATGGCGCGAAATCCGTGGACTCCGAAGGACGAATGCATTGGACGAAGTCGTTGAAATCTCCGACCGCGGGCACGTCCGCACGATCACGCTGAACCGGCCGGAACGCCTCAATGCGCTCAGTGGCGACATGGGCTGGGGCATCTACAACGCCGTCCGCGAGGCCTATCGCGATGACGACGTCTGGGTCATCGCCATCACCGGTTCGGGCCGAGGATTCTGCGCCGGCGCCGACCTCGTCGGAGGGACGCCGCCGGCCGAGTCGCCGCTCACGCCGATGGAGACGTACCTGAGCGACGACGGCGGCTGGGTCAGCCAGATCCCGCTGCTCTTTCGGACGGAATGCGAGAAGCCGATCGTGGCGGCG
>CALMKX010000304.1 GCA_937867335.1 uncultured Acidobacteriota bacterium
GCACCGGCCGCCCCGCAGGCGCCTCCGGCAGCGCCGGCCGCCACGGGCGCTGAAGGCGCTGCCGGAGCAGCCTTCTGCTTTAGCTGTGGTGCTAAACTACCTCCCGCTGCCCGGTTCTGCCCGTCCTGCGGGACCAAGATGGCGGGCTAGGCGCGAACGCGCCTTCCCGGCCGAGAGCGGCAAGGGCCCAAACGGTGTCGACTCCGTCCCCGAGCGGTACTACCCTGCGCTGCCCCCAATGCGGGGCCGACAACGCGCTGCCCTCGGGGGCCCGAGTCGTTCGCTGCGCCTTCTGCGAGGCGGCGCTCTTCGTCGACCGCGGCGGGCTGATCTCCCACTACCAGCTGCCCCGGATGGTCGACAAGAGCCAGGCCGTGGAAGCGATGCGGCGCTGGATGGCCGGCAACGACACCGTCAAGGACCTTGACACCAAGGCCACCATCACGGCCATGGAGCCGCTGCGCTTCCCGGTCTGGCTGTTCCGTAGCTCGAGCGACCAGCGCGGCGAGGCCACCCGCATCGAGCCAGCCGCACCCACGCCGATTCCCGCCCTCGCCGACCTGAAGCTGCCCGCGGGCCGCCTGGAACCTTTCGAGCCGCAGGCCGAGGTGGTGGAATCCGCGGCCGTCACGGTACCGATCGAGACCGCCCGCGGCTGGCTGGGAGAGGACGCCGGCAGCCTGTCGGAAACGGCCCTGGTGCACTTGCCGCTGTGGCGCGGGCACTACCAGTACCAGGGCCAGGAGTACTCCGCCTACATCGAGGGTGCCACCGGGGCGGTGATGGCTTCGGTGTTCCCGGCCAAGGCCGAGGCGCCCTTCTACCTGATGGCCATCCTGGGTGTGCTGGTGTTCCTGGTCGAGGGCTTCGTGGTCTCGAATCCCTTCCTCAAGGTGGCGCTCTACGCCGCCACCGCCTTGCCGCTCGCCCTCGGCAATTTCCTGGTGGCGCGCAAAGTATGAACCCGCCCGCTGCGTCCGCCGTCGCTCAGCCGAACGGTGCCGCGCTGCGCGTTTCGGGCCTGTCCTGCCCGAGCTGCGGCGGCGCCCTGACGGTCGCCTCCGGGCAGATCATCCTCGCCTGTCCGTTCTGCCAGACCACTTTGAGGGTGGCGGGCGAGAAGGGAATCCGTCGCTTCGCGGTCAAGCCCGAAGTGAGCTCGGACCAGGCCAAGCAGCTGGTGATGGCCTGGCTCGCCAAGGGCATCTCGAAGCACTCTGCGCTCAAGAAGGAAGCCGAGCTCGCCGAGGCCTTCCTCTGCTTCCTGCCCTTCTTCCGTAGCGAAGCGAATGCCGTGGGCTACGCCTTCGGCATCGAGCGCCGCACCCGCACCGTGGGCTCCGGCAAGAACCAGCGAACCGAGACCTACGACGTGCCGGTCGAGCGCCGGCTCGAGCAGCATCTGGATCAGGTGAGCGTGGCGGTGAACCCGGCCGAATGGGGCCTTTCCCGGATCGACCTGAGCGGCGACGAGCTGGTGCCGTTCGACGCCGAGACCTTCGAGCGCTACGGCATGGTCTTCGCGCCCACCGCTTCCGAGGCCGAAGCCCGGGAAGACATGCTCGCCGACTTCGCCGACGAGGCCGATCCGGCCGCCGGCCTGCACCAGACCCATTTCCGCTTCCTCGAGCTGCTCTCCCCGCGTTTCAGCCTGGTCTACTACCCGCTCTGGGTGGTGCGCTATCGCTTCCGCGGCAAGTCCTACCAGGTGTTGATCGATGCCGAGAGCGGCGATTTGGCCTACGGCAAGGCTCCGGGCAACGATGTCTTCCGGGCCGCGGCCATGGTGGGCTCCCAGGCCGCGGCCTGCTTCCTGGTGACCTCCGGGCTGCAGTGGTCGTTCTCGGGTGACGTCGACAACCCCTTCGCCCTGATCTTCGGCGCCTGCGCCGTCGGCGTCGCCATTTTCCTGTGGGGTTTCAAGAAATTCCGCTTCGGCGGCGTGGTGGAAGAAGGCACCGGCTACCAGGAGCCCGCCTCGGCCGGCAAATTCAACCTCAAGGCGATCTTCGCCAAAGGAGGCTCGGGGTGAGCGGGCTCCGAGTGGTGCGTCACACCTGCCCGAAATGCGGTGCGCCGCTCGCCGCGGACCGGCAGGACATCGTCTACTTCTGCACCGCCTGCCGCTCGGGCTGCCGGCTCACGGCCGGACAGAACGGCGAGGAGACGCTCGCCGAAGTCGAAGTGCGCTTCGTGGCCGCGGCCAACGTGCAAGCCGCGGCCTATCTGCCCTTCTGGCTGCTGCCAGCCCGGGTCACGATCAAACAACGGCAGACGGCGGGAGGGTCGGCCAACGGCCTGGTGCGCTTCTTCAGCGGAGAAGGCGCCGAGAGTGGTGGCGGCTCGGGCGACCAGGCCTTCGCCATCCCGGCTTTCGACGGCCCGCTGCCGCAGCTGGTGCAGCTCGCCGAGCGCTACACCGCCGCTCTGCCCAAGCTCGGCGAGAAGCTCGGCGAGAAGCTGGTGGGCGGCCGACTCGATCCGGCCGACGCGGAGAAGCTCGCCCACTTCGTGCTGATCGCCTCCGAGGCCGAGAAGCCGGACACCCTCCAGAACCTCGACTATTCGATCCAGTTCGGCACGCCCTGGCTCCTGGGCGTGCCTTTCGTAGCGCGTGGAGAAGCGCTGGCCGACGCCTTCTTCGGTCTGGTGGTGGAGCGAGAGCCCGCCACCCGGTAACTTCTCGCGTTCCCGGCGGCCTCTAGGCAGGGAGGAGTCCCTGATGGCCGCCGTCGTCGCTCGAGCGCTTGGTTCTTTGCGTCGCCGCTTTCCTCGCAGCTTCCGTCCAGATCCCGGGACTTCGGCTCCGCTGTCACGACCCGGGGCCGCTCGGGTTCAATACAATGAAGCTGGAAAGAGGTTGACTGTGGCCTTGGAACGAACCGGCACCATCCTGGACGGCAAGTATCAGATCCTGCGGCGTCTCGCCGGGGGCGGAATGAGCGAGGTCTATCTCGCCCGCCACCTGCACCTCGACGAACAGCGGGTGATCAAGGTTCTGCGACCGGAAGACGCCTCGGACCCCAGCGCCCAGGCCCGCTTCCTCCGCGCGGCCCGCACTGCCACCCAGATCAAGCATCCCAACGTCGCCATCCTCTACGACATCTCGGGGCTCGCCGACGGCAGCTTCTACATGGTGTGGGAGTACATCGACGGTGAGGACGTTGGCCGCTGGGTGGCCCGCCACGGCCCGTTCCCGATCGAGATCGCTGTGGACCTGGGCATCCAGGCCCTACGCGGCATGGAGGCGATCCACTCTCACGGCGTGATTCACCGCGACATCAGCCCGGACAATCTGATGCTGATGCGCGACGTGCGCGGCAAGGTGCGGCTCAAGATCATCGATCTCGGCCTGGTCAAGAATTTGCTCAAGAACAAGGAGATCGAGGTCACCCAGGTGGGCATGTTCATGGGCAAGCTGCGCTACTGCTCGCCGGAACAGGCCGGGGTGGTGGAAGGCGTGGTGCTCGACCGCAGGAGCGACCTCTACTCCTTCTCGGCGGTGTTCTACGAGATGCTCTGCGGCAAGGCTCCGTACGAGTCCGAAACCCCCCACGGCTTCGTGTTCAAGCGGCTCACGGAGGATCCTCTCCCCCTGGTGGGACGGACTCCCGGAGTGGAGATCCCTCCGGAGCTCGACCGCATCGTGCGCAAGGGGCTCGAGCGGGACCGCGACCAGCGCTTTCCCAACGCCGTGGAGTTCATCCAGGCCCTGGAGAGCTTCAAGCTCGGCAGCGCGAAATTCTCGACCCGCGAGATGTCTCTGGTGGCACCCGTCTCGGCGCCCGTGCAAGCGCCCGCAGCGGCGACTCCGAACCCCGACTCCCGCAGCTCGAGCCAGCTCTCGCGGGCCGAGAGAGACGAGCTCCTGGCCCAGATCAATCGCGCCGCGGATCGCCTCACCCGCACCCAGAAGCTGATGGAGAAAGCACAGGATGCCTTGACCCGAGGCGAGCGCACCTTAGCCGAGCGCCTGGTGGTGACGATCGAGGGCATCGACCCGAAGACCAAAGGCCTGCCCGAGCTCAAAGCCCAGGTGAGCGAGCTCGCCGAGAAGGCGGATCTGGAGCGCCAGCGCCTGCGCGAGGCGGAAGGGCTCCTGGTGCGCTACCTGGACCAGCGTCAGGCGCCGCTCGCCAAGCTCGCCCTCGAGACCCTGCGAGAGCTCGCTCCCGACCATGCCAACCTGGCGGTCTACCAGCAGCGGCTGGCCGGGCTCTCGGAAGAGGCGCGGGAGTCCGAGGAAGTGAAGCGGGAAATCTCGGCCATTCGCCAGGCCCTCGCCGAGGGGGAGTTGGACCGCGCCGGCCAGCGCATTGCCCGCCTGCGGGCGGCGAGCGCCTCCGCCGCGGAGCGACTGGCCAAGGAGCTCGACGAGGCGCGCACCCGGCAGTCCCGAGAACGCGAGGCCGCGGAGCTGCGCCAGCGCTTCGAAGACGACGTCGCCTCGGGCCGGCTGGAGCGCGCCGAGCAGGAGCTCTCGGCCCTGAACCAGCTCGCCGCGAGCCGTGCAACCCTGGCGATCTATCGCGACCAGCTGGAAGAGGCACGCCGCCTGGCCGCTCAGGCCGAGCAGGCGCAGCCTTTCGAGTCTCGCTTCGCCGCCGCGCTCGAGACCGGAGACTGGCAGGCCGCTCGAGAGGTGGCCTTGGCCATGGAAAAGGAGCTGCCAGGCCATCCGCGACCGGCGGCTCTTTTCGCCGAGGCGGAGCGGCTGCGGGCGTCGAGCGAACGGCAGCAGGCCGTCCATCAAGGCGTCCGACAGATCGAGCAGCTGCTCACTCAAGGTCGGGCGGACCAGGCCGAACTCGCCTTGAAGGTGCTCGCGAAGCTCGATCCAGCCAACCCCAGGCTGGGCTACTTCGAGCGCCGAATCGCCGCCCTGCGCCCCTGAACCGACCCGCAGCGGGCAGCAAGCGGCCCCAGAACTCGGCCGCCTCGAAGAGCGACGAACACGGCCAAATCTTTCTCGAGCCTGGTGCGTAGAGGAGGGGCTGAGGAAGCTGCTGGAAGCGATGCTATGCTCTGCGCTGCCCCGCCGACAGCGCTCCTTGCCGAAGTGAGCGCGACTCCCCATCAACGCAACGACTCAGGTTCTGGTTAACCATGGCAGATTCCAACCCTTCGATTGAAGACCTCCGTCTCGAAGAAGAAGACCGTCGAGACCTCGCCAAGATCAAGACCCGGCGACGCATCCGGCTCGCTCTGGTGCTGCTGCTGGTGCTCATCGTCGGCACCATGAGCCTGCGTACCCTGTCGGCCCCTGCCGTCAAGGTGGCCACGGCGGAGGAGATCGTCGCTTCGAACGCCGTGCTCCAGGCTTCGGGCTACGTCACCGCTCGGCGCAAGGCCACTGTCTCCTCGAAGTTCACCGGCAAGGTGACCGAGGTGCTGGTGGAAGAAGGGCTCAAGGTGACGGACGGACAGATCCTGGCCCGCCTCGACGACAGCCAGATCCGCCGCCAGGCCGAGCTCGACGAAGCACGGCTGACCTCCTCGAAGAGCGCCCTGCGCGAGATCGAGGTCCGGCTGGCCGAGGCCGAGCTCAACCAGCGCCGCAGCCAGGAGCTGGTGGCCTCGGGAGTCGCGGCGCAGTCCCAGCTCGACGCCGACCGGGCGGCCTCCGACTCGCTCAGGGCCCGCCTCGCCGCCGCTCGGGATGAAGTCACGGTTGCCGAACGGGGCCTGGCCGTGACCCGGCAGCAAATCGACGACTCGGTGATCCGCGCCCCCTTCACCGGAGTGGCGGTGTCGAAGGACGCCCAGCCCGGTGAAATGATCTCGCCGGTCTCGGCCGGTGGCGGTTTCACCCGCACCGGAATCTGCACCTTGGTCGACATGAGTTCGCTCGAGATCGAGGTGGACGTCAACGAGGCCTACATCAATCGGGTACGCCAGGATCAGCCGGTGGAAGCCGTGCTCGACTCCTACCCGGACTGGAAGATCCCGGGCCACGTGATCACCCCGGTGCCCACCGCGGATCGCCAGAAAGCCACCGTGACCGTGCGCATCGCCTTCGAACAGCTGGACCCGCGCATCCTGCCGGATATGGGCGTCAAGGTCTCGTTCCTCGACGCCGAAGCCGCCGCCGCTCCGGCCCGCACCGTGGTGCGCATCCCGTGCAAGGCCGTGGTGGGTGAAGGGGCCGAAGCTGCCGTGTTCCAGGTCGAGCAGTCGAAGGTGACGCGCCGCTCGGTGCAGCTCTCGGGCAAGCCGGTGGGCGATGAATGCGACCTCGCTTCGGGCCTGGCCAAAGGTGCCGTGGTGGTGGTCGAGCCGGGAACCCGACTCGCCGACGGCATGCGTGTGCGAGTGGCGCCGTCGAAAGGGTGATGCCATGGCGGCCGAGCAGGAGATCATCGTCAGCGTCCGCAACCTCTACAAGAACTTCCACCGCGGCAGCGAAGAGGTGGAAGTCCTCAAGGGGCTGTCGCTCGACATCCCCAGAGGCGAATTTCTGGCCCTGATGGGCCCCTCGGGCTCGGGCAAGTCCACGCTGCTGAATCTGATCGGCGGCCTGGACCGCCCCAGCCGCGGCTCGATCGTGGTGGCCGGCCAGCGCATCGACCGTCTCAGCGATGCCGAACTCGCCGCCTGGCGGGCCAGGAGCGTGGGCTTCATCTTCCAGATGTACAACCTCTTGCCGGTGCTCACCGCCGAGCGCAACGTCGAGCTGCCGCTGCTGCTCACTCGCCTCTCGCGCTCCGAGCGCAAGCGGCGCTCGCGGCTGGCTCTCAAGCTGGTGGGCCTCGGCGATCGCATGAAGCACTACCCGCGACAGCTCTCGGGCGGCCAGGAACAGCGCGTGGGCATCGCCCGTGCGATCGTCACCGACCCGATGCTGCTGCTCTGCGACGAGCCCACCGGTGACCTCGATCGCAAGTCCGGCACCGAGATCCTCGACCTGCTTTCGCGGCTCAACCGCGAGCACGGCAAGACCATCATCATGGTCACCCACGACCCGCAGGCGGCAGCCCGGGCCTCGCGCACGCTGCACTTCGACAAGGGTGCTCTTCTGGTGGAGTCGGCGGCGTGAAGTACCTGAACCTGATCTGGCGCAACGTCTGGCGCAAGAAGACCCGGGCGATCTTCACCCTGGCTTCGATCGTCATGGCCTTCCTGCTCTTCGGGCTGCTCAACGCGGTGCGCCAGGCCTTCGAGGGGGGCGTCGAGCTCGCCGGCGTGGATCGCCTGGTGATGACCAACAAGGTCTCGCTGATCCAACCCCTGCCCTTCGCCTATCAGGAGCGCATTCGCAAGGTCCCCGGGGTGGCAGCCGTGACCAACGCTTCCTGGTTCGGCGGCTACTACCAGAACGAGAAGAACTTCTTCGCCCAGTTCCCGGTCGATCCTGAGGGCTATCTGCAGATGTACCCGGAGATCGTGCTGCCCCCGGAGCAGAAGCTCGCCTGGCTCACCGACCGCGAGGGCGCGATCATCGGCCGGGCCACCGCCAATCAGTTCGGGTTCAAAGTGGGCCAGCGGATTCCCATCCTGGGCTCGCCCTGGCGGCGGATCGACGGCAAGACCGCGTGGGAGTTCAACATCGTCGGCATCTACGATGGCACCTCGAAGGGCACCGACACCACTTCGCTCCTGTTCCGCTACGACTACTTCGACGAGGCGCGAGCGGCCCGCAAGGGAGACGTGGGCTGGTACATCATCCGGGTCAAGGATCCCGACCGCGCGGCGGCCGTCGCCCGGGACATCGACGCTTGCTTCGCCAACTCTTCGGCCGAGAGCAAGACCTCCACCGAGAGGGCCTTCGCCCAGGGCTTCGTCAACCAGATGGGCAACATCGGGGCGATCGTCCAGGCGATCTCGGCAGCGGTGTTCTTCATCATCCTGTTGGTCACCGCCAACACCTTCGCCCAGTCGGTGCGGGAACGAACCAACGAGATCGCCGTGCTCAAAACCCTCGGCTACACGCCCGGACGCATCCTGCTCCTGGTGCTCGCCGAGTCCTTCTTCGTGGCCGGCCTCGGCGCCTTCCTGGGGCTGATGCTGGCGCTCGGGCTCACCATCGGCCTGGGCCCGGCGGTGGCTCGCTTCTTCCCCATCTTCTACATCCCCGGCCAAGCGCTGATCGACGGCGCTGCCATCGCCCTCGGGCTCGGCCTCTTCGCCGGCACTTTTCCGGCGATCGCCGCCATGCGGCTGCCGATCGCCGCAGCTCTGCGCAGGGTCTAGGAGAGGCCGCGATGTGGCTCTCGCAGATCTTTCAAGTCACCCTGCTCAACCTCCGCAACCTGAAGGAGCGGGCGGCTTCCTCGCTGGTGGCAGTCATCGGCATCGCGGGAGTGGTCACCATCGTGGTCGCGGTGTTGTCGATCGCCGAGGGTTTCCGCAAGACCATGAACGCCGCCGGTGCTCCGGACCGCGCCGTGGTGCTGCGCTCGGGCTCGGCAAGCGAGATGATCAGCTTCTTCTCGGGCGATTCGGTGCGGCTGATCCGCGGCGGGCCCGGAGTGGCCCAGGGCGACCTCGGCCCGGTGGCCTCGGCCGAGCTCTTCGTGATCATCGACCTGCCCAAGCGCACCACCGGAACCACGGCCAACGTGCCGCTGAGGGGTGTCGAGCCCGCCGCCTTCCAGGTACGCCCAGAGCTCAAGATCGTGGAGGGGCGGAAATTCAACACCGGCACCCGCGAGCTGGTGGTAGGCAGGAGCGCCCAACGCGAGTTCGCGGGTCTCGATCTCGGCTCGGTGCTCAAGCTGGGCGCCAACGATTGGACGGTAGTCGGGGTTTTCGACGCCGGCGGCTCGCTCACCGAGAGCGAGATCTGGTGCGACGCTCGCGTGCTCCAACCGGCCTACCGGCGAGGCAACAGTTTCCAGGCGGTGTACGTCAAGCTCCAAACGCCCCGGGCTCTGTCGGAATACCGGCGAGCGCTGTTGACGGACCCTCGGCTCAACGTGAACGTCCAGCGGGAGAGCGAGTACCTGGCGTCTCAGTCCGAAGCCCTGGCCGGGTTCATCACCTTCCTGGGCTCGGCGATCGCCATCATCATGGGCGCCGGAGCCGCCTTCGCCGCGCTCAACACCATGTACACGGCGGTGGCCTCCCGCAGCCGGGAAATCGCCACCCTGCGCGCCCTCGGCTTCAACCGCGGGCCCGTGGTGATCTCGGTCCTGGCGGAGGCCCTGCTGCTCGGTCTGCTGGGCGGTGTGCTCGGCGCGGCTGCGGCCTACTACCTCTTCGACGGCTTCACCACTTCGACCATGAACTGGCAGAGCTTCAGCCAGGTCGCTTTCGCCTTCGCCGTGACCCCTCGGCTCTTGGCGACCGCTGTGATCTACGCCTTGACTCTCGGCCTGGTGGGAGGGGTTCTGCCCGCCTGGCGGGCGGCCCGGCTACCGATCAGCCAGGCGCTCCGGGAGCTCTGAGCCGCTCCGGCTAGCTGCCGACGATCAGCCCGCCGTCGACGTTGAGCACCGCCCCGGTGACGAAGCTGGCCGCCTCCGAAGCCAGCCAGAAGTAGGCTTCCGCCACCTCCTCTGGCCGGCCGAGGCGGCCGAGCGGCGTGTGCTCCACCACCCGCTTCACCACCATCTCCGGCAGGGCGTCGACCATCGGTGTCTGGATGAAGCCCGGCGCCACCGCGTTCACCCGAATACCGTGCCGACCCAGCTCCCGGGCCCAGGTGCGCACCATCGCCACCAGGCCGGCCTTGGCCGCGGCGTAGTTGGTCTGGCCGAAATTGCCGCTGTGGGCCACCACCGAGGAAGCCACCGCCACCGAGCCGCCGCCCGCGCGGATCAGCCACGGAGCAGCCGCTCGCACGGTCAAGAACACGCCCTTGAGGTTGGTGTCGAGGACTTGGTCGAAGTCCTCCTCGCTCATCCGGCCGGCCGCTTGGCCACCGCGCCACTTCAGCAGTTGCGCGTCGCGCACGATCCCGGCGTTCGCCACCACGGCGTCGAGGCGACCGCAGGTCTCGCCCAGACGCTCCATCGCTGCCTCCACCTCGGCCGCCCGGGAGACGTCCACGGTGTCGAGGTGCAAGGAGCCTCCCAGAGCCGCGATCTCGCCGCCCACCTCCTCGAGCCTCGGCGAAATGTCCCAGATCGCGGCCGTCCAGCCCGCTCGCGCGAAGCGGAGGGCCGTGGCTCGGCCGATCCCGGCTGCCGCACCTGTCACCAGCACCACTTTCGAAGCGCCCTGGCTCATGATTCCTCCCGGCCGCACCCGGCCGGGCGGGATTGTAGCCCGCAAGGAAAGCCTCTGGCGCCTGCCCTCCTCTTGGGAGAAACTCGTGTCGTGACCCACCAAGGGCTGGCCCTGCTGCTGGTGACCGGAGTCCTGACCGGCCTGCTGAACACCCTCGCCGGAGGCGGCTCGTTCCTGTCCATGCCGATGCTGATTTTCCTGGGACAGTCGCCGGGGGTGGCGAACGGCACCAACCGGCTCGCGATCGTGGCTCAGAACCTGAGCGGCGTCTGGGGCTTTCATCGCTATCAGGCCCTGCCCTGGCGGTGGGCCGGCTGGACGGTTCTACCCACCGCTCTCGGCTCCCTGGCCGGCACCTGGTTGGCCCTCGCTACCCCGGACTCCCAGCTCCGGCGCCTGCTGGCGGTTTTCATGGCCACGATCACCCTCTGGACCTTGATCTCGTCGCGGCGAGGTTCGAGCCAAGACGACTCGAGCGGCGCAGGAGCTGCTGAGCCGCCCGCCTTCCCTCGCGGGGCTCGCCGCTGGCTGGTGCAGTTGGGCTTCTTCGCGAGCGGCATCTACGGTGGCTTCATCCAGGCCGGAGTGGGGTTTCTCTTGCTCGCAGTCCTGAGCTTCGCGGGGCTCGACCTGGTTCGAGCCAATGCCGTCAAGGTCCTAGCCATCCTGGTGAACTCCCTGATCGCTCTGCCCGGTTTCATCCTGGCGGGGCGGGTGGAGTGGCTGCCTGGCCTCGTCCTAGCCCTGGGCACCATGGTCGGAGCTCGGTGGGGCGTGCGGCTGACGATCCTCAAGGGCCAGCGCTGGCTACGTTGGGTGGTCACGGTGGCCGTGCTGCTCTGCGCCATCAAGCTCTGGCTCGGCTGAGGGCGAGGCGGCGAGCGGCACGGAGCCACCGAGGCGCCTGCCCACCAGCTCGAGTACCGTCGGGCCCGCCACCTCGAGCAGCCGGCCGAGAGCCTCCGGGCTCCGCGCCAGGCGATCGACCAGGCTCATGGCCTGAACGAAGGCGTCGTCCCAGATTCGTGTCCGGCCGCACACCTGACCTTCCCGTTCCAGGGCGTAACCCTCGATCGTGGCGTGGTTGGTGAGGCGGAAGCTCGGCTCCCGAGAGAGCACCGGCAAGAGGCTGGCGGCGAGCTCGGCGAGGGCCGGATCCTCGAAGACGCACCGCGGCAGGTCGCCCTCTTCCGCTCGCTCCCAGCTGCGGAACACGCCGTGGGTCCGCTCGGTCATGGCCAGCACCCGCCATGGGCCGGCGAGCTCGGCCTCGGCGGCGCCGGCCGGGTCGTCCTCGCGCCGGAGTCGAGAGAGGAACTCCTGAGAGAAGGCGTTGGGCGGGTTTCGCTCGGACGGGATCTCATTCATGGTCGTCACTCCGTTGCCCCTCGTGCTGGGGCTTACTTACGCTTCATTTGTGCCTATCCTACGAACGATGCCTCTCTCGAGTCAAGACACTCACGCCTCCCGAGGAGCGAAAACCAGCACCTCGGGCGGACGTATACTGCAGCCGCCCATCGAGGCCACGAACCGCTGGAGGCAGTGTGGAGACCGACCCGATCCTGTCCAGAGACCCCTTCGAGCTCTTCGAGGAGCTCCTTCACGAGGCCGCAGCCACCGGCATGGACAACCCGGAGGCGATGGTGGTTTCCACCGTCGACGGCGAGGGCCGGCCGTCTTCTCGGGTGCTGCTGCTCAAGGGGCTCGACCGCGGAGGCTTTGTCTTCTTCACCAACCTCGAGAGCCGCAAGGCCCTGGAGCTCGATGGGCACCCGGACGTGTGCCTCAACTTCTACTGGCGCGAGACCGAAAAGCAAGTGCGGATCGAAGGCCTGGCCGAGAAGGTCAGCGATGGAGAGGCCGACGCCTACTTCGCCACCCGACCCCGTGGCAGCCAGATCGGCGCCTGGGCCTCCCAGCAGAGCCGCCGCCTCAAGGACCGCGACGAACTCCTCGCGGCCGTGGCCCACGAGGAGCAGCGGTTCGCCGGCCGGGATGTCCCCCGGCCACCCCATTGGGGCGGCTATCGGGTCTCACCCCGGCGAATCGAGGTCTGGATCTCCGGCGAGTTCCGGCTGCACGATCGCAGCGTTTTCGAGCGCGAAGGCGACGGCTGGCGCCGATTCAAGGTCTACCCTTGAGCCGGGGACCCGGCGAGCGGCCCATGCCGGAAGCAGCTCAGCAGATGGTCGTTGACCATCCCCGACGCCTGCATGAAGGCATAGCAGATCGTCGGCCCCACGAAGCGCCCTCCTCGCCGACCTAGGTCCTTCGACATCGCCTTGGACTCCGCGGTCGAGGCCGGCACCTCCCCCAGGGTGCGCCAGCGATTCTGCTTCGGCTCACCACCCACGAAGCTCCACAAATAGCGGTCCAGTGAGCCGAACTCCTGCTGGAGCGCGAGCACCAGCCGGGCATTGCCGAGGGTCGCTTCGATCTTGCCGCGATGGCGCACGATGTCCGGTTCGCCGAGCAGACGCTCCACCTCGCTCTCGCCCCAGCGCGCCAGGAGCTCCGGGTCGAAGCCGGCGAACAGTCGCCGATAGCCCTCCCGCTTCCGCAGGATCGTGATCCACGCCAGCCCGGCTTGAGCGCCCTCGAGGGTGAGCAGCTCGAAGAGCTTGCGGTCGTCGTGGAGCGGCACCCCCCACTCCTGGTCGTGGTACTCGACGTAGAGCGGATCGCAGCCGGCCCAGGCGCAGCGCGTTACGGTGTTGGGGGTGTTGCTCTCCTCGTCGCGCTGCATCGGGATCCTCCTGGGTCGTCTTGGCGGCGGCGCCACGGGTCCCAGCCCCACTGGAGCCGCTATACGAGAGCACACGCCGATTCGCCCGGAGACTCTAGCAGCCGACTCGAGCCTCAGCGCGCGTCGATCTCGGCTTTCCTTGGCTCTAGGCAGCTAACCACATTAACAGAATAAGCGAATGGTCTACAACACTTTTCATTGCAAATCATGATCGGTTTACCTATGATGGTGCTCAGCCGGGTCCGTTGGCAGACCTTATTGCTTCGAGGGGGAGCATGAGCACCGCAGAAGAGAGGCTCACAACTGTTCTACGGCTGTTCCAGGGCTCGATACGAGCCGCGGGTCGAACCCAGACCGAGGTGGACGAGCTGATCGGCAGGCGACGCGGCTATCTGAGCCACGTCTTCCAACGCCGGGTCGATCTCAAGCTGATCGATCTGCTGCAGGGGTTGGCGGTGCTCAACGTCGACCCCCACCGGTTCTTCCAGCTGGCTTTCTCGAGCGAGGCCGACAAGGCGAGGTCCTCCGTGCTGATCGAGTGCTTCACCAGCCCGGAAGGACAGGAGGCGCTTCGCGAGCGCTCGGCGGCACGGATCAACCAGGATGTCGAAGTGCTCGACCGGGTGCGCCGGGCGATTCGCGAGATCCTCAGCGAAGGCACTCCCGGCGCGCGCCTGCCTCCCCTGCGGGGACCTCGCCCTCAGCGCTGAAACCCGCTGTCCCGCATCTCGGAGGGGCGGGCACTCTTGCTAGCAGGAAAAGGCGATCGTAGAGGGGGGCGCGGCTGGCAGGAGCCGGGACTTGGAGGTCGGGCCCGGGAGCCGAGGGCCCGACCCTGACCCTCCTGGAAGCGGCCGAGCCTCGCTCAGCCCGCCGGGTCGACGAAGAAGTCCGGGAAGAGATCGCTCGCTGGATCGACCGCGTACCCGCTCAAGTCGAGCACTCCCGCCGCGTTCAAGACCTGCTCATCGAGGAAGAAGTTGCCGGTACATTCCCGGCTGTTGCGCGTCAGGATCCAGTAGGCGGCGTCCGCCACCACTTCCACCTTCCGACAACGCCGCTCGAAGCCAGGCTCCTGGCCGAGCATCGCGACAGCCGCCGTGGCGATCGCCGTCTTGGGCCAGAGCGCGTTGACCGCGATTCCCTGCGGCGCAAGCTCCTCCGCCATGCCGAGCACGCAGAGGCTCATGCCGTACTTCGACATGGTGTACGCGCAGTGCGGAGCGAACCACCGTGGTTCGAGCGAGAGCGGCGGCGAGAGATTCAGGATATGAGGATTCTCGGCTGCCGCGAGGTGCGGAATCGCTGCCTGGGAACAAGCGAACGTACCACGGACGTTGACTCCGAACATCAAGTCGAAGCGCTTCATGGCGGTGGCCAGGGTGCCGGTCAGGCTGATGGCGCTCGCGTTGTTGACCAGGATGTCGAGGCCGCCGAAAGTGGCCACGGCTGCGTCGATCGCCGAGCGCACCTGGTCCTCGTGACGGATGTCCATCGCCACCGGCAGAGCCCTGCCGCCGGCCGCCTCGATCTCGGCCGCTGCGGTGTAGATGGTGCCCGGCAGCTTCGGATGGGGCTCGGTGGTCTTGGCCGCGATGACCACATTGGCGCCATCGCGAGCGGCTCGCAGGCCGATCGCCTTGCCGATGCCGCGGCTGGCGCCGGTGATGAAGAGGGTCTTGCCGGAGAGATCCGCCATCAGAATAACCCCTTGATGTAACCACCATCGACCGCGATCGCCTGGCCGGTGACGTAGGAGGCCGAGGGCGAGCAGAGGAAGGCCACCACGGCGCCGATTTCCTCCGCAGAGGCCATGCGGCCGGCGGCGATCTCGTGGGTCCAGCCGGCGATCACCTCGGCCGGGCTCAATCCGGAGCGGGCCGAGCGGGCCGCGGCCAGCTCCGCCTGCCGCTCGGTCAAGGTATAGCCGGGGAGCACAGCGTTGACCGTGATGCCATCCGCCGCGACTTCCTGCGCCAGAGTCTTGAGAAAACCCAGCACCGCGGGCCTCAAGGCGTTGGACAGAGCGAGCCCCGGGATGGGCTGGCGCGCCGAAACGGAGTTGATCGCCACGATGCGACCCCAGCCCCGCTCGCGCATTTCGCCGATCACTCGCTCGACCAGCCTTGGCACGAAGAGCAGGGCCAGGGGGATGGCCGCTTCCCAGTCCTCCTCCGTGAGCTCGAGAGCGGGGCGGGCGGGAGGGCCGCCGCCGTTGGCCACCAGGATCTCGACCGGGCCGAGTGTGCTGCGGGTGAGCTCCACGGCCCGCGTCAGGTCCTCGGGCTGGCGGATGTCCGCCGCCATGGCCAATACCTTGCCGCCGAAGGCGAGCAGCCGCTCACCCGCAGCCTCGAGCTTCTCCCCACCCCGGCTGGCGATCGCCACATTCGCGCCCCGGGCAGCGAGCGCCGAGGCCGAGGCGAAGCCCAGCCCCGCGCTCGCCCCCGTCACCAACGCCACCTTCCCTTCGAGATCGCGCGTCGAGCTCGCTCCGCCTTCCGCGTTCATGACCCTTCCTCCCGCTGTTGAAATCGGCTCGACGCGAGCTTCTGCCGTCGCCTAGAAGGCCGGCTTGAAGATGCCCAGGTAGGCGGCCGTCAGCCCGAGGAGAGGCACGACCACCCACCAGATCGCGGCATACCAGGGCATCCGTCGCAACAGGGCGATGGCGCCTCCGAGCAACAACCAGATTCCCACTTTCACCATGGCCCAGGTGGGAAAGCCGAGGCCATATCGTGCCAGCAGACCGAAGCCGCTCACCAGAAGCAGGACCAGGCCCACGCCGTGGGTGATCGCTGCGATTTTGCGGCCGTCCTCGCTGGCGCTGCCGCCGGAAAAGGCCCGCAGGGCGAAGCCGCCGAGGGCGAAGAACAGCAGAACGACCCCCAAGAGATGCAGCAGCTTGTACAGCTCGATACTCATCGGGCGGTGCTCCTTTCGGCCAAGAGGAAAAAGACAGGAAAAACAAGGGTGCTGACCGCCGGATCGTACACCACTTCATGCTAAAGGCCCCGGCTGCCGCGGAGCGGGCACGGTGGGCTCGGAGAGGGCGCCGTCGAGGCGCGGCCGGCCCTCGGGCGGTGGTATTCTCGCGCCTCGTGAGCCAGGCCATCGCCACCTTCCTCGCCCTGGTCGGCCTGCTCTTCGCCATCCCTTCAGCAGCCGTCGAACCGCCGGCCAACCCTGAGACGGCCGTCGCCCCCACGGCGCTCCTCGAGTGCGGCACGGCCCAGGCAAGCTACGGCGGCGAGCAAGCCGAAATCGCCTGGGGTCGAACGGCCGAGGGCCCGCTCTTCGCCCTCACCCCGGTCGCCCGCATGCTCGGCGCCGACCTCAGGACCGGCGCCGGGGGGAGAAGCTACACGCTGGTCTTCGGCGGAGCCGAGTACGTCTTCGGTCCCGAGACCCGCCAGCTGGTGGCAGGGCAGGATCTGGTGACGCTCTCCCAGCCGCCGGCCGTGACCACGACCGGCCTGCTGGTGCCCTACGACCTGCTCGAAACGGTCTTCACCCGATCCGGAACCCTCGAACTCGCCTGGGACGCTGCGCATCGCCGGCTGAGCGCCCAGCGCACCAGCCAGGGCGAGACACCGATCGCCCTCGACGTGGTGCACCTGAACGGCGCCACCACGGCGGTGGTGGCCTTCCCGGCCGGCCGGCCTCGGTTCCGGGTCGTCGAGGGCCAGGGCTGGGTGGAAGTGCAGGTGCCGGGCGCGAGCCTCCACCAGACCGGCAGGCCCCCGGCCGAGGGAGATCCGCTGCTGCGGGCCGTCGAGGTCAGCCCTTCGACTTTGAGGCTCCGCCTGGCTCCCGGAGCGCAGGCCAGCCATTACACGCTCGACGATCCCTTCCGCCTGGTCTTCGACATCCAGCCCGGCACTCTCGGCACCTCCGACGAAGCCGCGGCGACCCCCCTGCCGGCCCCGCCCCGGCCGAGCGGCGGTGTGGAGACGATCGTGATCGACCCCGGCCATGGCGGAGTGGAGACCGGGGCCATCGGCAAGGGCGGCAGCCAGGAAAAGGAGCTCACGCTGCTGCTCGCCCAGGCGCTCAAGCGGCGTCTGGAAGCCGAGCTGCCGGTGAAGGTGATCCTCACCCGCGAGGATGACAGCCTGGTGGGACTGCGGGACCGCTCGGCCCTCGCCAATGCCCAGAGGGCGGACCTCTTCTTGTCGATCCACCTCAATTCTTCGCGCGGCGGTCGCCCCACCGGGGCCGAGACCTACTTCCTGAGCCTCCAAGCGAGCGACAAGCTGGCCGCTGCCGTGGCCGCCCAGGAGAACCCCTCGAGCTCCGGAACCGAAGCCGAAGAGGGCGCCGGCGACCTCGAGCTGATTCTCTGGGACCTCGCCCAGAGCCAGCACCTGGTGGAGAGCCAGCGCCTGGCGATGATGGTTCAGGAGGAGCTCAACACCGCCCTGGGGATCAAGGATCGTGGCGTCAAGCAGGCTCCGTTCGCGGTGCTGATGGGTGCCACCATGCCAGCCGTGCTGGTGGAGCTCGGCTTCCTCTCGAACCCCGAGGAGGAAGACCGCCTCAAGGACGAAAAGTACCGCCAGCAGCTGGTGGGAGCGGTCTCCCGCGCCGTGGCCCGTTACCGCGCGGGCCGCCAACCCGAGCCGGTGGCGAGCGCCGAACCGGCCGCGAGCCCGGCGCCGACCCGGCCAT
>CALMKX010000305.1 GCA_937867335.1 uncultured Acidobacteriota bacterium
AGGCCGAACTCGCCGGAGTCGAGCAGCGCTCCCGCCGCCGCGAGATCCTCGCCCCCCTGGCCGGCCGGGTGACCGCCCGCTATCTCGACGCCGGCGCCCGCGTCGAGCCCGGTACCGCCGTTCTCCGCCTCGCCGGCAGCGGCCAGCGCCTGGTGCGTTTCGCCGTGCCGCCCGAAGAGATCGCCCGGCTCCAGGTGGGCCAGGCGGTCCGCATCCTCCTGCCCGCCGGTGGTGAGCTCCCGGCCCGGGTGGCCCGCATCGCCCCTCAGGTGGATCCACCCTCGCAGATGGTGTTCGTCGAAGCCGAGCTCCAAGCTGGCCCCAGCCCGCCCAGCCTGCCCGACGGCCTCACCGTAAGAGTGAGCCCGGCCCAGAACCCCCCGACCCCCTAGCCCGACCAGTCGCGGCAGCGGCGTCCCCGAAGGAGCCCTCGGGGGCCAGCGGACTCACCCCTCCACACCCCTTCCCTCTTCGCCTCTAATCCTTTTTCTTCTCCTCCGGAACCTTCACCGCTGGCACTCCGGCGTCGCGGATCTTCTGCTCGAGAGCCGGGAGACCCTCGCCGAGAACCTTGGCCAGCCGGCCCAGAGCCGCGTCCGCCGCGCTCACCAGCTCGTCGCGCACCGCGAGCATCTGCCGGGTGGGTGGGCCGTCGCCGTTGCCGGCCAGGCCCAGCAGACTCGCCAGCTTGTCGTTCAGCCGGATCGGGAAGTTCAGCGGATCCTGCGGACTCTTGTTCTTGGTCTGGTAGAGCTCCTCTTCCACCGACGTCAGCTGGTCCTTGAGCGCCTTGCTCTCGTCCTTCAGAGCCTTGCCGGCATCCCCCTCCGGCAGCCGCCCATCCAGCGCGTCCAAGTCCTTCTTCACCGCCCGCAGCCGCTTGATCCCGCGGTGCACCTCCGTCAGCTTGTCGCGCAGCGCCAGCACGAAGTCGAACTGCGCCCGCCGCTCCGCTTCGCTGTAGGTCGAGCGTGGGTCCGGCAGCAGCGTGAAGGGCTCGGTGGCGCTCCAGTCGGCCTGCGTCAGCCGCGCCTGGTACGAACCCGGGAGCGCCACCGGCCCCGACGGGCCAGAATCCCCGGCCGACCACAGGATCATCCCCGGGAACGTCTCCGCCGGCGGGTAGAGCAGATCCCACACGAAGCGGTTCGCCCCTTTCTCGGCCGGCAACAGCGCCGTGTTGTCGTCGCTCGCCTCGTCGTCGTCGTCCTTCTTCTCGGCACCCGGCGCCGGCTTGCGCGTGAAGGTGCGAATCACCGCGCCCGATCCATCCAGAATCTCCAGCTTCAGCGCCGCATCCGGGGCCGGAGCCTCCGCCAGCCAGTAGTGGATCACCACTCCGGCCGGAGCCGGCGTGCCCTGGCCCGGCGGTGGCTCGTCCGCCTCGCCGCCCGCCTGGCGAACACTCGGCCTGGGGACGAACAAATGAGCCTTTTCGCGGGCGATCTCGGCGCTCATCTGCTCGAGCGGCGAGACATCATCGAGAATCCAGAAGCCCCGCCCCTGGGTGGCCGCCACCAGATCCTGGCCCTTCACCGCCAGGTCCGTCACCGGTACCACCGGCAGGTTGCGCTGCAGGCTCTGCCAGGAGTCCCCGTCGTCGAACGACACGAAGACCCCGCGCTCCGTGCCGGCGTAGAGCAGCCCCCGCCGGTGCGGATCCGCCCGCACCACGCGCGTGAACTGGCCGCGGTCGATGCCGTTGTCGATCCGCTTCCAGGTGGCGCCGAAATCCGTGCCCTTCCACAGCGAAGGCGTGTTGTCGTCCAGCTTGTAGCGGGTGGCCGCCACGTACACCGTGCCGGCGTCGAACGGGCTCGCCTCCAGGCTGTTGATCATCGACCACTCCGGCAGCTCCTTCGGCGTCACGTTCGCCCAGGCACCGCCGCCGTCTCGGGAGAGGTGAATCAGCCCGTCGTCCGAGCCGGTCCACAGAAGGCCCGGCGTGACGGGCGACTCCGCCACCGCGAAGATCGTGCAGTAGTACTCCACGCTGGTGTTGTCCTTGGTGATCGGCCCGCCGGAGGGCTCGAGCTTGCTCTTATCGTTGCGGGTCAAGTCCGGGCTGATCGCCTGCCAGGAAGCGCCGCCGTCCCGGCTGGCGAAGAGCACATTGCCCGCCGAATAGAGCAGGTTCGGATCATGGGGCGAGAACAACAGCGGCGCGTTCCACTGGAACCGGTACTTCAGCTCCGCCGCCCCCCAGCCCATCGGATCGTCCGGCCAAACGTTGATCGAGCGCTGTGCCAGCGTGCGGTGATCCAGGCGATCGATCGAGCCGCCGTACGAGCCGCCGAACACCAGATCCGGATCGTCTGGCTTGGCCACCACGTAGCCGCTCTCGCCGCCGGCTGTAGGCTCCCAATCCCGCGGGCCGATCGGGCCGCCCGAGGGCGAGTTCGAGCGGATGCGCAGGGCGGTGTTGTCCTGCTGGCCGCCGAGCAGCCGGTAGGGCACGGCGTTGTCGGTCGAGACCCGGTAGATCTGCGCCGTCGGCTGGTTCGACTGCACCGTCCAGCTGCGGCCACCGTCGGTCGACACGTTCACCCCGCCGTCGTTCGATTCGATCATCCGCAGCGGATCCTCGGGCGCGATCCACAGATCGTGGTTGTCGCCGTGGGGCGTGCGCAGCGCGGTGAAGGTCTTGCCGCCGTCTTTCGAGCGATGGAAGCGCACATTCACCACGTACACCGTTTCCGGATCGGCCGGGTCGGCGTAGATCCGCGAGTAGTACCAGGCCCGCTGGCGCAGCTCGCGATTCTCGTTGGTGCGGGTCCAGGTCTTGCCGCCGTCCTTCGAGCGGAACACTCCGCCTTGCTCGGCTTCCACGATGGCGTAGAGATTGTCCGGCTGGCTCGCCGAGACCGTGATGCCGATGATTCCCAGCGGTCCCTTGGGCAGGCCGGGGTTGGTGGTGAGTTCTTGCCAGTTGTCGCCGCCGTCGATCGACTTCCACAGGCTCGAGCCGGGGCCGCCGCTCTCGAAGCCCCAGGGCGAGCGGCGAGCCCGCCAGAACGAGGCGTAGAGGATGCGTGGATTGGTGGGGTCCATCGCCAGGTCGGCGGCGCCCACTTCGTTGTTCACGAACAGCACCTTCTCCCAGGTGAGCCCGCCGTCCTTGCTGCGATAGACCCCGCGCTCAGCGTTCGCGCCGAAGGCGTGGCCGAAGGCCGCCACGTACACCAGCTCCGGATTGCGCGGGTGGATGCGGATGCGGAAGATGTGCCGCGAATCCGGCAGGCCGACGTTTTTCCAGGTCTTGCCGGCGTCGAGCGATTTCCAGACTCCGTCGCCGCTCGACACATTGCCGCGCAGCGTCTCCTCGCCGGTGCCGACGTAGATCACGTTCGGATCCCATTCCGAGACCGCCACTGCGCCGATCGAACCGCCGAAGAAGCCGTCCGAGAGGTTCTTCCAGGTGAGGCCACCGTCGGTGGTCTTCCACACGCCGCCGCCCGTCCCCCCGAAGTAGTAGGTGTTGCGATCCCTCGGGATGCCGGTCACCGCACAGCTGCGGCCGCCGCGGTACGGCCCCACCTCCCGCCAGCGCAGGGATCCCAGGAGCAGCGGGTCCAGGGCGGTGGTCGGGTCGGCCTTGGTGGCCTTGGGCGGTGACTTCGGGGCTGCCGTGGCAGTCGCGGGCGCGAACAGCAGGCCGGCGAGGGCGAGGGCGGAGAGCGAGCGGCAAAGCCGGGGAAGGGGCATACGAACCTCCTCGTTGAGCGAGCGAAGGGATCCTAACAGGGCGGGCCGCCGGCAGGCTGAGCGCTCGCGGGGTCGTAGAATGCCGCTCATCCTTCTCCGCGGAGGTCGAAATGCCCGAACCCGCTCTCAAGCTGAGCCTGGAGCAAGCCCGGCTCGCCGCCCTCGCGGCCCAGGGGCTCACCGCAGCCGCGCCTCCCCCTTCGCCCGCCGCAGTGCTCGAGCGCCACGGTTTCGCCCGCACCCTGGGCGGTGCGGACGTCTACCTGGCCCTGCGTGCGCGCTGGCCGCAGATGGTCCGGGCCGACCTCGACGGCGCCGTCGAGCGCCGCGAAGTCCAGGTGCTGCCGGCGGTGCGGGGCTGCATGTACCTGGTCTCTCGCCGCCATGCTGCACTCTGCCTGCGGGTGGCAGACCTGCTCTCCCGCGGCCGAGCCGAGAAGGAGCAGCAGAAGGCGGGCCTCTCGCCCGGAGAGCTCGAGGCGGTGGGGCGGGCGGTGCTGGCCACCCTCGCGGAGCGGGGCCCTCTCACCCCGGACGCGCTGCGCAAGGCCTTGCCCCCCGGCACCCTGCGCAGCCTCGGCGAGGCCGGCAAGAAGGTGGGCTTGACCTCCGCGCTGCCCTCGGCCCTGCGGCGCCTGGAGTTCGACGGCCAGGTGGAGCGCAGCCTCGAGGGCGGCCGGCTCGACTCCGAGCGCTACGCCTGGCGCCTCGCGGCCGCGAGCCCGTTCGACGGGGCAGTGCTGCCGTCCGAGCCGGCGGCGCTCTACGCCGAGCTCGCGGAGCTCTTCTTCGGTGGGGCCGGCTTTGCCCGCCTGGGGGACTTCGCCTCCTGGGTGGGCATCTCGCAGCGGGACGCCAAGGCCGCCCTCGAACGGCTCGAGACCCTGAGCGTGGCGATCGCCGGCGAGAGCGAGCCGCGGTGGGCGCTCGCTTCGAACCGCGAGCTGCTGGCAGACCCCCCGCCGAGCGCTGTGGCCTTCTTGCCCTTCGAGGACAGCCTGATCGCCACCCAGGGCGGGCCGGCCCTCCTGGTGGATGCCGCCCATCAAGGCATCGTGGGCCCGGCCTGGGGCACCTCGAAGCCGACCTCCCTGGGCGAGGCTCGCTTCCTGATGCTCCGGCCGCTGGTAGCCGAGGGCAAGGTCGCCGGCTTCTGGGAGCTCGACCCCGAGCGCGCGGCCGTTTGCTGGGCGAGCTTCGAGCCTTTGGGCGGCGAAGCTCGGGCCCAGGTGGAGGAGCTCGGGAGGCGAACCGCCCGTTTCCTCCTCGAGGAGCTCGGCCACGGCCGGAGCTTCAATCTCGACACCGACCGCGACCTCGCCGAGCGCAGCGCCTACCTGCGATCCCTGCCCCACGGCGGCATCGGCCCGCCCTGAAAATCGGCTGACGGGAAACGGTTGCGGTTTGCGTTAGTAGGGATAGGGACACGAGGTCCCAGACTTTTCCCCATGGGCGGGCCCTCCCGCCCTACTTTTTTCTCTCGGCTCTTGGCCACCACGTCGGCCCGCCAGTGCTACACTGGGCGAGCCATGAAACCCTCCGGCTCGCTCCTCGCAATTTTCCCCGGCAGTGCCCTTCGCTCCAATCCCCGTCTGAACGCCTAGGCCCGGCGGCGAGCCGCGGCCGATCCGCCGTTTTTCCTCGGCTTCCGAGCCGAAACGGTCACCTTTCTCATACGAAAGGGAGTCTTCCCCATGTGCTCGATTCTGGGTCTCTTCGATCTCAAGACCGATCCTGCCGCTTTGCGCCGGCTGGCCCTCGAGCTGTCCCGCAAGCAGCGCCACCGCGGGCCGGATTGGAGCGGCATCTGGTCGAATGAAAAAGCCATCCTGGCCCACGAAAGGCTTTCGATCGTTGACATCGAGCACGGCGCCCAGCCGCTGGTCTCCGAGGACGGGGAGCTGGTGCTGGCGGTCAACGGCGAGATCTACAACCATCGATCCCTGCGGGCGAGCCTGCGCCAGCCCTATCCCTTCCAGACCGCCTCCGACTGCGAGGTGATCCTGGCGCTCTATCGCGAGCGGGGCGTCGACTTCCTGAACGATCTCGACGGCATCTTCGCCTTCGCGCTGTACGACGCCCGCGCCGACCGCTTCTTGATCGCCCGGGACCCGATCGGCGTCTGCCCTCTCTACACCGGTCGGGATCGCGATGGAAACCTTTTCGTCGCGTCCGAGATGAAAGCCCTGGTGGGATCCTGCCGCGAGCTCGAGGACTTCCCACCCGGCCACTTCTGGCAGAGCGGGGAGGACGGGCCCCGGGCCTACTACCGCCCGCGCTGGCGCAGTTTCGAGGCGGTGGATGGGGCGCCGGTCGACACCGAGGCCGTGGTCCGCTCGCTCGAGGCCGCGGTGGAGCGCCAACTGATGACCGACGTACCCTACGGCGTGCTGCTCTCGGGCGGCCTTGATTCCTCCCTGATCGCGGCTCTGGCCAGCAAGTTCAGCCGCCGCCGGGTGGAAGACGACTCCCGAAGCGAAGCCTGGTGGCCCCGGCTCCATTCCTTCGCCATCGGTCTCGAAGGAGCGCCGGATCTCGCGGCCGCCCGCCTGGCCGCCCAGGCCATCGATACCGTGCACCACGAGTTCCACTTCACCGTGCAGGAAGGCCTCGACGCCCTCTCCGACGTGATCTATCACCTCGAGACGTTCGATACCACCACGGTGCGGGCGGCCACGCCGATGTACCTCATGGCCCGGCGGATCAAGGCCATGGGTATCAAGATGGTGCTCTCCGGCGAGGGCTCGGACGAGATCTTCGGCGGCTACCTCTATTTCCACAAGGCGCCGAACCCCCGGGAGTTCCACGAGGAAACGGTGCGCAAGCTGGATCGGCTCTACAAGTACGACTGCCTGCGGGCGAACAAGGCGATGGCCGCGTGGGGAGTGGAGGCGCGGGTGCCGTTTCTCGACCGCGAGTTCCTCGACGTGGCGATGGCCCTCGACCCGGCGGCCAAGATGGTGCGGCCGGGCGGCATCGAGAAGGAACTGCTGCGCCAGGCATTCGCCGGCCTGCTACCGGAGGCGATCCTCTGGCGCCAGAAAGAACAGTTCTCCGACGGCGTGGGCTACCGCTGGATCGACAGCCTGAAGGCCCACGCCGAGGCCGAGGTCTCCGCGGACGAACTCTCCCGGGCCCACTTCCGCTTCCCCCACAACCCACCGGCCACCCGCGAGGCCTACCTCTATCGCTCGATCTTCGAGCGCCATTTCCCGGGCGACGCCCCGGCCGCCTGCGTGCCGGGAGGCCCCTCGATCGCCTGCTCCACCCCTACCGCCCTCGCCTGGGACGCCGCCTTCAGGGCCAACGCCGACCCCTCCGGCCGCTCCGTTCTGGGCGTGCACCGGGCGGCGCAGTGAGGGTGTGGATGGAGGTGCCTCACGGTCTCTTGCCGCCCGGCTCGCCCCTTCGCTACGCTAGCGGCTCGGGTGCTGCGGGTTGCCCTGGGAGAACAATGTGACCGTCGAGATGCTGTCCCCTGCGGGCTCGGCTGTGGCTCGCGCTTTGCCGCCGCTGTTCGCTCGTCTGCCCGAGGCCTTTGCCGAGAGCTTCGAATTCGGGGCGCCGTGGGCGTTGCTCGGTGAGCCGCTCGACGCCCTCCTCAAGCGGCTGCCCTCGCAGGCGATCGAGATCGCCTTGTCGCCGGATGTGCATCTGCTGGGCGACGGGATCCGCATCGGTCGGGGCACGAGGATCGGCCCGGGGGCGGTGATCGAGGGGCCGATCTGGATCGGCGAGGACGTCGAGATCCGCCCCGGGGCCTACCTGCGCGGCGGCGTGTACCTGGGCGACGGCGCCGTGGTGGGGGCCTCCACCGAGGTGAAGCGGGCGATTTTCTTTGCCGGCGCCCGCGCTCCCCATCTCAACTACGTGGGGGACTCGATCCTCGGCGAGGAAGTGAACCTCGGCGCCGGCACCATCCTCTCGAACTTCCGCCACGACGGCCGCGAAATCACCATCCCCACGGCCGCCGGCAGCATCGCCACCGGCCGCCGCAAGCTCGGCGCCGTGCTGGGCGATCGCGTCGCCACCGGCTGCAACAGCGTGCTCAACCCGGGCTCGATCGTGGGCCGGGGCACCGAGATCTACACCGGCGTCCAGCTGCGCTCGGGCATCTATCCGGCCGAGAGTGTGATCAAGCTGCGCCAGGAGCTCGAGATCGTCGAGCGAGAGCCGCGCACCGCGGGCGGCTAGATTCCCACGCCGGTGTAGCGCAGGAAGCCGCGGCGCCAGGCGAGGTGCCCCGCGGCACCGAGGACGGCCAACCAGCCCAGGCACAAGAGAGTGCTGCCGAGCCACTCGCCGGGCCCCACGCGGCCGGCGAAGGTCATCGCCGGGAAGTGGAAGAAGAAACGGAAGGGGAGCCAGGCGATCACGCCGCGGGCCCAGGCCGGGAAGAGCTCGAGGGGCACCATCTGACCGCCCAGGAAGAAGGTGACGAAGCGCATCAGTACTTCGAGGGACCAGACGTTGTCGGCCCAGAAGGCGAACGACTCGAGCAGATAGGCGAGCGTGAAGGCGAGCAGGTTGCCGAGGGCGATCGCCACCAGGGCGGCGAGTACCGAGAAGAGGCTCGGCTGGCCCAGGCTGGAGACGTCGAGCAGCAGCAGGGAGGCCGAGCCGAAGAGCAGGGCCTGGAGCAGGCCCGGAGCGGCCTGGCCCACGCGCTGGGCGTACTTGAAGGCGAAGTAGCTGGTGGGGAAGACCAGGTAGCGGGTGAGCGAGCCCTGGTAGACCTCCTCGGCCAGCTGGGTCTCGTGGTCGGCCCCGCGCACCAGCTTGCCCACCAGGATGGCGAGCACGTAGTACATCACCATCCCCTGGCGGTCGAAGCCGCCGAGCGTGGCCTGGCCGCTGGCGGCGAAGATGGCCGCCCAGAGGAACCAGGCGAGGATGAAATCCACCACGAAGCCCACCACGGAAGTGAGCCAGAAGTCGACCGGGTAGCTCATCAGCCGCCGGGCCTCGCCGCTGGCCACGATGGCGAAGAGGCGCGGGCTCACGGCTGCTGGCCCCGCCCCCGCATGATGGCCTCGATCAAGGTGCCGATGTCCTCTTCCTCGATCAGCAGATCCTCCACCGGCAGGGCCTCGAGCAGATGGCCGGCGGCTTCGGCCACCCGCTCGCGGGGCACGGCCAGGCGCACGCCCTCGCCGTCGGCGCCGAGCAGCTCGCCCAGGCTGCCGAGGTTGGCAGCCGAAGCGAGAGTGCGGATCTCGCGCTCCGGCAGGCCGGGATCCAGCCGCGCCGTGAGCACCTTCTTGGCGCCGTAGAAGCTGCGGATGCCGGCCAGGGCGCCGTCGTACACCAGCTCGCCGTCGCGCAGGATCAACAGCCGCTCGCAGAGGCGCTCGATGTCCTCCATGTAGTGGCTGGTCAAGATCATCGCCGGGCGGTGTTCGCGCCGGTACTGCAGCAGGAACTCGCGGATGGCCCGTTGGGCGGTCAGGTCGAGGCCGATGGTGGGCTCGTCGAGGAAGACCACCCGCGGCGAGTGGAGGAGGGCGGCGATCAGCTCCATCTTCATGCGCTCGCCGAGGGAGAGGCGGCGCAGCTGCACCCGGAGCTGGCTGGCCACACCCAGCACCTCGCTCAAGTAGGCGAGGTTCTCGCGGTACCGCCGCTCCTCGACCTGGTAGATCTCCTTGAGCAGCAGGAAGCTGTCCGCGGCCGGCAGATCCCACCACAGCTGGGCCTTTTGGCCCATGATCAGGGCGATCTGGCGGCGCATGCGGTCGTCGCGCTTCCAGGGGTCGAAGCCGAGCACCCGGGCCCGGCCGGCGCTCGGGTGGATGATGCCGGCGAGCATCTTCACCACGGTGGTCTTGCCGGCGCCGTTGGCACCCACCAGGCCCACGATCTCGCCCTCGCCGACTTCGAAAGAAACTCCCCGCACGGCTTCGCGGGCGATCTTCTTGCGCCTCACCAGGGCCACCAGCGAGCCCTTGAGACCAGGCTCTTTCTCGTGGACGTAGAAGGTCTTGGCCAGCTTCTCGGCTTGGATCACTTGCCGGCTGCCCCGACGCTGTCGAGGAGGAAGGCGTACTCGAAGGCGGTGCGGCGCAGCGCCTCGTAGCGGCCCGAGACCCCGGCGTGGCCAGCTTCCATTTCGGTGCGCAGCAGCAGGCGCTCCGGGCCGGTCTTGGTGGTGCGCAGGCGGGCCACCCACTTGGCCGGCTCCCAGTAGCCCACCCGCGGGTCGTTCAGGCCGGCGGTCACCAGCAGCTCGGGGTAGTCGTGAGCGCCCACGTTGTCGTAGGGCGAGTACGAGAGCATGTAGTCGAAGTACTGGGCATCGTTGGGATTGCCCCATTCTTCGTACTCGCCCACGGTGAGCGGCAGGCTGGGGTCGAGCATGGTGTTCATCAGGTCGACGAAGGGCACCAGGGCGAGGGCGGCCCGGAAGAGGTCCGGCCGCTGGTTCAGCACCGCGCCGATCAGCAGCCCACCGGCGCTGCCGCCGGAGATGGCGAGGCCCTTCTTCGAGGTGTAGCCGAGCGCGATCAGGTGCCCGGCGGCGGCGATGAAGTCGCTGAAGGTGTTCTTTTTCTTGAGCAGCTTGCCGTCTTCGTGCCAGGCCTTGCCCAGCTCGCCGCCTCCCCGCACCTGGGCCAGGGCGTAGACGAAGCCGCGGTCGAGGAGCGACAGCCGGCTGGGGGAGAACACCGGGTCGAGGCTCGCACCGTAGGCGCCGTAGCCGTTGAGCAGACAAGGGTGGCTGCCGTCGCGCGGGAGGCCTTTGCGGTAGACCAGGGCGATCGGCACCTCCACGCCGTCCGGCGCCTTCGCCCAGATCCTCTCGGTGGCGTACTGGCTGCGGTCGTAGCCGCCGAGCACCTCGGTTTCCTTGAGCAGGTGGAGGCGGTGCTCCACCATGTCGTACTCGAAGGTGGACATCGGCGTGATCAACGAGCTGTAGAGGAAGCGCAGGCCGTGGCTGTCGAACTCGCGGTTGGTGTTGGCGAAGACGGCGTAGACCGGCTCGGGCATGGCCACGATGTGTTCCTGGCCGGTCTCGAGATCGCGCACCAGGACCTCGGCGAGGCCGCGGCGGCGCTGGAAGAGGGCAAGGTGGTGGGCGAAGATCTCCAGCCGCTCGAGTTTGACGTCCTCGCGGTGGGCAACGATCACTTCCCAGGCCGAAGGCTCGAGCCTGGCTTCGGGAACGCGCAGGAGCTGGAAGTTCTTGGCGCCGTCGTTCGAAAGCAAGTAGAAGAAGCCGTCGTTGTGCTCGAGGGAGTATTCGACGCCGGCCCGGCGAGGCGCGAAGACGCGTGGTGCGGAAAGCGGCTCGGTGCTCGGCACCAGGCGGACTTCGCTGGTGGTGGCGCTTGCGCTGCTGAGGTAGAGAAAACGATCGTCCTTGGAGCTCGAGACATCGACGGAGAAGGCTTCGTCGCTCTCGCTGAAAACCTTGGCATCGCTTGCGGCCGGCGTGCCGAGCTCGTGGCGGTGCACCTCGAAGGGCCGGTGGGCGGCGTCGAGGATCACGTAGAAAAGGTTTCGATTGTCGGCCGCCCAGGCGAGGGAGCTCGAGGCGTTGCCGATCTCGTCCGGCAGCAGCTGGCCGTTCGTGAGGTCTTTGACGCGCACGGTGTAGCGCTCGGAGCCGTCGGTGTCGAAGGCGTAGGCCAGGCGCTTGCCGTCCGGGGACACTTCAAAGCTCGCCACGGAGAAGAAGTCGTGCCCTTCGGCGAGGCGGTTGACGTCGAGCAGGATCTCTTCAGGTGCCTCGAGGGAACCGAGCTTGCGGCAATAGATGGGGTAGGGCTTGCCTTGCTCGGTGCGCGAGTAGAAGTAGGCGCCGCGGTAGCGGTAGGGCACCGTGAGATCGGTTTCTTTGATGCGGCCGAGCATCTCGCGGTAGAGCTCCTCCCGCAGCGGGGCGGTATGGGCCATCACCGCCTCGGTGTAGCGGTTCTCCGCTTCGAGGTAGGCGAGGGTCTCGGGCCGGGAGCGGTCGCGTAGCCAGGCGTAGTCGTCGTGGAGGGCACGGCCGGCGACCTGGCGTTCGGTCGCCTCGCGGCGAGCGAGCGGCGCCGCCGGAGCGGTTTCGGGTTCGACGGCGGCGGAAACGGCGGAGAAGGGTGTCAAGGTCATCGCCAGAAGCCAGATTTGCCAGCTCCGGGGCGAACGGCGGCGGTCCGTCACGCGAGAGCTCCTCGGGTCGGGGGATGGCGGAGCCGATGGAGCCTGGCTCGACGCTCCGGATAGCGGCCTGAAATCGTAGCACAGAGGCCTCCGCCGGCTGGCTCGGTCGGCAGTGTATTCTTCGTTCGATGGGGGCCAAGCGAGGCGGCATTTTTTCGCGCCCACTGGTGATTTCGCTGGTGGCGTTCGGGGTTTTCGTTCTGGCCGATATCGGCCTGTTCTCCTGGCTGATCTTCCGTTCCCTCTCTCAGCGCGAGGTCGACCGCGTGCTGCTCGAGACCCGCGAGGAGGCTCGGAACCTCGCCCAGCGCATCGCCGCCCGGGCGGGTGCCGACGACCCGACTTCCAAGGACATCCTGCTGGTCATCCTGCACGAAACCGCCATCCAGCGCGAGATCGACGACAACGTCGCCAAGCGCGACGTGATCCAGATGGTGGAGATCCAGAACACCGACGGCAACGTGATCTACCGCTCGAAGCCGATCTCGGAGGCCGAGCCGCAGGTGGTTTCGCCGGATAGCATCGAGAGGCAGGGCCGGAGCCCGACTCCTGGCTCGGATCCTCTCGACGTGAGCTCGGACGGCAACCTGGTGATCTCCGAGGCGATCGGCAAGCTGGGCCAGCTCCAGATCGGCCTCTCGCCGGCCCGCATGCGCGAGCGCGCCGAGGCCCTGCGCCAGGACCTGATGCGCCAGACCCTGCGCATCGCCGCGGTGAGCCTCCTGGTGCTGGCTTCGCTCTACGCGGTGATCGGCATCTTGCTGCGGCGCACTCGCCGACTCCAGGAGAAGGCCGAGGAGGCCGACCGCCTGGCCTACGTGGGCACCCTGGCGGCCGGCCTGGCGCACGAGATCCGCAGCCCTCTGAACTCCCTCAACCTGAACTTGCAGATGCTCGAGGAGGACTTGAGCCCCAGCCAGAAGGTGGGCGCCAACCAGCGGCTGTTCTCGATCACCCGCCAGGAGCTGCGCCGCCTCGAGAGGCTGGTGACGGACTTCCTGGCCTACGCCCGGCCGCGGCGGCCGGAGCGGGTGGAGATCGCCCCCGTGGAGCTGCTCGAGCGGGTGCGCGATGTGCTGGCGGGGGAACTCCGGGCCCGCGGCGCCCGGGTGCGAGTGGAGGATCGCTCGGGCGGCGCGCTGATCAAAGTGGATGTCGAGCAGATGACTCAGCTGCTCTTGAACCTGGTGACCAATGGCCTCGCCGCCACGGAGGAGACCGGCCGGGCGCCGGAGATCGTGCTGCGGGCCGCGAGCAAGGCCGGCCAGGTGCAGCTCTCGGTGGGCGACAACGGTGCCGGCATCGCCGGCCGGGATCTCGGTAAGATCTTCGAAGTCTTCTATTCGACGCGCAAGGGCGGTACCGGCCTGGGGCTCGCGGTGGTGCAGCGCATCGCCCAGAGCCACGGTGCGGAGCTCGACGTCGAGAGCCGGGTGGGCGAGGGCACCACGGTGACGGTCACCTTGCCGGTGGCCTGAGCGCCCCGATCCGGCTCGCCATGCCGGGCCGCGAGGCCCGCGGGAGGTGGCTGCCATGGCCGCGATTCGCTTTCTTCTGAACCCTGCCGGAGGGGGTGGCCGGGCCCGCCGCCAGGAGCCCCTGCTGGCCCGGCTGGCGGCCGAGAGCGGAGCCGCGCTCGAGGTGAGCGAGAGCCCGGAGGACCTCACCGCCCGGGCCCGCCGGGCGGCCGAGGAGGGTGTGGAGCGGCTGGTGGTGGCCGGCGGCGACGGCACCCAGAACCTCGCCCTCCAGGGCCTGGTGGGCACTTCCTGCGCCCACATCCCCCTGCCCCTCGGCAGCGGCAACGACATCGCGGCCTCCCTGGGCCTCGTCGGCAAGGAGCTCGAGCCTCTGGTGCGCCGAGCGCTCGAGGCGCCGCTGCGGCGCATCGACGTCGCCCGGGCCGGTGGCCGCTACTACGCCGCCATCGCCGGCGTGGGCTTCGACAGCGCGGCGAACGAAACCGCCAATCGAGTGAAGCACTTCCGCGGGCCGTGGATCTACCTCTACGCGGTGGGCCATACCCTGGCCACCTTCCGCGCTCCGCGCTTCGAGATCACCTTCGAAGGCGGCCGCTTCGAGGGCCGGGCGCTGCTCACCGCCGCCGCCAACGGCCCCCGTTTCGGCGGCGGCATGCGCATCGCCCCGGAAGCCCGGCTGGACGACGGCCTGCTCGACCTGGTGCTGGTGCGCCAGGTGCCCACGCCCACCTTCCTCAGAGTGTTCCCCAAGGTGTACAAGGGCAGCCACCTCGGCCACCCGGCGGTGTTCACCGCCAGGAGCCCCTGGCTCGAAGTGCGCCTCGACCGCCCGCTCGCCGTCTACGGCGACGGCGAGCGCTTCCTCGAAGTGGGCCCAGAAGGAGTGCGCTTCGAAGCCGTGCCCCAGGCCCTGCTGGTCCCCGACCTGCGGGCTGCCTAGCCCACCTTGAATTCCACGCCCTGGGCGAGGGGGAGGGCGGTGCCCCAGTTGAGGGTGCAGGTCTGGCGGCGCATGTAGGCCTTCCAGGCGTCCGAGCCGGCCTCGCGGCCGCCGCCGGTTTCCTTTTCGCCGCCGAAGGCGCCGCCGATCTCGGCTCCCGAGGTGCCGATGTTGACGTTGGCGATGCCGCAGTCGCTGCCGGCGGCCGAGAGGAAGCGCTCGGCGCTCCTCATGTTGAGGGTGAAGATCGCCGAAGACAGCCCCTGGGGCACGGCGTTGTGCTGCTCGATCGCCCCCTCCAGGTCGTCGAACTCGAGCAGGTAGAGGATGGGGGCGAAGGTCTCCTCGCAGGTGATCGGCATCTGGGCGCTCATCTCGATCAGCGTGGGCTCCACGAAGGACCCCGGGCCCTCGAGCCGGCGGCCGCCGTAGAGCACCTTGCCACCCTGGGCGCGGGCGGTCTCGATCGCCGCCATCATGTTGGCCACCGCCGTCTCGTTGACCAGTGGGCCCATCAGGGTGCCGGCCGCGAGCGGATCACCGATCGGAATCGACGGGTAGGCGGCGAGCAAGCGGCGCTTGAACTCGGCGGCGATGCTCTTGTGCAGGAACAGGCGGCGCAACGTGGTGCAGCGCTGGCCGGCGGTGCCCACGGCGGAGAAGAGCACCGCGCGCAGGGCGAGGTCGAGGTCGGCGTCGGCGGTCACCAGCACGCCGTTGTTGCCGCCCAGCTCGAGCAGGCTCCGGCCCAGCCGGCCGGCCACCACCTTGCCCACCTCCCGGCCCATGCGCACCGAGCCGGTGGCCGAGATGAGCGGCAGCCGGTGGTCCGCCGCCATCGCCTCGCCGACGTCGCGGTCGCCGATGGCCAGGCCGAAGATCGGCGGTGCCCCGGCGGTTTCGGTGACCCGCTGGGCGATGCGGGAGACGGCGACGGCGGTGAGCGGGGTGATCGGCGACGGCTTCCAGATCATCGAGTCGCCGCAGATCGCCGCCACCGCGGAGTTCCAGGCCCACACCGCCACCGGGAAGTTGAAGGCGGTGATGATGCCCACCGGCCCGAGCGGATGCCATTGCTCGTACATCCGGTGCTCTCGCCGCTCGGAGTGGAGGCTGAGGCCGTAGAGCTGGCGCGACATGCCCACCGCGAGGTCGCACATGTCGATCATCTCCTGCACCTCGCCCAGGCCTTCGGAGAGGATCTTGCCCACCTCGAGGCTCACCAGGCGGCCGAGCGGCTCCTTGTGCTTGCGCAGCTCCTCGCCGAGCAGGCGCACCACTTCGCCGCGCTGGGGGGCCGGCCAGGTCCGCCAGGCGCGGAAGGCCTCGACGCTCGCCTGGGCCACCCGCTCGTAGTCCGCCAGGGTGGCGAGGGAGACCGCGGCGATCGGCTCGCCGGTGGCCGGGTTGATCGACTCGACGCGCGGGCCGTGGGTGGCGAAGAAAGCGCCGTCGTAGGCACCGGGGTTCTCGGCCTCGATGCCGAGGTCCGACAGCAGGCTGGCGGCCTGCGAAGAGGTGAGGGTAGGCATGGGAGCTCCTTGGTGGGAATCGGCGGGCCCGCGGATCCGGGCCGAAAGCCCTATCTTATCCGCTCGGCCGGCCCCCGCCACCCCGTAGAATGGGCCCGTGACGCTCCCGCCCAAGCTGGCCGCCCGCTCCGCTCGGCCCGCAGTACCCGGGCCCGGAGCCCGGCCATGACGGCGCTGGCCGCAGACCTGGTGGGGCTGGTGGAAGCCCTGCGGACGCACTCCCGCCTGGGGCCGCAGATCCTCCACTCGGCCTATCTCGAGGGCCAGGAGGCGCGCTTCGGCGAGCTCTCGCCGCCCCTGCCAGCGGCCCTCGCCCAGGCCCTGGCCCGCCAGGGGGTCTCCCGGCTGTGGCGCCACCAGGCCGAGGGGCTGGCGGCCGCCCGCCGCGGCGAGGACGTGCTGGTGACCACCCCCACGGCCTCGGGCAAGTCCCTGATCTTCCAGCTGCCGGTGCTCGAGGAGGCCCTCGCCGGAGGCCCGGGCCGGGCTCTTTTCCTCTTCCCGCTCAAGGCCCTGGGGCAGGACCAGCGGGGCAAATTCCAGGCCCTGGCCGCCGCTGCCGGCCTGACCGGCTGGGAGGCCGAGTGCGCCATCTACGACGGCGACACGCCGCGCGAGGAGCGCCAGGGCATCCGCGAGCGGCTGCCGCGGGTGCTGATCACCAATCCGGACATGCTCCACGCCGGCATCATCGCCAACCCGGAGCTCTGGGCGCCGTGGCTCGCGGCCCTGCGCTGGATCGTGCTCGACGAGCTGCACACCTACCGGGGCATCTTCGGCAGCCACTTCCACCACGTGCTCACCCGCCTCCTGCGCCTGGCCCGGGCGGTGGGCAGCGAGCCCTCGCTGGTGGCTTCCTCGGCCACCGCGGCCAACGCCCCGGAATTCGCCCGGGCCTTGACCGGCCGGGCCTTCCACTGGGTGGGGGAGTCCGGCGCGCCGCGCGAGGGCCGCCATTTCCTTCTGCTGCGCCCGGAGGCGAGCCCCTACAGCACCACCCTGCTGCTGCTCGAGACCCTGCTCGCCTCGGGGGCGAAGACCATCGTCTTCACCAAGGCCCGGCGCATCACCGAGCTCCTGTACTCCTGGCTGCGCGGGCAGAACCGCGAGCTCGCGCGGCGGGTGGCGAGCTACCGTTCGGGCTTCCTGCCGGAGGAGCGGCGGGCGATCGAGGCGCGGCTTGCGAGCGGCGAGCTCGACGGCGTGATCTCCACCTCGGCGCTCGAGATGGGCATCGACATCGGCGGCCTCGACGCCTGCATCCTGGTGGGCTTTCCCGGCAGCATGATGGCCACCTGGCAACGCTCGGGGCGGGTGGGGCGGGCGGAGCGCGAGTCCCTGACCGCCCTGGTGGCCCTGCCGGACGCCCTGGACCAGTACTTCCTCGACCACCCAGAGCAGCTGCTCGGCCGGCCCTGTGAGCCGTTGATCGTGGATCCCGAAAACGAGCCGGTGGCGCGGGCCCATCTGGTGTGCGGCGCCGCCGAGAAGCCGTGGTCCCCGGTGGAGGATCGGCCGGTCCTGGAGCGTTTCGCGCCGCTCTTCGGCGACCTCCTGGCCGAGGGCAAGCTGCTGCGCTCCGAGGCCACCGGCGAGCTTTCCACCCCGGCGCGGCGGCCCCAGCGGGAGATCGGCCTGCGCGGCACGGGAGCGAGCTACGTGATTGTGGACGGCCGCACCAGCCGTTCGATCGGCCGCTCGCCGCCCAGACATCGGGGACTGTTGCATTCACCGCAGAGGATGGTGCATCGCAATATTAGAAGTTTCTCGAGGTTCAGGGGGTAACTCTCTTTTTTGGCGCAGTTTTTGGAAATTCGGTCAATGTCGCATGCGGTATCGAATTTTTGTTGCGCCGATACAACACTTCCCTCAAAAACTCGGGGTCGCGGGTTGCAACAATCCTTGTGCCGGGTCCACTGCGTCGGCACAATCCGCCCACCCCTCCACTGTGGAGAGGTATCAGTGGGGGCGCGCCTCGAGCGCGTCTCGAAGAAGGTGCGGAAGGCCGCGCCCACTTACTACCGATTCCCGATCAATCAGGAGATGAGATGAACAAGAAGCTTCTCGTTCTGGCCCTGGCAGGCGCATTCGTCGCCCCAGCGGCGATGGCTGATGTCACCATCAGCGGCACGATCAACGCCGGCCCGATCTGGGGCAGCTCGAGCGACGCCACGGCGACCGGCACGAACAACTCCATCACCACCTCCGCCACGGCGAAGGGCTGGAGCACGCTGGGTCTGACCTCC
>CALMKX010000306.1 GCA_937867335.1 uncultured Acidobacteriota bacterium
GGCGCGAAGAGAGCCGGCGGCCAGCGCCCCGCCGCAAGACCCTCCTTCAGGTGGGCCTTCACGCGGGCATAGGGCGCCAGGGTCGCAACCTCCGCGGCGGACGTCTCGGGGGAAACCATGAGGTGCATGGTACTTGTCTGCGCTTGTCTAGACAAGTAGAGTCCACCCCTAGCCGCACTTCCGCCGCCTTCACCGCACTCCAGAGACCGCCATGGCCGACCTGTCCCCCCTGCACCACGTCGCGCAGCCGCGCCCCGTCCGCGCCCCGCGCGGCAGTGAGCTCACCTGCCGCAACTGGCCGCAGGAAGCCGCCATGCGGATGTTGATGAACAACCTGGATCCGGAGGTCGCCGAGCGGCCCGACGACCTCGTCGTCTACGGCGGCACCGGCCGCGCCGCACGGTCCTGGGATGCGTTCGACGCCATGGTCCGCACGCTGCGCACGCTCGGCGACGACGAGACGATGCTCGTCCAGTCCGGCAAGCCGGTCGGGGTGTTCCGCACCCACGAGTGGGCGCCGCGAGTGCTGCTCGCCAACTCCAACCTCGTCCCGCAGTGGGGCAACTGGGACGAGTTCCGGCGGCTCGAGGCGATGGGCCTCACGATGTACGGCCAGATGACGGCCGGTTCGTGGATCTACATCGGCACGCAGGGGATCCTGCAGGGCACCTACGAGTGCTTCGCCGAGATCGCCCGGCGCAACTACGGCGGCACGCTCGCCGGGACGATCACGTTGACCGCCGGCCTCGGTGGCATGGGCGGCGCCCAGCCGCTGGCGGTCACGATGAACGGCGGCGTCGCGCTGTGCATCGACGTCGACCCGTGGCGCGTCGGCCGCCGCCTGGAGACCCGCTACCTCGACGAGATCGCCGACTCGCTCGACGACGCCATCGCCCGCTGCATCGCCGCCCGCGATCAGCGCACGGCCCTGTCGGTCGGTCTGGTGGGCAACGCCGCCGAACTCCTGCCCCGGCTGCTGGAAGCCGACTTCCCGGCCGACATCGTCACCGACCAGACCAGCGCGCACGACCCGCTCTCCTACGTTCCGGTCGACCTCACGCCGGAGGCGACGGCCGAGCTGGCCCGCACCGACCCGCAGGAGTTGATCCGCCGGTCGCGGGCGTCGATGGCCGCCCACTGCGCGGCGATGGTCGGCTATCTCGACCGGGGCGCCGAGGTGTTCGATTACGGCAACAGCCTGCGTACCGAGGCGCAGCTCGGCGGGTTCGAGCGGGCCTTCGACTACCCGGGATTCCTCCCCGCGTACATCCGCCCGCTGTTCTGCGAGGGCAAGGGGCCGTTCCGCTGGGTGGCGCTGTCGGGCGATCCGGCCGACATCGCCGTCACCGATCAGGCGGTGCTGGAGGAGTTCCCGGACGACGAAGGGCTGCACCGCTGGATCCACCTCGCCGGCGAGCGGGTCGCCTTCCAGGGGTTGCCCGCACGCATCTGCTGGCTGGGGTACGGCGAACGGGCCCGCCTCGGCGCCCGCTTCAACGAGCTCGTCCGCACCGGGAAGGTGTCGGCCCCGATCGTCATCGGCCGTGACCACCTCGACTCCGGTTCGGTGGCCTCGCCCTACCGGGAGACCGAGGCGATGGCCGACGGCTCGGATGCGATCGCCGACTGGCCGCTGCTCAACGCCCTCGTCAACACCTCGAGTGGGGCGAGCTGGGTCAGCATCCACCACGGCGGCGGCGTGGGCATCGGCCGCTCGATCCACGCCGGCATGGTGGCCCTCGCCGACGGCACCGACCTCGCCGCCCAGAAGCTGGAACGAGTGCTCACCACCGACCCCGGCATGGGGGTGATCCGCCATGTGGACGCCGGGTACGACCGGGCCAGCACCGTGGCTGCCGAGCGCGGCGTGCGCATCCCGATGACGGAGGGCTGACATGCGAATCGAAGGCGACTACCTGCGCGACGGCGCCGTGTGCGTCCGGGGTGCGTTCTCGCCGGCCGAGATCGACCTCGCCCGCGAGGCGATCGAGCAGAACCTGGCGTCGCTGTCGGAGTTCTCGAAGCGGGCGAGCGCGGCCGACGACGCGGCGTTCGTCGAGGACTTCTGCAGCTGGCAGCGCATCGCCGTGATGGAGCGGTTCATCCGCGAGTCGCCGGCGGCGGCGATCGCCGGGGAGCTGATGGGCGCCTCGGTGGTGCGGCTCTACCACGACCACGTGCTGGTCAAGGAGCCCGGCACGCGCAAGCGCACGCCATGGCACCAGGACCTGCCCTACTACAACGTCGAGGGCTCGATGAACGTGAGCATGTGGTGCCCGGTCGACCCCGTCGCCCGTTCGGCATCGCTCGACTTCGTCGCCGGCTCGCACCGCGGCCCGTGGTACATGCCCCGAACGTTCCTCGATCAGCAGGCCGCATGGTTTCCGGAGGGGTCGCTCGCCGAGCTCCCGGCGTTCGACGCCGAGCCGGAGCGGTGGCGGATCATCGGCTGGGAGCTCGAGCCGGGAGATGCGGTGTTCTTCCACATGCTGACGGTCCACGGCTCCGGCGGCGTGGAGGGGCCGAACCGCCGGCGCGTGCTGAGCGTGCGGTTCCTCGGTGACGACATGGTCCACCGGCCGCGCCCCTGGCGGACCTCACCGCCGTTCCCCGGCCTGGCCGACGAACTGGCCCCCGGCGCACCGCTCGACCACCCATTGTTCCCGGTGCTCTGGCGTCGCGCCGTTGAGTGGGTCGAAAACCGGCCCCGCCCGTCTCCCGCGTCGGAGGACTCGCCGTCGGAGTCCGGCGTTTCGCCGGAGACGCGCTGACCGATTGCTCCGAACCCGCGATCCCGACCGACCCCGAGTTCGCAGTCGGCCGCGTCCCGGCATCTGATACGGGGGGACTGGTCGCTATGCGGTCCCGGGCCTCGACACCCAAAGCAGGCACCCGGCCCTGCGCGACCTTCTGGATCCGGTCGTCCCACGTAGCACCCGGTGCACACCTTCGCGGTTGAGGTGCGCACCTTGCACGTGCGATCGAGGTCGCCCGAACGCTGAGGGCTGACCCGATTCGGTGCCTTCGGCTACGGCGCCGCCCTTCATCAACGGACATCTCGAGCGGTCGGGAGATCGTCCCCCGGTGACAGGTCAAACGGACGGCGCCCGTGGCCCCTCGGCGACCAGCTCGGACATGGCGTTCTCGGTCCGAGTCGCCGCGGCGGTCGCCACCGCGACGTCGCCACCGCAACGTCGGCGCCCATCGCCGAACATCGTCGGTGGGGTGGACGCCGGGTGTTGAACCCCTGGCAGCTCCCTGCACCTGGAGTGGATCCTGTCGTCACTGGCGATGCGGCCGCCACTACTGGCCGGCAGCTTCGCCCGATCGCATCGGTCGCAGGCCCGTGACCCCGACGGACCCGCGCCCCGGCTTCGGCTGCACCGACGCTGTGGCCATCGAGACGGCGGCGCGTTACCTGGTTCCGGCGATGCAGCGGGCGACGCCGGGCACACGGACCATGCCGTCGCGCCGGTGGTCGCCGGCCTCGGCGATGACCGCGGAGCGGATCCTGTCGGCGGTCACGATGCCGCACCGACGCAACACGGCGCCGACACCCGGCACCCACTCGCTCATCAGGTCCCAGTAGTCGGCCGGGGTCGGGACGACCAGTTCGACGGTGACCTCGCGCTCGCAGACGTCGCGGAAGCCGCCCGCCTCGAGGCGGATCCGACCGGAAGCCGCTCCCGCGGCGCCAAGCCCGGCTCACCCTTCGCTCCCCTCGAGCCCTACGTGATCAACCTCACCAACGGTCGCCTGTCCCAGTCCGGCGACTTCACCACGGACCTTGTGGAGGACCTCGAGGAGATCTTCGACTTCCACCTGCCGGCCTACTGCCGGGTGGCCGAGAGCCAGGGCCGCATACCGCGAATGATGATCCACGCCCACGGCGGGCTCAACAACGAGAAGGCTGCCCTGCGCTACGCCCTGTCGGTGCACCGCTGGTGGCTCCAGCTCGGCGTCTACCCGCTCTACTTCCTGTGGGAGACCGGCTTCCTCGAGAGCTTCCAGCAGCGGGCCCTGGCCGAGCCCGGAACCCGGGACTTCTTCGACCACACCACGGACCCGGCCTTCGAGCACCTCACCGCCGGCCTGGGCGGGGCGGCCTGGCGGCGCATGAAGGACAACGCCGAGCGCTGCTCCAGCCCGGATCTCGGCGACGGCGTGCGGGGTGGAGCCTTCCTCTTCGCCGAGAGGCTGGCGAGGTTCCTCGCCGACGGCCAGAGCCTGGAGATCCACGCCGTGGGCCACAGTGCGGGCGCGGTGTTCCACGCGCATTTCCTTTCTCTGCTGGCCGGAGTGCTGAGCGTGCCGGTGGCCACCTACTCGCTGCTCGCGCCGGCCGCGCGGGTGGAGCTGTTCAAGGCGAAGACCCTGCCGCTGGCGCAGGCAGGCAAGATCGGCAAGCTTGCGCTCTTCTCGATGGACAAGCAGCACGAGAAGGCCGATTCGGTGGGCGGGATCTACCGCAAGTCCTTGCTCTATCTGGTGTCCCGGGCCTTCGAAGGAGGCGAGGTGACGCCGCTGGTGGGGCTGCAGGAGGATGTGCTGCGGGATCCCCAGCTGGTGGCCGCCTTCGTCGCTCCCACGGGCGAGGTGCATTGGTCCCCCTCGCCGGTGAGTGAGAGCCCCAGGCTCACCCTGGCGACGGCCCACGGCGACTTCGACAACGACGCCGCCACCATGGAATCGGTGGCCCGGCGCGTTCTCGGGATGAGCGACGGGCTCAGCCTGGCCTTTCCGTTTCCGGAGAAGGCGGCCAAAGCGCCGGACCCGGATGCCCTCGCCGGCCGAGCGGCGAGCTCCAAGAAGGCGCTACCGCCGAACCCCTCCGGCGGGGGCCGCCGGGCCCTCTGCGTGGGCGTCGACCGATATCCTGGCCAGCCCCTCGCCGGCTGCGTGAACGACGCCAAGATGTGGGGCGAGGCCCTGAGCGGAGTGGGCTTCGAGGTGCGCTATCTGCTCGACGGCGAGGCTACCCGCGAGCGCCTGGTCGCCTCCCTCGAAGGGCTGGTGGCCGGGGCCCAGGCGGGGGATGTGCTGGTGTTCCAGTACGCCGGCCACGGCACCCAGCTGGACGATCTGAACGGCGACGAAGCCGACCACCTGGACGAAGCCTTCGTGCCGATCGACTACCAGAGCGGCGCCTTCCTGCTCGACGACGACATCGCCCTCTTGACCGCGAAGCTGCCCGCGGGCGTGAACTTCACGTTTTTCACGGACTGTTGCCACTCCGGCACCATCACCCGCGCGCTGCTCTCGGCGGCCCGGCCCGCTCACGGGGAAAAAGTGCGCTATCTCCAGCCCACAGCGGAGCTGAACGCCAAGCACCGTGCCTTCCGAGCCGGAACGAGAGCCCTGCCGATGCCCGGCGGTGGGCTCGCCGAGGCGGAGAAGAGGGTGATCCACTTCGCTGCCTGCCTGGATCCGGAGTTCGCCTACGAGCAAGACGGCCATGGCGAGTTCACGCTGAAGACGGCTCCTCTCGTGGCCGGAGCGGCCCAGCGCGGGGACACCAGCCTCGAGTTCAAGCTGCAGATCCTCGAGCGCTTCGCCGGCAACAGCCGCCAGCATCCGGACTTGCAATGCCCGCCGGCCCTCGAGCGCCAACCCCTGCTGGCGCCCCTGGTGTCGGCCTCGGCGCCGCCGGCCGGGGCGGGGCCCGGGCCCGAGAGCGAAGCG
>CALMKX010000307.1 GCA_937867335.1 uncultured Acidobacteriota bacterium
GCCACGTCCCAGTATGCAGAGACTCAGGTTGCTGACCGACGAAGGCCCGTCCTCAGGGCTGCCAGAGCGCGGTGTCGGAGACTGGAGAGCCGATAGTTCGGGTCCCTCAGGAGGAACTCGATGACCACAGCCGACTCACTCTGCTTGGCGCTCGTAGCGATCCTTCTGTTGATTGACTACTTCGTGCTGTGGCCCACGTTCCTTCGACGGTCCCAAGGCGATCCAGGTGGGGCGCGGACGTGGCTTTGGTCGGGCTGGATCATCATCCTGTGGACGCTCGCTGCCGCCATAGCAGGGCTCTGGCTGTTTGAAGGCCGATCCTGGAGGGACCTCAGACTTGTCATGCCTCACGGATGGCGGCTGTGGACGTCCATCGGTCTGGTGCTGACGCTCGCCATCACCAGCGCCCGAACCGTTGCCCGACTCGCGCGAAGCAAGCGCCCTCGGCGGATCAAGATGGCGAACCCGAATGTTGAAAGACTCTCACCGCATGGGAGAGTTGAACTCGGCTGGTGGGTGGCACTATCGCTTTCGGCTGGATTTTGTGAAGAGCTGGTGTTCCGCGGGTATCTCATCTGGGCCTTTCAGCCGATGTTTGGGTTGTGGGGCGCCGCTCTTTTCTCGGTAGTCGTGTTCGGAGCCGCACATGCGTACCAAGGCGCCAAGGGCATCCTGGCGACGGGCGTCGTTGGCGGCGCACTCACAGTGGTCGTGCTGACCCTCGGATCGCTCCTACCGGCCGTGGCCCTGCATGCGCTCGTTGACCTTGGCCAAGGAATCGTGGCGTGGCTTGCGTTCCGAACGATAGAGGGCGGCGAGGGTGGCCCGGCTGCCGAACTCGGCGAATCGACGTAGCAGCGCCGCAAACCATACCAACCCGCGCCAGGATGGGAAGGGGCCGGACGAGGAGCTGCGGATGGGCGAGAGAATGCGGAGCCCGGGCTGCCAGCCTCCGACTCAGCGTCGATCGGTTCTCGACCTGAGCCCTTGCCTCATCTCCTTCAAGACGGCACTTCGGGAATCAAACGCTCCTTCGCCGCGGCTAGGGTCGCCACGAGCTCGAAGATCTGAGTCTTGAAGAAGTCCTGGCCTTGGCTGTAGGCCAGGACGGCTGTGCTGAGAGAGGCGACCAACGGGCCCCAGAAGGCCAACCCCGTTCCTTCAAACGGAGGCTCGGTAGCAACGACCAACGCCCAGAGTACAGACGCAGCTGCCAAGCCGTCGTACGTAGCGGCCATCACCCAGTAGCGCCTGAGGAGCGAGAAAGAGCCAAGGTGTGAGGCCGACTCGCGCAGGTCAACCCAGAGCCGATCGTAGAGCTTGCCCATCTGGGACTCGAGCTTCTCGCCTTCTAAACCTTCCTTGTTGGCGTCCTCGAGGTAGAAGCGCGGAACGTACGCCGTGCATTGGTGTTCTTCGAGAACTCTTTTCAGTGTCGATGCGAAATACGTTCGGCGCCAGAGCCGGCTCGCCACGCGGCCGGCTGAGAAAGAGATCAGTCCGCAGACGTAGCACGCCAGGATGGTAGCGAGCGCTCGCACCCAGGTCGAAGATGGGAACTGGAAGTTCGTCGGATGGCGGGAGCCCCAGTAGGCGAGTGCTGCGAAGCTTACGGCGCCTGAAATGAAGAAGGAGAGGTCGAACAGGTTGAAGAACTCGCCGATTCGGCTGAGCATCGATCCGATACTGCTGGACGTATCCTTGACAATGTCTTCTGATCCTGCCATGGCTCGGTTCGACTCCTCCCCTCCTTGGGTTCGAGCTCTCGGCTCGGGTTGGTTCAAGCTACTGCCGCTTCCTGTCGCTCAGGGTGAGATGATCGATGCTCGCTAGTAGCTCCTCGCGAGAAGGAGGGCTCCAAGGTGGAATGAAAATGCTGGCGAGCCCCATTCGTCGTGCTTCGTCGAGCCAGCGCAACACCTCGCGTCGCTTCTTGCCACTACGAACCATAGCCTCGCCGAGCAGGCGATACTCATTGGCCACCGTAGTCTGAAACATGCCTGGGTCATCGCTATTGATCGAGAAGAGTACCTGCGGAGAATCGCTGGAAGCGTCCGAGAAACCGAAACGATTGAACTCGAGGTAGGGCAGGTCGCTGTAGCTGCCAAAGCGCCCGATCAAGAGGTTCGAGGTCGGACAGGCTTCGAGAACGATTTCCGCTCTTTCCACTTGCTCGCGCACTCGCTGGCGTAGGTACTGGGCCAGGCGTTGGTACTCCGAATCGACTTTCACGGGAATGGGCCCTTCGACATCGAAGCAGACCGCGGCGAGAACATGTCTTTCCGAAGGGTAGGCCTCGATTGAGGTGAGACTGGCGAGGAGGTCGAGGGTGACCAGTCGCATCCTCGGGCTTCCCAGGATGGACTCCAGACGGCCTCGCACTCCATGGGCGAGTGCTGGTTCCGGTGGTTGCCCCAAGTCAAGCCGGGGTAGCTCGAGGTGGCGAAGAGCCCAGAGCAGGTCCAAGACGTGGTCGCCTGCCTGAGGGTAGACGTGGGCTCGACCTCGGTACCAGCTCTCTGGCTGGACGGCGAGGGCCAGGCCATGGCCCAGACGTTCTCCGGGTTCGAGCTCGAGGAGATCGACAGCTTCGTCGATAAAGCGAAGCCCGGTCAGCAAGTCTCGGAAATCTTCCCCGGCGTGGAGAGTGCGACGCAGGTGAATGGGCGGGTGGCCAGGGAGAGAACGTTGGCTGCGAACTTGGTCGCGAAGCCAGAGAAAGCTCTCCGCCAAGTCTCTGGGAGGCGTCAGTACCTCCTCGCCGGCGGCATCGATCCCGACCACGAAGGGGCGGAGGTCTGGGAGGGATTCGAGCAGGCTGTAAATTCCCTGAATCTGCCAGCGAGCGGTGTCCCTCACTTGGTCGCGAGCGGAGCCCCTCAACACGTGAAAGACCAAGCCCAGCCGAAGCAGAGGAGTGTCCCGCTCCTGCCGCAGGAAGTCAGCCAAGCCCTGGAGGTAGGCTCGGAGAACCCGGGCCTGGAGCGTGGACAAGACAGGGGAGACCCGCAGCTCCACCTGCCGTGCTGGTCGCCAGGGCGAGTCGAGCGCCGGCTGGTTGCGGGGTGAGGTACCGGACACGGCGCTCTGGCTGGCTGTTTCACAATCCGGGCTCGTTCCAGCGCTCCGTTGCCGCGCCCAGGGCGCGTCGGTTGGGTCGGAGAACTGGTACCTCAAGGCATGGAGTGTGCGGAAACGCTCGATCTCGAGCATCCGCCGCGCCGACCGCAACCGGCGTCTCTCGGTCCGGCGATCGCCGCGCACAGGGTCGTCGAAGAGCAGATTGCGCAGCCGAAAGGCCGCTTGGAATCGTGCCAGGCCGCGCACACCTGGCGCGTAGGCGAGATGGCGGAGAAAGCTGCCGCGTACCCGCAGGTAGTCCAAGAATTGGCCCGACTCGGGGAGACCCCTCGGGGCTCGCACGAAGGAAGAGAGGCCCTGCCAGAGCAGGAGCCGCTCACCCAGAACCGGGTTGAAGCGACTTCGATCCTCTGCCGTAGGCAGCAGCCAGTGGAGTATCGGGTCGACAAACGCCTCGGGTGGTTCACGGTCGCCGAGGCCGACAGGCTCCGGGGCGATGTCGGCGGTGAGATGGTGGGGAATTCCGAGGAGAGTTTGAGCGAGGTCGCTGCGATGAGCGCGGGCTTCGCCGAGGCGGCGCGGCCAGAGCTCGGCTTCATTCGACCAGTAGCGTGTTCGCTCGCGGTGGGCGAAGCCTGTCATCACGGCGAGCCAGTAGAAACTCCCGGGCAGAGCGCCACCGAGATGGACGTGTGTATCCGCCACTTCTTGGCTGAGCACCCGCTCGATCAGGAACGTATTCGAACCGAGAACGCTCGGCCAAGCGAGAGCTGGAGCACAGCCGGCGCCCCGAGGCGGAGGGCCCTGCCAGGCGAGCCGGGCTGCGATCAGCAGATCCGTGTCGATGTCCTGCCCGGCAAGGTGCCATTCCACGGCCTCGCGCCAGATCGGGACGCCGCCTCTGATCTCCACCAGATCCCGAGCCAACCGGAAGAGGCCATCGAGGGGATTGGGATCCAGCTTCACCACCGCGGCCGAGAGCTCGGACGCGACTCTCGGTTCGTCCAACAAGCCCCGGTCGAGGAGGGCCCTGGCGAGGCCCTCCGCCTCGGAAACATCAGAAGCGGCCGCAAGCTCGGAGAGCACCGGATCCAGGAAGCGGAGGGCTCGAGCTGCGTTGAGCTCAGGTGAGGTGCCCAAACTCATTCGGTCCCCTCGCCTGCGAGCGATTGAATCCAGGGCAAACTCGAGAGAGCGCTGAGCGAGCTACTTAGCTCCCACTCCGCGGCAGCACTGGGAGTCCTTGCCACCTCACCGGACGGGCCAGCTAGCCCCGAGACCTGGGCGAACCAGGCCAGAGCCTCGCTGAAGGCCGAGCGAAGAGCCGGCTCCGGGCAACGGAGGAGATCGCTGGCAACGCCATCGAAAGCCGCCCGAAGCAGAAGGTTCTCGCTGGGCGGCGACGGTGCAGCGGCGGCAGGTTCCGGCACCAAGGCGGCCAGAGTGAAGGCTGCCGAGCAGCGGGTGAAAGCGAGCGGTGTCCACAGATTGGTGGCATTGCTGAGTTCAGCCCATGGCGCTCGGTCGAGGCCGTCCACGAGCCGGAGCAGGGCCCGAAAATTCTTGGGCAGCTGCCACTGCCCAAGCTTCTCGGTGTTCGGTCGTGGGCCGGTCGGGTTGGCGTGGCCATTGCGCTGGATCGGTGCGAGAGAGCCCAGAGAGAGCACCCGGAAGAGAGCCGGCTCGAGGCTCCGTTGCTGGTCGAGGGCCTCGAGGAACGAAAGGGGACCAATTCTTGCCCGCCAGTAGCCGTCCGTGTCGACTCGCTCTGCCCACTCCTGCCAGAGGAGTGCAGAGGTCACGCCTCCGGCCCCACCCTGCGTGAGGGTGAAGTAGCGCCGCAAGTCGTTCTCTGGCACAGTCAGCTCACAGCAGGCTCGCTGCAGCCGCTCCTCGAGGAAGGGAAGTTGGCGGAGCAGTCGAGAAGGGTCCAACCTCCCCGAGCCGAGCGCCAAGGTCAGCACGCTTTCCAGGAAGGCTTCGGTGCAGAGCGGCTCGAACTGTCCGTCCCAGCCATCGGGCTCCGGGAGCTCGGCCAAGGGAGCCTCTGCATGGGCGCTGGCGATGAGGGCTCGCCAGGCATGGGGAGGCAGCGAGTCTCTTCTGAAGCGCAGTCCCACAGCGAACTGCTCGACTCCTCGCTCCTCGAGGCGGGCGGCCAAGCCATCAGCCCCGGCGATGCGAACCATCTTCACCAGCGCGCTGGCCTTGTAATCCTGGATCTGGCGAGCCCCGTCGGAGGATCCCTCGTCCACTTGCGGTACCTGCAGGGGGTCGAGCCAGGCATGGAGCTCCTCCAGCCCGCGAAGGCTCGAAGGAAGCAGGGGAAGAAGCTCGCCGAGGTTTCGGCTCTGGAGCAGCGCCCGGAGCGTCGGCGCCTCTCGTCCCTGAGGTGCTGAGAGTGTAGTCGGCGCCAGCGGTCGGAACTCCAGCCTGCGGGCATGGTTCCAGCGCGGCAGCTCATGCTGCCGATGATTGGGTACCACCTTGCTCAGGAGGGCTTGAGCGTTGGTGAGGTCGCCCCGGAATAGGGCAACATCCGAGCTCTCCCGCTGGGAGCCTGCAAGAACGTCCAGGAGATGAGCCCGATCGAAGCCCAGCACCCAGCGCAGCCGAGCATCCCGATAGTCAGCCAGCAGGGCTCTCAAGAAGCGGCGGAGGCTCGACGGAGGCGCCAGATCGAGATCGTCGATCAGCACCGTGAAAACCACACTCTTCCTTTCCGATCTGTTAGGCCTCGGTTTGCTGTCGGGCAGAGCTCGTTCCAGGCCGTCCAACAGCCGAGTGAGGTGCGCCGGAATCTGCTCGCGTTGGTAGGCCGAGTCCAGCACCATCTTGCTGTAGTGCAGGGGGCTCATTGCAAGATCCTGGGCCAGAGCCCGGTAGGACTCCTCCTGCACAAGGATCTGCTGCACGCAGTCCTCATAGGCCCGGCGCAGCTCCTGGCCGAGCAAGGCTCCGGTCTCCGGCGCAGCGGACCAGGGGCCGGAAGTAGAGGGAGGCGGCCACGGGGACTGCTCCTCGCTCGAGCGGCTGGCGCAGTCGTACAGGCGCCGCAACGTAGCAGCGCCGAGGCCGAGGTCCTCCGGTACGGTCGCGGCATCCAGCAGGCGTGTCACGAAGATGCGCGGTCCGCCGGTCTCGTCGGCGGGCGCCGCAATGAGCCTCTCGATCTCTCCGAGGACGGTGGACTTGCCGCTGCCCCGCGAACCGACAACGGCGGCTGCGAGGGGCCCTTGAAACCGCCCATCGGACGTGGGCGAAGCGAGTCTGGGTCCATGCAAGAACTCCCGAAGCGAGTCAAAAGCTCGCGCTTGTTCCTGGGAGAGCTTGTCGGTTCGTTTCATGGTTCAACCTCTCAGGATCTCGCGGGCCCAGGCCTGGTGGCAGGTGGAGCGAATGCCCCACTCACGGTCTGGGTTGAGCCCCACCCAGCCTGCCAGGAAGAGGTCCACGTCGTGCTGGTCGTAGTCCCCGTCTCGTTCGCCACGGGTGAAGTCCCGGGTGTAAGCCTCCAGTCGCCGACGAAGACCGACGTCTTCCAGGAGAGGGCGGAGGTCGTCCTGCCAGCGATCCACAATATGTGGGCGCATGTACTGGAAAGAGCGGCCTGAATGCTCGATTAGGTCATTCCAGGACCCTGCCAGGCCCTGGCGAGCCCCTTCTTCGAGAAGCCGAAACAAGAAATGCGTAAGGCTGGGTTGACCGCCGACCAGCCTTTGAAGGCTCCGTGGCAGGACGTCTGAAGCCTCGTCATCCCTTATCGGAACCAGAGAGTGCAGCGTTGACCGGCCTTCGTTCTCGAGATTCTCAAGAAGAGCCGCCAGCCACCTCTCCAGTTCGTGGGTCGAGAAATGAGGAAGTCGACAGGTGGGGCCGCGATCTATGAGGGCGGAGTAGGGGTAGCGGCTTCGCAGGGCCCGGACGTCGCGGGTCACACAAACCAGCTTGGACTCCTGGGACCATCCCTCTTCTTCTACGATAGAAGCCAGCTCGGCCAAGTAGAGTTTCTCGTCTGCATGGGGCACTTCCCACGGGATCGTGCAGTCCATCACCAGTCGGATCGGCTTCTTCGCTTGCCGCCAGTCGAGCAGAGCCTGGCGCGCCTGTTGAGGCTCGAGAATTCGCCAGCCAGGGTCGCCGTCGTTGAGCTTCTTGGCCCGGGCTTGTCTGGAGCTGACAGCTCTGGCCGCTCGCTTTGGCTGCGTCAACCAGCGTACGAAGTGGCTGATCCCGCCACCGCGTTCGGCGACCACCACCAACACGGGAGGGATTTCCTGCCGGGAGACGACCCTCGTGGCTGGTGCAGGAACCTTGAAGAGTCCGGGCACGACGGTAACAGGCTCGAGCCGGTAGCCGTCGTTTGGCCAGGTTAGCTCGAATGGCTTGCCTTGGGCGTCATAGAAGCGACCATCATGATCCACGGGGTCCAATCCTCCGCTAGGGTCTCGGTGGCAGGAGTCGACTTGGCAAGGGCCTGTCCGCTAGCTCATGCCGAGAGAGGGCGAGGGCGCAGCTCGTCCAGCACTTCAACGGCGGTGTCCACCAGGTATCCCTCGAGGCTCTGGCGACTGCGCTTGAGATAGCGGTCCAGCTCGAGGGGATAGAGAAAGCCCGGAAAGTAGTATCGGTCGGTACCGAGAGGAGCCACGGACACAGTCAGGCTGAGCACGTCCAGTAGGCGCCCGTAGGCCTTCTGCGAGAAGCGCTCGTCGAGGACCTCGAGGTCGACCGGGAGAAGCTGGATCCTTTTCAAAGCTCGGCGAAGGGCATCCTGGAGGTCCAGAGCCTTGAAAGAGAAGTCTCGCGAGTCCTTCTCTCGGAGCCTCAGATCCTGAATCGGTGACGGCTCGGCCCAGAAGAACTTGTCGCCGACGACGGAGGCGAGAACCAGGTCTACCCACGCCACCTCGGCTCTGGAGGGCGTTCTGTCCGGCGCTCCTGGATCCAGGGAAGGGCGGGAGCTTCGCAAGTACTCCCAGGCGATGCCGGCTCCCAGGTAGTAGGCCGTGGTCGAGACGTCTCTCGCGCGAATCACCTGGCGCCGTTCGCTGTCGAGGTGTTCCACCAGTTTCTGACAGGCGGTCTGAAGGAGAATCGGGATGCCGTAGGTGAGCTCCAGGAGGGTGAGGCAGCCTTGATGGCGTGCTTCCTCGTCCTCCCAGCTGAGCTCGAGCGGTGGCTCTTCCAGCTTGCCGACCAGTTGCCAGGCCGCTTTCTCCGAGAGAGGTCCCAGGAACAGAGCCTTGCGACCTGTCTTGCCCTGCACCCAGTGGAAGAAGGGATGTTGCGGGTTGAGCACTCCGCCATGAGCGCTGTGGTAGCCGGTCATCACGTATTGACAGGCACCGTCCTCGGAGAGGGCGCGCAAGCGGGCGAGCAGACCCGAGTCCTCGGGCCAGGCAAGCGACAGGCCATCGATCTCATTCAGGAACAACAGTGGGCGCGGCAACGCTCGGAGGTTGCGTTCAACGGCCTCTATCGGCGCCCCACCATCGCGCACGGGGACACCCTTCTCCTTGATCGCATCACGCAGCTTGCTCCAGAACTTCTCGGCCGAGTCCACACCGGCGCAGTCGAAATAGAGCGCCGTTCTTCCAGTTTCAGCCGAAACTCGGCCCCAGAGGTGCCGGAGCAGGCTGGTCTTGCCGATCTGGCGAGCTCCCAGGATCAAGAACGTCCGATGGTCGATGCCCCGGAGAACCTGAGCCGTCTCCTCCTCCCGTCCAACGAAGACCGGGCTGTTGAACGGAAGGGCGTTCGAGGTCTCGAAGGGGGAGAAGCGGTGCAGGCCCACATGGTTGCGAACACTGCGCCAGAAGGCCGCCGAGGGTGTCTCGTCGATCAGGATCTCCTTGAGCCGCGGGCTGATGAGACAGCAGAAGCCGGGACCTTCGTCACCGCTTTCCTCGGGAAGCCCGGGGCCGAGGAGTGTCAGGACCTGGCCTTTGGTGGCCGCGAAGCGCTCTCGCAGCCAGGCCCGCAGTGGCGGGCGGCTCAGCTTGCACCATCCCAGAGAGTGAGTCGAGGAGCCGCCACCCTGCTCGACTGCGAAGAACTCGAAGGCCTGCTGGAGGCGCTCAACCTGTTCCGGGGATAGCCTGCTGGCCCAGTCGAATTGGGAGAGGCCCCGCGTTTCCACGACGCGGCCGCAGAGCCGGCCGAGGAGTTGCTCGAGCTGGGCGCTCCGCGGCTCTCCGTCGAAGGCGTGGCCAAGCTCCCGAGCCAACTGGCCGCCCTGCTCGCTGAGCTGAGGGCAGAGAGCCCGCAGCCTCTCTCCTGCCGCTGCCATCTCGGGCAGCGAGAGCGTGTCCAGCAACGGGTCCCCGGCGTGGGCTTCCAGAAACGAGCGCCCCGACGGGTCCTTGGCGAGCTGACCTTCCAACCAGGTGCGGTAGGGCTGGCGAACGTGGGCGATGCCCTGAACCAACGCAACCAGGCCACGCTCGGCGAGCTGCCGGTAAGTGCGGCGAACCAGGTTGGTCGGTCGCCGGGTGGCCATATAGAGAGGTTGTAGGGCAGCCGGCAGGCTCGCGCCACGACCCTCGACGGGATAGCCGCGAAGCCGCAGCTCGAGATGGCGACCAGGATCCGAGCGCAGGTTCGAGATGGCTCCGGAGGTGAGTTCCTCTCCCACGACCGTCAGCGGCTTGGGCGGACCAGCACGAGTTCGGGAGCGCGTAGACTCGTCGGCTAGCAGACCTGGGCGAAGTTGTCGTACTGGCAAGGTGAGTCGACTCTCGAGCGCTACCAACAAGTCCGCCAGATCTCGCTGAGAGAGGCCGGCGAACTCCTCGAGGATGGCCGCCTCGGCCGCGGGAGAGGATGCCAGGAACTTCGGAGGAGCAGGTCGACTCTCGGGAGCGAGTTCCAACCACCTCAAGAGCAGCCGCAGGTTGCCGTTGAAAACGGCAAGAGCTTGTTCGGCAGCCGAGCGCGGGGTTCCAGCAGAGCGAACCCAGTCCTGAAGCTGGAGGTCGAGCTCCAGCGCTCGACCTTCTTCCAGCGGCGCGTCGAGCCTCGGTGCCACGCTGCCGAGCGCATGGAGGGTGCAGGCCGGGCCGAGCCGAGCCTGGAACCGGCCAGCGAGCTCGGTGGACACCAGCCACAGGATGGGCCTTCCTTCCAAGCCTCGAAGCAAGCGTCGCAGGCTCTCCAGCACCGGAGCCAGCCCAGGGCGGAGCAGGCGCTCGGCCGTCTCCTCGGCCGGGTGGGCCAACACCCGCCGTTGTCCAGCACCCGGCCGCAGCCTCCAGCCACCGGAACCGGTCGGCTCAGCTCTCAGGGCCCGTAGCAGCGAGTCTGCTGTCAGGCCGCTGGGGTCCCGCCGCCCCGGCCCCAGGTTTTCGAGCTCGGAATCGAGCTGCACCAGGACGGTGCCTTGCTCGAGCAGGGCCAGGGCAAGCCTCTCGGCGCCGAGCGAAGAGTCCAGCGCCAGCAGATGGAGGCCTTCCCGCAGATGACGGAGGCGGTCGAGAATCCCGTCGCGAAGGGCCGGAACTCGTTCGAGCAGGTTCGAGGCTGCCTGGCTTTCCGGGGCCGGCACTCCGACCCGCCAGAGATGCCGGTGTTGGTAGGCCCCCGGATCTGCCGCCGCACCCGCGGTCACGGCAGTGGTGCATTCGATCTCTACCCATTTGCCCGGTGGGCCCAGGACTCCGACCCAGCTGAGCTCCTCAGGGGCTCGATCCCACGACCAGACTTCCTCCAGGTCGCCGTCCAAGCCGTGAAAGCCCGGGCCGGGAACGAGCCGGAGGGTCACCTTGGCTTCCAGACTGCGGATGGCACCATCCCGAATCAGCAGAGCCCTGAGGGTGGCGAAGCGACTGCCGAAGCGCTCGAATCGAAAGTTCTCCAGGCGCACCCACTGCCGCCCGAGGAGCTCTCGGCGGTAGAGCTCGACCTCGTGTTCGAGGAGGTTTGCAAGTCGGGCGATCAAGTCGCGCACCCAACTGGCCCATTCGAACCCCTTGCTCGGCTCGGGCAGGGTCGGCTGCTGGGGGAGGCTGTCGAGATCGGCCAGCTGCTCGGCGACTGGAGCATTGGAGAACTCTGGAGTCGCCAAACGCTCGAAACCTCGGGCCCAGTCGAGGACGGCAGTGAGGCCCGGATGCAGAGCCGGTGAGGGCTCTAGGCGCCTGCAGCGCAAGATCGCTTCGACCAGAGCGTGCCAGCCGGGTGGGGCTCCGGAAGCCGCAAGGCCGAGCAGGCTCACCAGGGCGGCAACAGGGCGATCAGAGCCAACGGAGAGGCGCCGCAGCTCGTTCGCGAGCCCGACGGGAGCGGAATCCGGGCGACCCACTCGCTCGACTGCCTCGGCCAGGGCCACTGCAGCTTTCCGATCTTCCGAGGCGACCAGCAGCGGCAGGATTCGGAAGGCTCGCGGGCCCAAGTAGCTCGCCTCGCCGGCCCACTCGAGGAGACCTGGAGTTGAAGCTCTGCCTTCGCGCACGGTGAGGAGCAAGCTGGCCTGGACCCACAGGTCCTCTCGCACCGGCTGAGGGAGCTTGCGCCAGGGACGACCTAGTAGCTCGATCAAGGACTTCGGCTGGAGGATGCCCTTGCCGAGCCCTCGGGCCAACTCAGCCACCAGTTGCTCGGCGGCTCGCTGCCGTGCCGGCTCGAGCGGAACAGTTTCGTCCTGAAGCCTGAAGGCCAATTCGTGCAGGATGAGCTCCAGAAGATCCTGGCGAGCTGGCCTCGGAGCGCTCGCTGCGAACCGGGCGAGCTCCACCAGCTCATCGAGCCGGCAGCCTCCTACCAGCCGGCGAAGTGTCTGCTGGAGTGGCGGGCCTCCCTGCCCCTCTACCAGGGCGTCGCCGGCTCGGCGCAGCAGGCAGAGCCGGGCAGACAGGGTGCCAAGTTCCGAGATCCTGGCCCAGGAGTCGGGTGGGTCTTCCTCCAGGCGTCGGAAGCCCTCCGCCAGCTCGAATCGGGCCGTTCGGGCCTTCTGCCACTGATCCTCGGGCACTCGAGCCACGAGTTCCTGACATTGCGCATAGCTGCTTGGGCGATCGGTTCGCCGGAAGAGCCGGGCGGTTCCGGCTACGTCGCTGAAGCAGAAATGGCTCAGATCCAAGTGGCGCAGGAAACAAGCGCCGTGAAGGGTCTCGGGCACCCAAGCCAGCCAAACCACCCTGCCTGAGTGATCAAGGACTACTGCCTCTCCGCCTCCGCCGACGGCGAGCAAGGCAGGCTGTTCTGCGCCCGAAGGGCTCTGAGAGTTCCTTGCTGCCCCGGCCCTCGGCCGGAGCTCCCCAAGGCTCTTCTCATCAGGAGCGGCGTCTAGATGTCTTACCGCTCCCAGCAAGCGATGAAGCCAGACCACATCGAATCCTGGCTCCTGCCGCTCGAGCTGAAGCCCGAAAATGTAGCCGTTCGCTGTGCCGACAAAGACGCGGGCGGGTTCGGCCTTGCTCCTGGCACAGGCGATACTGCGAATTCGCCCTCGCACGGCTCTGGAGGCCGTAACGGTGACCTGGAGGCTCGACGAAGCCGTGAGCCGGACCTGGACAAGCCCCACTTCTTCATCGCGGGTGTCTGCCACTAGCAGCCAGGTCTCCGAGTCGGCTGCCAACAGGCAGAGCTCCTTGGGGCATCGGTATGGGAGAGAGCCTCGGGCCAGGACTCGTCGTTCCCGAAAGCTCAGCAGGAGCAGCTGCGGCCAGGCCGCCTCGCTTCCTTCCGATTCCGAGACCACCAGAAGCCGGCCTTGGCCCGCCGGGACCGCGTGGCGTAGGCGGCCTTCCGCTTCGAGGTTCCAGGCGACCACTTGCGAGGGAGCGCCACCTTCGGCTGGCAAGTCGGCCCAGCCTAGCCGATCTTCCTCGCCCAGGATGAGAACGGGGCTCCCGCTCTGGCCGCTCGGATCCACCGTTGCGAACGCTCTGGGCTCGAACCAGCCAGGCGGGGTCAGATCCTCCAGGCCCGCCGGGTTGTCTGGCCGGAAAGCCAGGAGCCTCCCTCCCTGCAGCAGCAGGGCTTCGCCAGCTCGGGCAACTCGCGCCCGGGCTGGACCCCTCTCCGGACATGGCACCGCCCGGTGCAGCACGAAGGCTTGAAGCCACTCTTCGGTATGGATCGAGAGCAGGGCGATCGGTTCTGTGCGCGGTTTGGCCTTGAGATCCTCTCTCGAGGTCCGCCAGTCGCCGAGGAGCTCTAGGTAGGCGGTAGCATCTTGAGTCGAGATGATCGAGGTAGGGGCGTCAAGCCGTTCCGAACGGCTGGCCACGAGAGCGTGGCGCGCCAACTCGACGTCCACCAGTTCCTGCAAGGTATAGGGAAGCTGGCTGTAGATGCGATCCAGGGCCTGGGCGTAGCTCCCGGGTTCGCCCTCTTGCCAACCCCGGATGATCTTCCGCAACGGCTGCAACACGGGGAGAAACTCTTCGGGGCTGAGCGGTTGCTGGAAGAGTCGGGCTAGTTCCTCGGTGAACTGATTCTGGCGGGCGGCCGGGTCGGCTGGAAGGCACTCTGCGAGAATTCGCAGCAGCACGGCCGAGCGCTGCCGCTCGGCTGGCCCTTTCTGACTTTGGAAAGCCAGCAGCTGGGCCTGAGCCCAACGAGCGAGGCGCGGGAAGGTATCCAGGCCCTCGTTCTGGCGCAGGAGGGTAACCAGCTTGTTCCAGACTCCTGAGAGAGAGCCGGCCGGCAAGACCACCATGACGGAGAGAACTCCTGTTTCATGGCCGACCAGAAGCCGTGCCCTGCCGTCTGGGCCCGCTGGAACGGGGCACAAGCAGACCGGTTTGTCTGGCAACCGGCGGGTCGCCAGAATTTCACTGGCGTCAGAGTCGAGGATCTCGAGCGTCTGGCCCTTGCGTGAGACGGCCAGATGCTCTCCGAGGCAGTGAAGGAATTCTCCGCGCAGGCAATCGGGGCGCTCGAGAGGACTCGCGGCGTGGAGCCGACCCGACAGCCAGACGGCTGAGGTGGCTCCGGCTGGTGGAGGCTGGGGCGGTGGGTTCTGAAAAATATCGCTGGCCACCGGGACTCCGATCGGGCAGACGGCGAGCCACGGTGGTAGGCGATCTCCCAGAGGGCGAAGCTCTGCCGCGTCTTGATCGATCGCCAGGGAGTAGACGCGCCCTCCATCCTCCCGGCGCAAAACCAAGATCAGCTCCCTCTCGGTGGAGAACGGTGTTGCGCTACGGGTGCAGTAGAGGCCGAGGATCTGATCCTGGTCCGGAGTGAAGGCTGCCAGGCGAAGGCTCGGCAGGCCCACGGTTCCTGAAGAACGAAGTCCTCTGGAGTCGAAATCCAGGGTGAACCGCTCGAGGCTGCCTGTGCGGGTGAGAACCGCCACCAAGCACGACCCGGCTCCCTCATCTGTCCTGTCCGGGTCTCTAGCTGGAACCGCCAGTATGAGCCGGGGAGAGGTCTCCAGCCTGAGTTGTCCCTCGTCCAAGGCCTGCTCTTCAAGAACCGGGGCGATGCCTGCCAGGGCCTCCTGGATCTGCTCGGTAGCCGCCGCCCCTGCCGAGGCGAGGTCTTCAGCCCGGCGGAAACGACGGAACTCCATGTTGTGAAAGAAGAGGGAGTCGGGCAACGCTCACATCCTCGCCAGCTCGGCACGCGATCGGTTCGACCGGGCTTCCTGGTGACGATCTATTTCTGCGCTTCAATCCAATATTTGTTTGACGAGTATTGGCATTCAGAGCGCTGTTGTCAAGGTGTCGATTAGTCTCGGTAAGCCGCTTCGAGGAGCCGGAGCAGCTCATAGATCAAACGCGTCACTTTCATCCTGGGAAGGCCGAGAGTCTGCAGGAAGGCCTCGAGCAAACGGGCCTCGGCTCGAGAGAACAGCGGTCCGGTCTGATTTCTCGAATCGAGCCCCAGGGACCCGGGCAGGACCGGAGCAGCGACAAGAGTGAGACTGCTACGGCGCGCCGAGCGCCCTACACCCCATCCCCCCAAGAGAGCCGAAAAACGGAGGCAAAGCGGTGCCCAAAAGAGGCCCTGAAGAGGGGCTTCTCGGGGTGGTGGACTTGGGTTCTAAGTGCTAGAGAGAGAAGGAGTTGCGGGCTGTTGCGGAGGTCTTCGGAAGGGGCTTCAAAACCTGGTAGGCCGTGAGGGAGTCGAACCCCCGACCCGCTGATTAAAAGT
>CALMKX010000308.1 GCA_937867335.1 uncultured Acidobacteriota bacterium
ACTTCGACGGGTCGATCGACGCCGACCGGGTCGCCGCGGTGCTCCGCGCCAACGGCGAAATCCTCCAGCGCCACCCGGACCAGACCATCGGCAAGAACATGGATCAGGTGGACGCCATTACCGCTGAAGCCGAGGCGATGACCAAACTGGTCGAAGATCTGCTCACGCTGGCGCGCGCCGATGAGGGGGCCGCGAACCTGGAACACGAAGCGGTGCCGCTGGGCGCCGTCCTCGAAGACCTCGGGCGCGACATGGAAGCGCTCGCCACCGCCCGGCACATCCAGCTTTCGGTCGACGCGGAACCGCTGGAAGTCAGCGGAGACCGCCACCGGCTCCGCCAGCTGGCCACCATCCTGCTGGACAACGCGCTGAAGTACACGCCCGCCGGCGGCAAAGTGAGCCTCCGCTGCGTGGCCCACGGCAAGACCGCCGAAGTCTCGGTGACGGACAACGGCCCCGGTATCCCGGCGGCCGAACAGACGAAAATCTTCGACCGCTTCGTCCGCGCCGACAGCGCCCGCACGCGCGCCGCCGGTGGGACCGGGCTGGGACTCGCCATCGCGCGCTGGATCGCGGAAGCGCACGGCGGCCGCATCTCAGTCGAATCGGTGCCGGGGAACGGGTCCCGCTTCGTGGTCAGGCTCCCCCTGGTCGACTGAGCGCTAATCCCAGTCCGCTTCGCCGGCCGGCTTCGGCGTGAAGAAGATGCGACGCCAGGCCGCGCCGTCCCGCACCCAGAAGCGCGATTCCATGCCCTTGCGCACGCTCTCCAGCGAAGCATGGGCGGCGACTTCCGCCGTGTGGTAGCCGTTCGTCTCGGCATAGGTGGCGGCCCGGTCGAGCATCCACAGCTCCAGTTCGCGCCCGCCATACCCGGAGGCCAGGACTGGTACGCGCACGCGGGCCAGCCCGCCGCCGGCATCGGCCACCTGGATCACGCCAACCACGCGGTCGCCGTCGGAGGCCACGAACCAGCCAGGCCGCGCGCCCTGTTCGAAGACCCACGGGTCCTCCCCGGTCAGCTCCCCGATGGCGGCGGCGTCGGAATTGTTCCACAGCGTCGTCGGCAGTTCGAGATCGCCGCGCGGGACCTGGCCGGTCTCCCACGCGTCGATCGGCCGGATGCCGTTCGATTGCACAGCCGCGAGGGTTTGAGCCTCAGCGCCGGTTCCTGTGAGCAAGAAGGCGGCGAGGGCTGCTTTTCCCTGGTCGGTTAGGCTGTAGGAGAGGCTGGTGCCGTGGGGGCCGGTGGGTTCCGGCATGGTTGTAGACTTGCTGCCAGGTCCACGCATGAGTTTCGTCCTCTTGTGTGGGCTAGGGCACGGCGGAGGTTGGCCCCTCTGTCGTGCCCGCTTATGGGTTTCGGCTCGCGGGGCTGGAGCCGGTTTCACGCGCTCTCGCTGACCTCCCGCTGGATAACTTACGCTTCATTTGTGCCGCGAAGCCTACCGACTGGCTGGACGTGTGTCAAGAGCCAGAAGGCCGGTTCGGGCGCAGCTCGGGCTGGCTGCCCGGCCCGCCGAAGAATCCCTCGCCGGCACACGCAACACAGAGGCGCGGAGGGCGAACTCTCGGCAAGTCGCGGGTCTGCTCGGCCCAACGCTCATCGCCCTGGGCGTCACAGATTGGGTGAACGTCGATCTCCTCCTTGCCGCCGCTGGTCGGTGCTCATCACGCTGGTGGGCTGAAGCTGAGTCCGGGTTCGCCTGGGCCGCAGAGCCAGGCCCATCGCTGGCCGCGCAGCAGCCCAGAATCCCCTGGTTCTCTACGGCAGCCTTCCGGCCCTGCTCATCCTCGGTGGCGTCCTGAGCTTCAAGGCGTACTTCGGAGCACCGCGGTGAGCCCCGCGCGAGAGGAGCAGAGCGTGTTGCCTGGCGCTTCGTTGCGCCGGGCGCGCTGGGGCTGAGAGGGTAGCGCCTAGTCAGGCCGCTAAGTAGAATTCCCGCCCCTACCGACCAAGGAAGACGTGGCTCGGCTCCGCGCTCGCCTCGAGCCGCCAAGCGAGCCGCCAGGCCCGCCCGACCGGCGCAGGGACTTGAAGGCGGCTGACGTCGCGCAACTGGCTGCGGAGCCGTGCGCATAGCCTCCGAAGTCGGGCCCGCTCATCATGTTGTGCTCGCGGGCGGGATGGGCCAGGGTGAGGCTCGGAGGGCGGAAGTGGCCCCTCTTGAGGTGGCTCCTCGCGTTTCTTGGATGGGAAGGCTTCTTAGTTGGCCCAGGGTAGATCCCGGCAGCTCCCCGATACTCGGCTTGAGGCTACGGGCGAAATGACGGCTGTCAACCCCTGGATAGGCGCGCTAGCTATGCGCTGTTGGCTCACGTTCTTGCCATGACGATGTGGCTTCAGTAGGCCGTAGTGAGTAGATTCCCCGGTAGGCTGGGCGGTTAGCTCAGTCGAGAAATGTTGCGCCTTCAGAATCAGGACGTTCAATCTGTGGCCTGCAAACGATTCGTTATCCTAGCTGTTCTATCGGTCGCTGGTTGCTCTGAGCCAGGGAAACATTCCATGTCGGAAGAGCCTCTCAGCAAGGGAGTCGAGATAACAAAGGCCGAGTACGGAGTCGAATGGCCGTTCACAGTCGACTCCGGGCTTCTGTACTGTGATGCTCCTGGCAGTAACGTCGTGATGCTCTCGAATGGAAAAGTATACGCTCTCAATGGCAGAGCGATGGGCAGTGCGGCACAGCGAGGATACCTGAATGCTCGAGACACCATAACACTCAAGGACGCGAACGGCTACTTCACGGTTGGTGACTCCGCCAAGATCATCAGTCGCGGACTAGCTATGTGTAAGTGAATCGCGGTCGCTCTACGTCCTCCGGCTCAGGGCTTCGCGTCGATGAACAGGCACTCAAGCGAGAGTTGGGCTTCTTCTTGCGGGACGTGTTCACAATCTAGCAGCCCACAAGAGGCCTCGCGGAAGGCAGCGGGGCTGGAAAGGAACTGTATGGAACCCTCCCGAGCTGTGGCTTATGAGTCGAAGCATGTAAAGTGCCACTTTGACTTGGTGCAGAAGGTCGTTGAACAGCACCAGCTGTTCTTTTGGGAAATGCTCGGGACATCGACGGTGGTATCCAAAGAGTCACATCTTGAGAGCGGGGGTGCTTTCGACTCTGACAGCCTCTACTCAGTGACGACCACGGAACGATTCAGCACTGTGGATTTTCGCCGCGCCAAGAACCTCCCTGGCCTGGTGGATACGATCAAGCCTCTCGAAAGTAGCTACTTCTCGTTGGTTGGCAGGCTTGAGGAGCTGGGTAGCTCATGCCTGGACGACTATGCTACACCGCCCGCCCAGGATTTTAGCTGGGGCATCTTCCTTCTTCTCTGCTGCCTGTATGTGTTTCCCGGCGTGCTCTATTGGCGGGCGAAGCAGAGGCGGTATGCGCAGGTTTGTGCACAGTGGTCAGCCTGGAAGAGTGAGCTCGATAATCTTGTTAGTGAGAACCGGGCCGTTCTCAACCTGTGAGCCAGGCCCGCCCGAGCAGTAGCTTCGGCCAGGCGTGGCCATTACCCTCACGATGGCGCAAGCGAACCGAAAGCAGGGGAGAAGGAACCAGGGAGGCGTTGGAGAGGCAGTTCAACGCCCGCCGGGCCGGTGCCCGCTGAGCTTGCTGCGACATAGGCACACTGGGCTCGAGAGAGTGAGAGCGTGATATGCATAAGACAGCAGGAGATCGCTCATGCTCCCCACTGCCTTCCAGTTGAACGCTCGGCTCTGGAGGAGCGAAACAGGCACAAGAGACAAGCAAGAGTGGTTTCGGCGAGGCGCCACCTGACGCTAATCGCCTGACACCCGGTTGAGCCCGGCCAACACGGCTGGCGCTCCACCGGAGCCCTCCTCACCTCTATCCCCCCCTCCAGGGCAATCCCCCGCCCTCCCTACTCCTCATGCAGAGACAGCCACATGTCGACACTTTAGGCATGTCGCGAATGGCTTTGGTGGGATGAGTTTTTCCGGCTGAGCCGGGGTTCTGAAGGGAATCTGTACAACCGAGCGCTTTCTGCCCGGGGGCCGGGGGCTTCCGGGGTGGGGGGTGCTCTTGCTCCGAGGAGAGAACCAACGTGAGGACTTGTCGATTCGTCTTGGCTTGCCTGGCCCTGCTCGTGATGAGTGGGGTGCCGGCTCTGGCGCAGGATGAGGTTTGCCTGCCCGCCGGCTCGGACCTCTGGCGCACCACTTCCACGGGCACCCATGCCCTCATCCCGGCCGGTTTCCTGTGCCCGGACTCGCAGCCCTTCGAGGTCGCCTTCGAGGGCGCGCCGCTGGCCTCCGAGCCGCCCCTCGGCAACACCGATACCGTGGTGCTGCGCACCAAGGACTTCTGCTTCAGCGGCGGCGAGGGAGACGTGGGAGTGGTGCTCTGGGCCTTGAGTCTCAAGGCCACCACCACCGTGAACGCCACCGCCGTGGGCTGCGACGGCGGGCCGTGGACGGTGACCGCCCATCGCACCCGGGACCTCGGCGAGGAGCGGCCGATCCACGTGGTGCGCGAGGGCGACTACGGCGGCACCTTCTCCGGCTCGCTTGCGGTGCCGGTGGAGATCCGCTTCCAGCGCTACAAGGACAAGGACTTGACGCTGGCCGACACCATCGTCTTCGAGATGCAGGGTGTGTGGGCGAGCGAGCCCGGCCCGGGCGCCACGGTGGCCGAGGGGGACCTCAGGGTGGACACCAACGGCGATGGCGACCTCTCGGACGAGCAGGCCATTCCGGGCACGGCCCGGCCGGGCTTCTTCCCGGGTTGGAGCGGCAGCACCACCTGGCCGCCGGTGGCGGTGCCCATTCGCCATGAAGCGCCGCAGCACTCCCACTTCACCCTGCCGCCGCTGCCGGACCCGCCCGGCACCTGCGACCGCCGGGTGGTGACCTACCTGCAGGAGGCCCAGGCCCGCAACCTCAAGAACCTGGTGCAGGTGGGAGACACCCTGGTGGTGGCGGTGGACCCCAAGGCCCTGGTGACGCGCCGCTCGCTGAAGTCCCTGATTCCCTGCGAGTGGGTGGACCAGGCGCAGGTCTATGTGGTGGGGGCACAGCGCGCCGAGTAGAGCCGAGGCCGCCGGGCGCGCCCAGCCGGGGCCCCGTTGGGGGCGGCTTCGGGCCCATGCTAACCTCCGGCCCTGGAGGGCGCGCCATGGCGGTCGATCCCGAGCTGTTGGAGATTCTGGTCTGTCCCAAGACGCGCGCGGCGCTCGAGCTGGTGCCGTTGCCCCAGGAGCTGGCCCGCTCGCTGGTGGAGAAGTACCGCGAGAGCTTCCGCGACGAAGAGCCGGTGGTGGAGCAGGGGCTGCTCTGCCGGGAGTCCCGGCTGGTGTACCCGATCGTCTCCGACATCCCGATCATGCTGGTCGACGAGGCCCTGCCGGCCGACGCCCTCGGCTCGGGCTAGGCGCACGAGCGCGCGTGCCGGCGCGCCGACCCTCTCGCTCAACGATGACCCCCGAAGCCCAGGAGCTCTGGCAGCGGCGCTTCCGCCGCGCGGGCCGCGGCCTCTTCTTCACCCATCTGCTCACCATCTGGAGCCTGGCGCTCTCGAACGTGGCGCTGGGGCTTTCCGTGCTCGCCTCGGCGGGCAGCTTCAAGAGCCGCGTGTGGACACTGCGGGCCAGCCGCCCGCTGGTGGTGGGCCTCGCCGGCTACGTGCTGTGGCTGCTGGCGGCGATCGTGGCCTCGGCGGAGCCGGGGCGCAGCGTATTCGCCCTCTCCGAGCTCTTCTCGCTCACCACCCTGGTGCTCGCCCTGGTGCTCTTGGAGAACGAGAGGCAGGTGCGGCGGCTGGTGGACGCGCTGGGGGTGGTGGGGGCGGCGATCGCCGCCAACGGCCTCGGCCAGCTGCTGCTCGGCTGGGGAGACCTGGACCGCCGCATCCGCGGGCCGCTCTCGCACTACATGACGTTCTCCGGCGTGCTGCTGGTGATCGACTTCCTCTTGATCGGCCGCCTGGCCCATCCGAGCGGGCGCAAGAGCGCCTGGCGGTGGCTGGCGGTGGTGCTGATCAACGTGGCCATCATCGGCAGCCTGACCCGCAGCGCCTGGGTGGCCCTGGCCCTAGGACTGGTGGTGCTCCTGGTGCTCAAGGCGCCGCGGGCGCTGCTCGCCCTGCCCACCCTCGGCCTGGTGTTCTTCCTGCTGGCGCCGGTGCCGGTGGTGCACCGGCTGTTCTCGATCGGCGATATGCGGGACGAGTCCAACTACGACCGCCTGTGCATGGCCGAGGCCGGGCTCACCATGGTGGCCGAGCAGCCGCTCTTCGGCATCGGGCCGGACCTGGTGAAGGAGCGCTACCCGCTCTACCGGGTGCCCACGGCCCCCCGCTACACGGTGCCCCATCTCCACAACAGCTACCTCCAGCTAGCCGCCGAGCGCGGCTTGCCGGCCCTCGCGGCCTACCTGCTGATGCTCTTCTCGGCCGGGGTGCTGGCCGTGCGCAGCGCCCGTGCCGAGGGCGGCTGGGCCGGCCCGCGGGGGGACCTCCACCTGGGCGTGGTGCTCTCCCTTCTGGCCTTCAGCGTGGCGGGGATCTTCGAGAACAACTGGGGAGACACCGAAGTCCAGCGCCTGGTGCTGGCCGTGCTCGCGCTGCCCTTTGTGCTCGCGGGCGAGCAGGCGGTGTCGGAGCCGCCCTCGCCGGGCTGAGCATTTTCCCGCTGCTATACTGCCCGGCGGGCTTCGGGCCCCGTGTGGACGGGCCCTGGCCGCCCTCCCCGGCGCCCCGGCCGAATGCCATGAGCCTCCTCGATCAGGTCCATTCGCCGCGCGATCTGCGCAAGCTGAAAGCCTCCGAGCTGCCCAAGCTCGCCCAGGAGCTGCGCGAGGAAGTGTTGCAGGTGGTGGCGAAGACCGGCGGCTACCTGGCCTCGAATCTGGGAGTGATCGAGCTCACCGTCGCCCTCCACTACGCCTTCGACACCCCCAACGACCGTCTGGTGTGGGACGTCGGCCACCAGACCTACGCCCACAAGATCTTGACCGGCCGGCGGGACCGCATGGCCACGATGCGCTCCTACGGCGGCCTTTCGGGCTTCCTCTCCCGCCAGGAGAGCGAGTACGACGTCACCGAGGCCGGCCATGCCTCCACCTCGATCTCGGAGGCCCTGGGCCTCGCCATCGCCCGGGACTTGAAGGGCGAGAAGCACCACGTGGTGGCGGTGATCGGCGACGGCGCGGTGACCGCCGGCATGGCCTTCGAGGCGATGAACCAGGCCGGTCACCTGGGCAAGCGGCTGATCGTGGTGCTGAACGACAACTCGATGGCGATCACTCCGAGCGTGGGGGCGATGACCCGCTACCTGAAAGAGATCATGGCCGGTCGCCACTACGCCAAGCTGAAGGACGACATCCGGCGGGTGATCCAGAAGCTGCCCGGGGTGGGCGAGCAGATGCTCGAGGTGGTGAAGGGCATCGAAGAGGGGCTGCGGCAGACGTTCACCCCCGGCAGCCTCTTCGAGGAGCTGGGCTTCCGTTTCCTGGGGCCGATCAACGGCCATGCTTTCCCGGCCCTGCTGGCGGCGCTCAAGGAAGCGCAGGGCATCGACGGCCCGGTGCTGCTCCACGTGGTGACCCAGGCGGGCAAGGGCTATCGGCCGGCGGAGGACAGCCCGGCCGAGTTCCGCGGCACCACCCCGGCCGAGGGCCCCCGGGGCGAGCCCCAGGAGCCGCCCACGTACACGGAGATCTTCGGGCGCACTGCCCTGCGCCTGGCCGAGCGGGATTCGCGGATCGTCGCCATCACCGCCGCCATGCCGGAGGGCACCGGCCTCGCGGCCTTCGCCGAGAAGCTGCCCAAGCGGTTCTTGAACACCGGCATCGCCGAGCAGCACACGGTGGCGCTGGCGGCCGGGCTGGCGCTCGACGGCTTGCGGCCGCTGGTGGCGGTGTACTCCTCCTTCCTCCAGCGCGGCTTCGACCAGATCTTCCACGACGTCTGCCTGATGGACCTGCCGGTGGTTTTCGCCCTCGACCGCTCGGGCCTGGTGGACGCCGACGGCGCGAGCCAGCATGGCCTGCTGGACTTCACCTATCTGCGGGCCCTGCCCAACATGGTGGTGGCGGCGCCGATGGACGAGAACGAGCTCGCCGCCATGCTCACCACTGCCTTCGAGCTCACCCATCCGGTGGCCATCCGCTACCCGGCCGGGCCGGGCTTTGGCGTGAAGCTCGATCGCGATCTCCACACCCTGCCGCCGGGCAAGGCGGAGGTGCTGCGCCGGGGCAAGGACGGCCTGGTATGGGCCGCCGGAGTGACGGTGCGGCCGGCCCTGGCGGCAGCCGAGCGGCTGGCCCAGGGCGGGCTCGAGCTGACGGTGGTGAACGCCCGCTTCATCAAGCCGCTCGACCGCGACTTGCTGGCGAGCCAGCTGGCGAGCGGCGGCAAGGTGGCCACGGTGGAAGAGCATGGGCTCGCCGGCGGCTTCGGGGGGGCGGTGCTCGAGGCTGTCTCGGAGATGGGCCTCGAAGGGGTGGAGACCCTCTGCCTGGGCATCCCGGACCGGGTGGTGCCCCACGGCTCGCAGCGGGTGCTGCGCCGGGCCCTCGGCCTCGATGCCGAGGGCATCTACTTCCGGCTGCGGCAGTTCTTCGCCTCCGGCGCCCTGCCGGCTTCGGGGCGGCGGGCTTGAGCGGCGAGCGGCTGGACCTGCTCCTGGTGGCGCGAGGGCTCTATGCCAGCCGCGAGCAGGCGAGGCGGGCGGTGATGGCCGGCCTGGTGTGGGTGGACGGCCAGCGCGTCGACAAACCGGGCACCCAGGTGGCGCCGGAAGCGGCCCTGGAGCTGGCGGGGGAGCGGGAGCCGTTCGTGTCCCGAGCGGGCCGCAAGCTGGCCTTCGCGCTGGACCACTTCGCCGCCCTCGAGCCCGCCCTGGACCCGGCCGGCTGGACCTGCCTGGACGTGGGCGCTTCCACCGGCGGTTTCACGGATTGCCTGCTGCAGCGAGGAGCGGCGCAGGTCTGGGCCCTGGACGTGGGCTATGGCCAGCTCGATGCTCGGCTGCGCGCCGACCCGCGGGTGGTGGTGCGCGAGCGGGTGAACGCCCGCTATCTCACGCCGGAGGAGCTGCCGGAGCGCTACCGGCTGATCACCGCGGACGTTTCCTTCATCTCGCTGGCCAAGGTAGTGCCGGCCCTGCTGCCCTTTCTCGCCCAGGAAGGTTATCTTCTTACCTTGATCAAGCCTCAGTTCGAGGCGGGGCGAGGCATGGTGGGCAAGGGCGGCGTGCTGCGCGACGAGGAGCGACGGCGCAAGGTGATCGACGACACGGTGAGCGCCCTCTGTGGGCTGGGCCTCGAGTGCCTCGGCGTGGTGGACTCGCCGATCGCCGGGGCGCGGGGCAACCGCGAGGCCCTGGCCCTGTTCCGCCGGGGCGCGGGCGGGGAGGAGCCCGCTTGAGCCGCATCAGCCGGGTGGCGGTGGTGGCGCGGGTGGAAAGCCCGCAGGCGGTGGCTACCGGCCTCGAGTTGGCCGATTGGCTGTCCAGGCGGGGCCTCGAGCCGGCCCTCGACCCGGACAGCGCGACGGCCGCCGGCTACGGCGGAACCCGCATCGACCCCGCCGAGGACTACGACCTGGTGGTGGCCCTGGGCGGCGACGGCACGCTGCTGGTGGCCGCCCGGGCCCTGGGCAGCCAGGCGCCCATCCTGGGGGTGAACCTCGGCCGCCTCGGCTTCTTGACCGAAGTGCCGCGAAGCGAGCTCTACCCCAGCCTGGTGGCGGTGTTCAACGGCGAGTTCGCCCTCGAGGAGCGCTCCTGCCTGGAGGTGCGGGTGGAGCGGCCGGGAGGCGAGGTGGAGCACTACCGCGTGCTCAACGACGCCGTGGTGAGCAAGAGCGCCCTCTCGCGCATCATCGAAGTGACCCTGAGCAATGCCGGCGGGGTGATCTCCCGCTTTCGCGCCGACGGCGTGATCGTCTCCACGCCCACTGGTTCCACCGCCTACAACCTCTCGGCCGGCGGGCCGATCATCGATCCGGCCCTGCCGGTGATGGTGATCACGCCGATCTGCCCGCACACCCTCTCCCTACGGCCCCTGGTGATGCCGGATTCGGCCTGGGCCGAGATCCGCCTCGAGAGCCAGGCGGAAGAGACCTTCCTGAGCCTCGACGGCCGGGAGGGCACGCCGCTCGACCGTGGCGACCGGGTGCGCATCAGCCGGGCCCGCTCCGGGGTGCGGCTGGTCCGGGTGCGGCGCCGTAGCTTCTACGACAATCTGCGCGAGAAGCTGCACTGGGGAGGTCTCGAGGACTCGAAGTCCCTTCTCCCTCCCGAGCCGTGAGCGCCGCGCCCGAGAAGCCGGAGCCCCAGCTCGATGCCGGCGAGCCGCCGCCGGAAACCCCGCGCCGCCGCCACGGGCGAATCCGCCGTTTCGTGCTGCGGCCGTTCCTCTGGCTGCTCGCTCTGCTCGCCCTCGGCCTCTGCGGCCTCTACCTCTACCTGGGCAGCGCCGCCTTCCACGAGCGAGCGAAAGGCTTCCTGGTAGCCCGCCTCTCCGAGGCCACCGGCCGCAAGGTGAGCGCCGGTGCGGTCGACCTCCAGCTCTTCCCGCTCGGTATCGAAGTCAAGGAGCTGGTGATTCCCGGCACCACCCCCGAAGAGCGGCCCCTCGCCCGCCTGCCTTTTCTGCGGGTGGAGGCCAGCCTGAGCGGCTTCGCCCACCCCAAGCTGGAGCTCGGGCGGATCTGGCTCAAAGGCCCGGAGCTCTACCTCGAGGTACGCCCGGACGGCAGCACCAATCTGCCCGCCCTACCGGCCGGCTCTTCTGGCAAGCGCAGCCTCGAGGTGGAGCTGGGTTCGCTCCTGGTGGAGCAGGGCCGGTTCGGCTTGAACGAGCTCGAGATACCGCTTTCCCTCGAAGCTCGCCAGGCCGAGCTGAGCCTGGAGGGGGCGCCGAAGGGGAGCTTCGAGGGCCAGTTGCAGGTGGGCGAGGTGGAGCTCACCCTGCCCGACGCGAAGCCCTACACCATGGCGCTTTCCGCCGAGCTTGCCGCCGGCCCCCAGGGAGTGGAGATCCGCCGCGCTCGCGTTGCCGGCAAATCCCTCGCGCTCGAAGCTGCCGGCGGCTACCACCTGGCAGCCGGCGGAGACCAACTGGCCCTCTCCTTCAAGGCTACCGCCGACGCCGAGGTGCTCACCGAGCTCGGCTACACCCACGGCGAGGTGAGCGGCCCCCTGGAGGCCACGGGGCGCTTCGGCTGGCAGCAGGGCACCTGGAGCCTGGAGGCGCAGAGCACCTCGCCGGCCCTCGCCTCGAAGCCCTGGGCCCTCGAGCAAGTCTCCTTCCGCACCCACGGCGGCCCGAAGGAGCTGCGTTTCGACCTCGACTCTGCCCGCTTCGACGGCGCTCCGGTGACCGGCAACGTGCGTCTGGACTTCGAAGATCAGCCGCTCCAGGTGGCAGTGGCGCTCGACGCCGAAGAGGTGCCGGTGGCCACGATCTTCAGCAACCTCGGCCTCGAGGCGATCGGCCTGGGTGGGCGGGCCAAAGGGCGCGCGGCCTACCGCTTCCTGCCCGCCGAGCCCTTCGCGGGCGACGGCGAGGCCACTCTCGAGGTGGCGAGCGACCCGCGGGGCAGCGAGCCGATCCAGGTTTCCGGGCCGGTTTCCCTGCGAGTGGCTCAAGGCCTGCTGCTGGGGGATTCGATCGACGTCTCCTCGCCCGGCCAGGCGATCACCGTGAGCGGCCTCCATGTGCGCCTGGAAGACGGCCTCGGCGGGCTTGCCGTGCGGGTGGCCTCCCAGGACCTCGGGCCTCTCGCCGCCCTGGTTCCCATCGACCGCAGCCAGGGAGCGCCGCCCTGGCTACCGACCACGGGCCAGGGCACGCTGGCGGCCACCCTCGGCTTCGGCTCGCCGGCCGGGGTGAGGGCGGCTCTGGACCTCGAGCTGGCCCCGGCCTCCGGCCCGGGCTTCACGGCGGACGCCGCCCACGGCCACGTGGAGATCTCCGAGCGGGCGGTCGAGTCCCTGGCGGTGGTGCTCGAACGGGGCGGCGGGCGGGCCCAGGTGGAGGGGCGGGTGCCCTTCGCGGCCCAGGAAGCCCTGGATCTCACCGTCCACGCCCAGGCCTGGCCGCTTGCCGAGGTGCGGGCGCTTCTGCCTCTGGAGCTGCCTCTCGACGGGCCCGCCACTGCTGAGATCCACCTGGGCGGCACTACCGCGGCCCTGACCGGCCAGGTGAAGGCGAGCGTGGCTCCGGCCGAGGTGGCGGGCCTCAAGGCTCGAAGAGCGAGCGTCGAGCTCGACTTCGACCCCAGCCGGGCGCAGATCTCCCGCGCTTCGCTGCAGTTCCCGGCCGGAGAGGTCCACGGCCAGGGCAAGGTCGGCCTCGGCAAAGGCGATCCCATCGACCTTTCCCTCGAAGCCCCGGCCCTGACGCTCGCCGCAGCGCCTTTCAGCGACGTTCTCGGCGAGAGCCTGAGCGGCTCGCTGGCGCTCTCGGGCCATCTGGCCGGCACCCTCGAGCGGCCCCAGGGCGAGCTCTCGACGCGGGTGAGCGGCGCCCGACTGGGAGAGCTGGAGCTCGCCCCTTCCGAGCTCCAGGGCCGCTGGGACGGCGAACGGCTGGAGCTGGCCGGCTCGCTTCTCTCCCTGGTGGCCGTGGAAGGCGGGGGGCCGTTTTCCCTCGAGCGCACGGAGCTCGCCGTGAAGCTGCGCTCCGAGCGCCTGGCCGAGCTGGTGGCTTTCTCGGGGGCTGCCGCCCCTTCCGGCTTCGCCGGCTCCTTCGCGGGAGTGCTGAGCGTCAGCGGAGCGCTCCAGGACGCCCGGGTGGCCTTGACGCTCGACACTCTCAACGTTTCCTACCTCGGCCATCACCTGGCGAACCTCGAGCCGGTACGGGCCGAGCTCGTGCCGGACGGCCTCGCCTTGCGCTCGCTCTACCTCGGCGAGCCCGGGGAGGAGGCGGAGTTCTTCCTGGGCGGCAAGATCGGCTTTGCCACCGGCACGCCCCTCGGGCTCCAGGTGCAGGCCACTTTGCCCGCGGCCTGGGCGAGCCCCTGGCTGGGCGGGCTCCAGGCGACCGGCACGCTCAACGCCCTGGCGACCATTCACGGGCCGCTGGCCGAGCCGGAGGTCAACGGCCAAGCGGATGTGGTGGGGGCGGAAGTGGTGATACCGGACTTCCCCCATTCCTTCACCGAGACTTACGCCCTCGCCCTGATCTACCCGGACGAGCTGGTGCTCGACACCCTGGACGCCCGCTTCGCCGGCGGGCGGGTGCGAGGCAGCGGCACTGTGAAGCTGCCCTCCGGGGACTATCGCTTCCAGGCCACGGCCCTCGACCTCCACCTGCGCTACCCGGACGGCTGGGTGATCGACGGCAACGCCGACCTTTCGCTCTCGCCCACCCCCTCCGGCCAGGAGGTGCGGGGCAGCCTGCAGCTCGCCCGGGCCGCCTATCTGCGGGACTTGAAGCTCAACCTCTTCGAGCTCCTGGGCGGCTTCCTGCGCCGCAAGCGGGTGGAGATGGGCGTGGCGGACCCGCTCTACGCCAATACCCAGCTCAACGTGGTGGTGAACGGCCCGGGTGCCCTGGTGGTGGACAACAACCTGGCCAACCTCAGGGCGACCACGGACCTGGTGGTGCGCGGCACCCTCGCCCGGCCGGTCCTGGTGGGGCGGGTGGAGGCCTTGCCCGGCGGCACGCTGGTCTACGGCGAGACCGAATACCAGGTGGACCGCGGCCTCTTGACCTTCGCCAGCCTGGAGCGGATCGACCCGGTGGTGGACCTGGTGGCGACCGCCGAGGTGCGGGACTACGACGTGCGCCTGGCGCTGACCGGCACCCTGGACCGCCTCAACGCCTCCTTCTCCTCCGACCCGCCCCTGCCGGACCTCGACGTGCTCTCGCTCTTGGCTACCGGCGGCAGCTTCGAGCAGACCGCCCAGGCGGCCGCCGCCGGCAGCAACGGCCAACCGGTGGCGAGCAATGCCGGCGCCTCGCAGTTCCTGGCCGGCCAGGCCGCCTCGGCGATCACCTCGAGAGTGAAGGGCCTGTTCGGCTTCGACAAGCTGCGCATCGATCCGATCAGCTCGGCCTCGGGTGAGCTCAACGCCGCCCGGATCATCGTCGGCAAGCAGATCACCCGGGATCTCTTCGTCACCTACCAGCGCGATGCCGCCGCCCAGGCCAACGACCTGGTGGAAGCCGAATGGCGGGTGGGCAAGACCTTGCTCGTGGTGTTCAGCATCAAGGACGGCGAGCAATACGCCATGGATCTGCGCTGGGAGACCCGCTACTGATGGCCTCCCGCCACCTCTCTCGCTGGTGCTGCGGGCTCGCTGGCCTCGCCCTCGCGGCGGCCCTCGGTGCCCAGGAGCCGGCGGCGCCGAAGCTGGTGACGGCGATCGAAGTGCGCAGCGACATCGCCAACCTCGACCGCGCCGAAGTGCGGCGGCTGACGTCCATCTCGGTCGGCGAGCCGCTCAGCGAAGAAGCGGTGCGCCGCACCTTGACCAACCTCTATGCCACAGGCATTCCCGGCCAGGTGGAGGTCTATTCGCGGCCCGAGGGCGAGGGCGTGGTGGCGGTGGTGGTGCTGCGCGCCAACGTGGTGCTCGATCAGGTGAAGGTGACCGGCAAGCTGGGCCTCGCCCGTCGCAGCCTGCTCGAGCTGGTGGGCGGCGGGCTGGGCCTGCCGTTCGCCGAGGAGAGGGTGGTCTCCGGGGTCTACGCCCTGCAGGATTTCTACCGCGAGAAGGGCTACCTCGAGGCCGAGGTGCGCGTCTCGGTGGGCTATCCGGACGCCGCCCGCCGCCGCGCCCAGGTGCTCTACCAGGTGGCGAGCGGGCCCCTCACCCGCCTGGCCGAGGTGAAGCTCGAGGGCGATCTCGGCGGGCTTTCGCGCGAGCAGCTAGTGTCCTGGCTGGGCCTGAAGCCGGGCTCTCCCTACCGGCCCAAGGACGCCCGGGAGCGAGCCGAGCGCCTGCGCAAGAAGCTGCTCGAAGCAGGGTACCGCCTGGCCCGAGTGGGCGAGCCCACCGAGAGCCTGGACCGGGAGAAGCACCGCGTGACGCTCACCTACCCGCTGAGCCCCGGGCCGCGGGTGGTGGTGGCGGTGCGCGGAGCCGACCAGGCCGAGCTCGAGAAGAAGGACCTCCTGCCCTTCCTCGGGCCGGATGGCTACGACGAAGCCCTGGTGCTCCAGGCGGTGGCGCGGATTCGCCGCTACTACCAGGAGAAGGGCCATTACCGCGTGCGGGTGGAGCCCACCACCGAGCGGCGACCGGGCGAGCTCGAGCTCACCTTGACCGTGGTGCCGGGGCCCGAGTACCAGCTCACCTCGCTCGCTTTCGAAGGCAACGCGCTGGTGCCCACCGAAACGCTCGAGAGCCTGGTGGCGAGCTCGCCGAGAAGGTTGCTGGCGTTCGGCAGCGGCCATCTGGTGGACGAGGTGGTGGCCGCGGACCTGACCAATCTGCGGGCCTACTACACCCTCCACGGCTTCGGCCAGGCGCGGGTGGAGGTGCCGCGGGTGGTGGAGCAGGGCTCGGAGCTGGGATTGGTCTTCCCGATCGTCGAAGGGCCCCAGCAGACGGTGGGGGAGCTGCGCTTCGAGGGCTTCTCGGTGCTGCCGCCGGCCCAGCTGGAGCGCTCCCTCGCGGCGGCGTCGCTGCTCAGCTCCGGCGGTCCCTTCCATCCGCTGCTGCTCGAGGACAGCGTGAGGCTGCTGCGGGCCCGCTACGAAGAGGCCGGCTACGGCTCCGCCCAGGTCTCCTCGGAGGTTTCCTGGGACACCGACTCGCGGGTCGCCACGGTGACCTTCCGCGCCCTGGAGGGCCCGCGCACGCTGGTGGACCGGGTGGTGGTGCGCGGCAACCGCCACACCCGCGCCGAGCTGGTGCGCCGGGTGGTGGGCCTGTCGCCGGGAGATCCGGTGAGCCGGGCCCGCCTGCTCGAAGGCCAGCGCGACCTCTATCGCCTGGGCGCCTTCTCCCGCGCCGAGCTCGCGCTCTCGCCGGCGGACCCGGGCGCCACCACCCGCGATGTGGTGGTGCGCCTCGAGGAGGGCAAGACCCGCCGCGTGGCCTACGGCCTCGGCTACGACACCGAAGACGGCTTCCGGGGCCTCCTCGGGTTCTCCCAGGCGAACGTCTTCGGCCGCGGCTATACCCTGGGGGCGACCGCCCGCTTCTCGCAGCGCAACAGCCTCGCCCGGCTCACCTTCGACCAGCCCTATCCCGGCTGGCTGGGAGTGCCGCTCTCCTACGCCCTCTTCACCTCGGACGAAGAGCGGCCTAGCTTCCGGGTGAGGAAGACCGGCGTGCGGCTGGAGGCGGTGCGCGAGCTCGGGGAGCACAGCCGCCTGGGCCTGATCTACGACTTCCGCCTGGTACGCACCCGGCTCGACGCCGGCCTCTCGACTCCCGGCGAGGGCCTGCGGCGGGAAGACCAGAACATCCGCATCTCGAGCCTGATCCCGAACCTCCTGATCGACCGCCGCGACGATCCGGTCGACCCGACCCGCGGCGGCACCACGGTGGTGCAGCTCCAATACGCCTTCCCCTTGCTCACGGCCAACGAAGAGTTCCTGAAGCTCTTCGCCCAGGAGACCCAGTACTGGAACTTCGGGCGCCACGGCGTGCTCGCCGGCAGCCTGCGCATCGGGGGTATCGAGCCCTTCCGCACCGAGCAGGTGGACACCACCCTGCCGGACTCGTTGCCGAGCGCGCGGGTGTCGATCGCCGAGCGCTTCTTCGCCGGGGGGGCCAACTCCCACCGTGCCTTCGACCGCGACGAGTTGGGCGTTCCGGGCAAGACCCTGGTCAACGGCCCGGTGGGGGGCAACGGCTTGCTGCTCGGCAACCTCGACTACCGCTTCCCGGTGGCCGGTGGAGTGGGGGGCGTGGTGTTCCTGGACGCCGGCAACGTCTGGGCTTCCTGGCAAGACATCGACCCGCGGGATGCCCGGCTGGGCGTGGGGCTGGGGGTGCGCTACGCCTCGCCGATCGGCCCGGTGCGCCTGGAGGTGGGCTGGAAGCTCGACCGCGAGCACGACGAGCCCGGCTTCGCCTGGTTCTTCTGGGTGGGCAACCCGTTCTGAGGCTTCGCCGCCCGGGGCCTCTTGAGTCCCGAGAGAGCCGGCGGCTACACTCTGGGGCGAGCGGCTGGACCCTGCACGCGCCTCAACCTCCTGAGCCTTCGCGGGCCGGCACCTTGCCAACAACATGAGCTTTCCATCCCAAGAGCCTTTCGTCTCGGTAGAAGAAGCGATCGCCCGCTTCCGGCGCGGCGAGCTGGTGATCCTGGTCGACGACGAGGATCGCGAGAACGAGGGCGATCTGGCCCTCGCCGCCGAGAAGGTCACCCCGGAGGCGATCAATTTCATGGCCCGGCATGGCCGTGGGCTGATCTGCCTGGCGCTCACCGCTGAGCGTTGCGACCAGCTGCGGCTGCCGCTGATGGTGGCCGAGAACACCTCGAGCTTCGGCACCGCCTTCACGGTGTCGATCGAAGCCCGCGGGCTCACCACCACCGGCATCTCGGCGGCGGACCGCGCGGCGACCATCCTGGCGGCGGTGGATCCCGCCACTCGGCCGGAGGATCTGCTGCGGCCGGGGCACATCTTCCCCCTGCGGGCGCGGCCGGGCGGCGTGCTCGAGCGGGGCGGCCAGACCGAAGCCGCAGTGGACCTCGCCCGTCTCGCCGGCCTCACTCCCGCCGGGGTGATCTGCGAGGTGATGAACGAGGACGGCACCATGGCCCGGCTGCCCGAGCTCTCGCGGGTGGCGCGGGAGCACGGCCTCGGCATCCTCAAGGTGGCGGATCTCCAGCGCCACCGGCTGCGCACCGAGAGGGTGGTACGCCAGGTGGCGGCCCCCCGGCTGCCCACCCGCTACGGCGAGTTCCAGCTGGCGGCCTTCGAGCACCTCTACACCGGCGAAGAGCACCTGGCCCTGGTGCACGGCGAGGTGGCGGGCGGCGAGCCGGTGCTGGTGCGGGTCCACAGCCAATGCCTCACCGGCGACCTTTTCGGCTCGCTGCGCTGCGATTGCGGCAACCAGCTGGAGCTTGCCCTCGGCCGCATCGCCGAGGCCGGCCGCGGGGTCTTGATCTATCTGCTCCAGGAAGGGCGCGGCATCGGCCTGGTGAACAAGCTCAAGGCCTACGAGCTCCAGGAGCAGGGCCACGACACGGTGGAGGCCAACGAGCGGCTGGGCTTCCGGGCCGATCAACGGGACTACGGCATGGCGGCGCAGATCCTGCGGGCCCTGGGCGTCGAGCGGGTGCGGCTGATGACCAACAACCCGGCCAAGTCGGCGGCGCTCGTCGGCCAGGGTGTCGAGGTGGTGGACCGGCTGCCGATCGAGGTGGCGCCCACCGAGTCGACCCGCCGCTACCTGGAAGCCAAGCGGCAGAAGCTCGGGCATCTGCTCACCCTGGTTTGAGCCGCCTGCTCTACGTCGCTCCCCGCTACCCCTGGCCCCCCCGCCGGGGGGATCAACTGCGCTGCCTGGAAACGTTCCGCCTCTTGGCCGAGAAGCACACCGTGACGGCGCTGGTTCCCGAGCGCCCGGCCGGAGCCCCGCCGCCAGAGCCTCCGCCGGGCGTCGAGGTCCGCTTCTACGCGCCCGGCGGACCCGGCGAGAGGCTGCGCGGGCTCGCATCGGCCCTCGGTGCCGGCCTGCCGCTTCAAAGCGGGCTCTTCTGGCACGCGGACCTCGCCCGCCGCCTGCGGGCCGAGGTGCCGCGGCACGAGTTGGTGATCTTCGAGCTCTCGCGCCTCGCTCCCCATCTCGGAGATCTGGGGGAAGCGCCGCTCGTCACCGACTTCAAGCAGGGCCAACATGTGCAGATACGCGACGGCCGCCAGGGCATCATCCTTGCCATCTCCAACGAAGGCTATGCCGACATCGTCGTCGACAACGCCCGTTACTGCCTGCTCGTCCCGCTCGACGACCTGACCATCGTCGACGAGAACGCCGCGCCGGCTGCAGAGCCCGTGCAGACGCTGACTACGCCGCTGGTGACCAAGGAATCCGACACGCGCACGCCGACCATCTACGACTTCTGGGATTTCCAAAAAGACCATACCGAGGGGGTTACCTCGATCAGCGTCTCGCCCAAGAAGGAGAAGAAGGCCAAAGGTGCCCCCCGGGGCATCCACCAGATGGATATGGCCGCCTTCCTCAACGCCGAGCCTGACTTCAACCAGAACCAGGCCAAGCCCAACTAACCACCAGGAGGCCGGGGCACCCGCTCCGGCCCCCACCAACCACCAAGGAACAACAAAGATGCTCACCACCTTGCCAATCTTCCCGCTCTGCGAAACCTTCGCCAATGAGGTTATCGCT
>CALMKX010000309.1 GCA_937867335.1 uncultured Acidobacteriota bacterium
GGTCGGGGTCGTCGTCCGCCCAGCCGGCGGGGGCGAGGCCAGCCGCAGCCGCGGCCTCGGCGACCACCCGGCCGTGACCACTGGCGCCGAAGATCAGCAGCCGCTCAGGAGAGGGCATGGTCTCTCCCTGCGGGTACCGCCCCTTCCTTGCCCAGGAACTCCGGCATGGTGGCCTCCTGGCCGTGGCGGATGCCCGCCGCCCGCACCACCTGGCCCACCGTGGCGAGCAGGATCCTGAAGTCGAGGCCGAGCGAGCGGTGGTCCACGTACCAGACGTCGAGGGCGAATTTCTGCTCCCAGGAGAGGGCGTTGCGGCCGTGGATCTGCGCCCAACCGGTGATCCCCGGCTTCACCTCGTGGCGGCGGCGCTGCTCGGGCGTGTACCGCGGCAAGTAGCGGGGCAGGAGGGGGCGGGGGCCCACCAGGCTCATCTCGCCCCGCAGCACGTTCCACAGGGTCGGCAGCTCGTCCAGGCTCGAGGCTCGGAGCAGCCGGCCGAAGCGGCCGAGTCGTGCGGCATCGGGCAGGAGCTCTCCGGCGTGGTCGCGCTCGTCGCTCATGGTGCGCAGCTTCACCAGCTCGAACGGCCGATCTGCGAGGCCGATCCTCTGCTGCCGAAAGAGAGCCGGCGAGCCCAGGACCACCCGGACCAGCAGGATGAGTACGGCGAGCAGAGGCGACAGCAGGACCAGGGCGGTGCTTGCCACGAGTAGATCCCGGCCCCGGCTCAGGGGGGCGTAGAGGGCTTGTTTCCGGGGCGCTGGAGGCATGACGGAGGGGCTCGAGCTTCGGCTCAGCGCACCAACTGTACCTCTACCTCGACGGCTTTCGCGATGCCCTGCCAGGCCCGATCGGTGGTCAGCGCCGGCAGGCCGAGCCGAGCCGCCACCGCGAGGCAGGCGCGATCTCCCAGCGACAGCCCCGCCGCGCGGGTGAGGGACCAGAGCTCGGCCGCGCGCTCCGCATCGGTGGCGAGAAAAGGCTGGATGTCGAGGCCCAGGGCCTGCACCTCGCGGCGCATTCCGTCGGTCACCACACCGCGCGCCATCGACTTCTGGACCACCTCGCCCCAGTTGACCGCCGAGATCACCGAGTTCTCGAGCACCATCTCGATGAAGCCGCCGCCCGGCTCGCCCTGGAGCATCGCGAGCAGAGCCGAGGCGTCGAGCACGAAGGCCACGGAGCGATCCCGGATCTCAAAGCTCTGGGCCTGGATCGGAGGGTAGGCCCCGGGCTCTGGAGCGCGGCTCAAGGCTCCTCCTCTCGAGCCTGCTCGCGGCGCTCGGCGACCAGCTCGTCGGCCAGGCTCACGCCCTGCGGCAGGGAAGCGAAGCGTGCCTTGAGTCGAGAGAGCACGCTCGCCGGCTTCTCGAGCACCAGGCGGCCGCCCTCGATGCGGGCGACCAGGCTCTCGCCGGGCTGGAAGCCGAGCTCGCGGCGCATTTCGGCCGGGATCACCAAGCGGCCCTGAGGGCCGAGCTGGAGCTGGTTGGGAGTGTCATCTTTGGCAGCCATGGCCGGATGGTGCCACATTTTGCAGATCGTGGCAAGAAGTGGTCTCGACGCCACTAGGGGCGCCTCGTGGCCAGGGTCGGGGTCTCTCGCCGGGCATCGCGGCAGGTAGAATGGCGCCATGCTGCGCCAACCCTCGGCTCGTCTCGTCCCGTGGCTGCTTTCCAGCCTCGCGCTGGTCGCCTGTTCCTCCCCGCCGGCCTCAACGCCCTCGCTGGTAGGCATTTGGCGAGCGGTGCTCACTTCGCCGGGCGGCGAGCTGCCCTTCGGCCTGGAGATCCAGGAGCAGAACGGCAAGCTCCAGGGAGCAGCCTTGAACGGCGAGGAGCGGGCTCCGTTCTCGCGAGTCGAGCTCCAGGGCCGGCAAGCTGTGCTCGCCTTCGACTGGTACGACTCGCGGATCGAGGCTTCCCTGTCCCCGGATGGCCAGGAGCTGCAGGGCGCCTGGACCAAGACCATCCCGGGCGGGGTCGCGCGGATGCCCTTCGCCGCGAGGCGAGGTGCTCAGGGGCGCTTCGGACCGGCGCCTGGGTCGGCTGCCGAGGCGCCGCCCGCCGGGGAGATCACCGGCAGCTGGGCTGCGGAGTTCAAGGACGATTCGAGCACGGACCCAGCCCAGGCCGAGCTGGTGCGCAAGGACGGCCGGGTGCTCGGCACCTTCCTCACCCCCACGGGCGACTACCGCTACCTCGAGGGCAGCTACCAGAACGGCCTGTTGCGCCTCTCCACCTTCGACGGCGCCCACGCTTTCCTGTTCCAGGCGAAGCTCCAGGCGGACGGTTCCCTGGTGGGGGATTTCTGGTCTCGCGAGACGTACCATGCCACCTGGAAAGCCCACCCGGTGCAGAAGGGGGAGATCGTGCTGCCGGACGCCTGGAGCCAGGTGGGGCTCAAGAGCCAGGACGGCAAGCTGCACTTCCGGTTCCCGGACCTCGAAGGCCATCCCGTGGGGCTCGGCGATCCCCGTTTCGCCGGCAAGGTGGTGGTGGTCACCCTCTTCGGCTCCTGGTGCCCGAACTGCAACGACGAGGCGCCGATTCTCGCCCGCTGGTACCGAGAGCTCCGCGCCCAGGGCCTGGAAGTGGTGGGGCTCGCCTACGAGTACTCGGGAGACCCGGCCCGCGACCGCGAGATGGTGAGGCGCTACGCCTCCCGCCACGGCATCGACTACACCCTGCTGCTGGCCGGGACCAGCGACAAGGCCGAGGCGGCCAAGACTCTGCCCGAGCTCAGCTCGGTGGTGGCCTTTCCCACCACCCTCTTCATCGGCCGCGACGGCAAGGTGCGGAAGATTCACACCGGCTTCGCGGGCCCGGGTACCGGCGAGCACTTCACTCAGCTGGTGGCCGAGCTCGAGGGAGTGATCCACCAGCTGCTCGCGGAGAAGGGCGGGAGCGGCCGGGCATGAGTGGCGGGGTGGTCGCGGTTCGCAAAGAGCTCGCCGGCTGGGAGCTCTACTGGGTGGAGCTCGTGGTGCTGGGCGAGGAGGCCGAGAGCCAGTCGGCCGCCCTGCTGGCGGAAGCCGAGGCCCGGCTCTCGGCCCAGGTTCGGCTGGAGAGCCTGGCGGAGCAGGCGGCGGTCGCGGCGATGCGCCGATTGTTCAAAGCGGCCGGCTGCGACCCTGGCCGCTACCGCCCCTCCTCCGAAGCCCTGGCTCGACGGGTGCTCAAAGGGGAGAGCCTGCCGGCCATCCATCCCCTGGTGGCGATCAACAACGCCCTGTCGATCGAGCTCCTGGTGCCGAGCTGTGTGATGGCCGCTGGCACCGTCAAGCCCCCGCTCGCGCTCCGCGCCGGCCGGGCCGGCGAGGTGCTGGACTCGATGCGCGGCCCCCTCGATCTCGAAGGCAAGCCCCTGCTCGCCGACGCCGAGGGGCCGTTCGGCACGCCGATCACCGACAGCCACCGTGTAAAGATCCAACCTGGAACCGACCGTGGCCTGCTGGTCGCCTATCTGCCAGCCGGAGTGGTGAGCGAGGAAGTCGCCGCGGCCACCCTCGGCCGGCTGCTCGAGCGCGTGCCGGCGGTCAAGGCCCAACCCCCCGGAGACCTCGCTTGACCTCCCTCTCCTCTGCCCAAAGGAAACAGCTGCGTGGTCTCGCCCACGGCCTCAAACCCGTGGTGATGATCGGCAAGGCCGGTCTAGCCGCCGCCCAGCTGACCCAGATCGACGGCGCTCTGGCCGACCACGAGTTGATCAAGGTGCGCTTTCTCGCCGGCAAGCCGGAGCCCGAACAGGTGGCCGAGGTCGAACGGAAACTCGGCTGTGGCGCAGCCGGGGTGATCGGCCACATCGCCATCCTCTATCGCCAGCATCCCGAGCCGGAGAAACGACGGATCCGCCTGGAGCGCCCTTGAGCCGAACGGGAGGGAGGGCCGCCGGGCCGCTCGCTTCCGAGCTCGCAGGCGAGGAGCCGGTGTGGGCCGAAGAGCTCGCGGTGCTGCCTCCGCACTACGGCATCGAGGACGTGCCGCCGCTGCCGGAGACCCTGCTGTACGCCTGGCAGCACACCCTGGTGGACGTTTCGCCCTATGTGCTGCCGTTGATGGTGGCGGGAGCGGTGGGCTACAGCGCCGAGCAGGCCGCGAGCATGATCTCCGCCTGCCTGGCGGTGATGGGGCTCGCCACCTTCGCCAACGCCACCTGGGGCAACCGCCTGCCCTCGGTGCTGGGACCTTCAGGAACCGATACCGGAGCGATGGCCACCGCCGGCGCGATCTACGGCGCACCGGCGATGTGGATGGCCAGTTTCGTGGGCGGCCTCTTCGAGACCCTGGTGGGGGCGACCGGTCTCCTCGTGCCCTTGCGACGTTTCCTGCCGCCCTACGTCTGCGGCATCGTGGTGCTCACCATCGGCGCGTCGCTCGCCCGGGTGGCGGGTGGCTGGGTGTTCGCAGTCCGAGAGCCCGGTGTGCTCGGCCTGGCGGCGGTGGCGGTGCTGGCGATCGTGCTCCTGGTGGTGGTGGGCCATCGCTATCGCCTCGGGTTGCTGGCCCGCGGCGCCGTCCTCCTCAGCCTGCTCATTTTCGGGCTCGGCGGCGGCAGCCTGCTCGGCCTCGTTGACCTCTCGGCGGTGGCCCGGGCGCCGTGGCTGGGCCTGCCTCGCCTCTTCGCCTTCGGCGGGCCGGGTTTCGGCTGGGAGCTCGCCGGCGGTGCGGTCCTGGGGGTGATCCTCGGCTACGTGGGCTCGATTGCCGAGTCGATCGGCGACTACGCCGGCACCTGCGCGGTCTCCGGAATCGCCTATCGGGTGCGGCATATGCGGCGCGGCGTCACGGTGGAGGGCATCGCTTCCGCTCTCGGTGCCCTGGTGGGGGCCCTGCCGCTCACCACCTACGCCCAGAACACCGGGGTGATCGCCACCACCCGCGTGGCCAGCCGGCGGGTGATCCAGGTGGCGGCCGTGTTGCTCCTGCTCTACGGCCTCTCGCCCAAGCTCGGAGCGCTCCTGGTGGTGATCCCGAGGCCGGTGGTGGGGGCGGTGTTCCTGGTGATCTGCGGCATGATCGCGGTCACCGGGCTGCGCCTCCTGGCGAGCGCCCAGCACGATGAAACCTATCTCTTGACCACCGCCATCTCGCTGATCGCGGCGCTCACCTTGCCCCTCGCGGCGACGGCGCAGAAGGACTGGTACAACGGCCTGCCTCCCGTGGCACGGCTGTTTCTCGGCAACGGCGTGGTGATCGCCATCACCCTCGCCACAACCCTCAATGCCCTGCTCGCGGCCTTCCTTTCCCGACCGGGAGACCGCGAGCCGCCCCTGCTACCTCCGGAGACCTCGCCATGAGCGACCACCAGGCCATCAATCTGCGGCAGAAGCTCTCCCTGTTCCACGAGAAGTACTCGCCGCGGATCGTCGCCCAGCTCAACGACTACCACTTCAAGGTGGCCAAGCTGGAAGGCGAGTTCCTGTGGCATTCCCACCCGGAAACCGACGAGGCCTTTCTGGTGATCGAAGGAGAGCTGACCCTCGAGTTCCGGGACGGGGCGGTGGTGCTCGGCCCGGGTGAGCTCTATGTGGTGCCGCGCGGCGTCGAGCACAAGCCCGTGGCCGAGAAGGAATGCCATCTGCTGCTGATCGAGCCCGCTGCCACGGTGAACACCGGCGATGCCGGCGGCGAGCGCACGGTGATTCCGCAGTGGATCTAGTCGGGGCCGGTGAGGCCACGCCGCCCAGGCGAGCTGGCCCGGGCGGCGTGGAGAATTCTCAAGAACCGGCCTTGGCGGCGGCGTAGGCCTTGCCCACGAAGGCGAAGAGCTGGCCGTCGAGACCGAACTGGGTGGCGAGACCGGGCTCCTGCTCGTAGGCGGTCCTCACGCTCTGGGCCAGCCCAGAGTCGCCGCCGGTGAACTGGGAGACCAGCTCCATCCAGCGCCGGGACAGCTGCTGGGCGCGCTCGCTCGGCGGCTCGCCCTTGGCCATCTCCGCGCGCATGGCGGCGATCAGCTGCGGCCACTCTTGCTCGGCCGCCTTGATGCCCTCTTCGCCGAGCTCGACGCGGCGACGGTCCAGCTTCTCCATCTGCTCCGGAGTGATGTACTTCTCGAACATGGTCATGACCTCGATGGTTTTCAGAAGGTCGTCGGTCGAAGGACCCTCGGAGTCGCCGAAGCGCTCCGCCAGGGCCTCCAGGCGTCGACACAGTTGTTGTTGGAGCCGGATCTGCTCTTGCAGGCGAGTCAGATGCAGCTCGAGGATGTCTTTGGCCGAGCTTCCCGGACGCTTGAGACAGACGGCGATCTCCTGGAGCGAGAGTCCCAGCTGGCGCAACGAGCGGATCTGCTGCAGCCGGGCGATGTCCTCCCGGCCGTAGAAGCGGTGCCCGGCCATCGTGCGCTGCGACGGCCGCAACAACCCGATCTGATCGTAGTGGTGGAGCGTGCGCACCGTCAGGCCTGTGCGGCTCGCCAGCTCTCCCACTCGCCACTGGCTCTTGTCCATGGTCTTGCCTCCTGCTCTCGCGGCCCGTTGCGAGCCAACGAGGATGAGCCTAGAACCTTACGTTACGTGAGATGCAAGCACTTTTTTGGTCCTCGCTCTCGCAGGACTTGACGAGCTGTAGCGCGAAAGGCCATTCTTTAGCCACATCGCGGCCCGAGCCGCGAGCCCCGAGCCTTGAGCAACCCTCTCCTCCGGCGCGCCGCCATCCCCACCTTGGCGGCTCTCTTGGTGGCGGCCCACTCGCTGTGGCCGATCCACGCGCTCGAGCATCTGCCCAAGCCCCAGCTGGCCTGCGAACAGGGGCCAGCGAGCGCAGCGGCCGAGTCCGCCCACTCCCAGGCGCCCCGTCGGCTGCACGCTCTACGCCCCGTAGCCGGCGACGACGAAGCCCACTGCGGCCTTTGCTCGACCTCCGGACTCGGTCTCGGGAGCGAAAGCCCCGGCCAGCTCATCGCCTCGCCGCGGCTCTCCCTTCTGGTGCTCCTCCTCGAGAGCAAGCCAGCCGGGAGGCTTCTCGAGTCGTCCAGCCCACGCGGGCCGCCCTCCGTTCTCCTCTCCGTCTGAGCTTTCGAGCAGCTCGCGCCCACAGCCGGCTGAGCCCTGGCCGGCCGCGAGGCTCGAGCCATCACAGACCGTGCGTGCGGGCGGCCTCCCTGCGGGGGCCCCCGGAGGAGAGCGATGAACCGAGCACAGATCGCGGCAGGAGCCCTCGCGGCCCTGCTCTTGGTACCGTCCCCCGGCCGAGCCGGCACCGACAACGACGAAGTGGCCACCCTCTCCGCTCTGGTGGCGAAGCTGGCGGCCCAGGTGGAAGCCCTGAGCGCTCAGGTGGCCGAGCAGGGCGAGCAGCTGCGCCGGCTTTCCAGCCAGCCACCGGTGGAGGCCACCCAGGCTGCCACTCCCCAGCCCCCGCCGCCGGCAGCACCGGCCACGGCGGCGGGCGGCAACTACTTCAACCCCAGCATCTCCCTGATCGGCAACTTCCTGGCCGTGGGCGGGCATACGCCGATCGAAGGCCTGCCGAGCTCGGACCTGCGCGAGTCCGAACTCGGTCTGCAGGCGGTGGTGGACCCTTATGCCCGAGCGGATTTCTTCCTCTCCTTCGGTGAGGAGGGCGTGGACGTCGAAGAGGGCTACCTCACCTTCACCCAGCTGCCGGCCGACCTCTTGGTGAAAGTGGGCCGGCAGCGGGCTGCCTTCGGCAAGATCAACGGCCTCCACCTCCACACGCTGCCCTGGCCGGACGAGCCGCTGACCACGGTGAACCTGCTGGGCGGCGAGGAGGGCTGGATCGGCACCGGCGTTTCGGTGTCCCGCCTGCTTCCCCTCGGCAACCTCTTCTCGGAGGCCACCGTGCAAGTTTTCCGCGGCGATGCCGAGGGGCTTTTCGAGGCCCGGCGGCGCCAGGACCTGGCCTACAACGGCCACTACCGGCTGTTCGCCGACCTCACCGAAGCCACCAACCTCGACGTCGGCCTCTCCTACGGCTACGGGCCGAACGGCATCACTGAGACCTCCTCCACGTCGCTGGCCGGGCTGGACCTGACGTTGCGCTGGAAGCCGCTGCGCACCGGCCTCTACCGCTCGGCGATCGTACGCGGCGAGCTGATCGCCTCGCGCCGGCACGGCGAGGGCGGCAGCGACGACCGCCTCGGCTGGTTCCTCTCGGGCGAGTACCAGCTGGCCCGCCGCTGGTCGGTCGGGGCCCGCTACGAACTGGCCGATGCCGTGGATGCACCCGAGCGGGTAGACCGCGGCCAGGCCTTGCTCGTCACCTTCTCGCCCACCGAGTTCTCGCAGCTGCGAGCTGAAATCCGGCGCCGGTTCTACGCCCAGCACGGCACGGCCCTCGAAGGCTTGCTCCAGCTGCAATTCGCCATCGGCGCCCACGGCGCCCATCCGTTCTAGGGAGGTGCAGCCATGACTCGACGAACCCTGCCACCGGTCTTGCTCCTGGCCCTGCTCGCGGCGTTCGGCGGCCCCGGGCGGGCCGAGGCGAAGCTGCGGGTGGTCTCGACTCTCGAGGACTTCGCCGCCCTCGCCACCGCCATCGGCGGGGAGCGGGTGGACGCCCTCTCCCTGGCCAAGGGCTACCAGGATCCCCACTTCGTGGATGCCAAGCCCTCGTTCATCCTGCAGCTGTCGAGAGCCGATCTCCTGATCGTCGCCGGCCTCGAGCTCGAGATCGGCTATCTGCCGCCGATGCTCGATCAGAGCCGCAACGAGAAGATTCGCCCGGGCTCCCGCGGTTATCTGGACGCTTCCGAAGGCTGCGAGATCCTCGGCCGGCCCAGCCAGCCGGTCACCCGGGCGATGGGCGATGTGCACCCCTACGGCAACCCCCACTACTGGATCGACCCGGAGAACGGCCGCCAGATCGCCCGCTCGATCGCCGCCCGGCTGACCGAGCTCGACCCGGCCGGCCGCTCGGACTACGCCACCAACCTCGCCGCCTTCGAGATCCGACTGAACGAGAAAGAGAAGGTGTGGACGAGCCGGATGGCTCCCTTCAAGGGCTTGCGCATCGTCACCTTCCACGATTCCTGGCCGAACTTCGCGCGTCGCTTCGAGCTCGTGGTGGCCGCCCAGATCGAGCCCAAACCGGGCATCCCGCCCTCGCCGACCCACACTCTCGAGGTGATCCAGCAGATCGAGGCCGAGAAGATTCCGGTGATCCTGGTCGAGCCCTATTTCGATCGCAAGACGCCGGACTTCATCGCGGCGAAATCCGGCGCCGTGGTGGTGCCGTTCTATCCCTCCGTGGGCGGCCTGCCGGAAATCAGGGATTATTTCTCCCTCTTCGATCACAACGTCGAGGCGTTCGTCACTGCCATGAAAGGACGCGGATGACCCTTTTCGAGCTGCTGCTGCCGGCCTTCGTCGCCAGCCTGATCCTGACCGGCATCCACGCCTACCTCGGCGTGCATGTGGTGGAGCGGGGTGTGATCTTCGTCGATCTCTCGCTGGCCCAGATCGCTGCCCTGGGCACCACCGTGGCCTATTTGTTGGGTTTCGGCCTGCACTCCGAAGGGGCCTATCTGATTTCCTTGCTGTTCACTTTCCTGGGAGCGGCGGTCTTCGCTCTCTCGCGAGTGCACCGCAAGACGCGCATTCCGCAGGAGGCGGTGATCGGTATCGTCTATGCGGTGTCGGCGGCAGTGGCGATCCTGGTGATGTCGAAGGCCACCCAGGAAACCGAGCATCTGAAAGAGATGTTGGTGGGCAACATCCTCTCCGTGACCTGGTTCGAGCTCTCCAAGACGGCCGCTCTCTATGCGCTGGTCGGCCTGTTCCATTACCGCTTTCGCGAGCGGTTTCTGTTGATCTCGATGAACGAGGAGGAGGCCGAGCGCCGGGGCTGGAATATCCGCTTCTGGGATTTCCTGTTCTATGTCTCTTTCGGCTTCGTGGTCACTTCCTCGGTGGCCATCGCCGGTGTGTTGCTGGTGTTCTGCTTTCTGATCGTGCCTTCGGTGGCGGCCATGCTTTTCTCGGAGCGGCTGTCGGTGCGGCTCGCCATCGGCTGGTCCCTCGGGGCGGTGGTCTCGGCCCTGGGGGTCGGCCTGTCGTTCGTGCTCGATCTGCCCACCGGCGCCACCATCGTGGCTGCTTTCGGCGGGGCGCTCCTGCTGCTCGGCGGGCTACGCTGGGTTCTCCGGCGCCCCGGCCCGAGCGGCTCTTGAGCGGCCGCCCCGCTCCCGGGCGGCGCTAAGATGGGCGGCATGAAAGCCGCCCTTTGTTGTTGGTTGCTGATCGGGGCCTCGGCCGCGTCGGCCGAGCCCCTGGCCCACACTTATTCGATCGTCGCGCGGGACCCGGAGACCGGCAACTTCGGCGTGGCCGTGCAGAGCCACTGGTTCCAGGTGGGCACGGCCGTGCCCTGGGCCGAAGCCGGCGTGGGAGCGGTGGCCACCCAATCCTTCGTGCGCCTGGACTACGGCCCCCTCGGGCTGGCGGCGATGAAGCAGGGCAAGTCCGCCCAGGAGGCCCTCGACGCTCTGCTCGCCGCCGATCCCGGCAAGGAAGTGCGCCAGGTGGCAATGGTGGACCGCCAGGGCAGGGCCGCGAGCTGGACCGGCGGCAAGTGCATCCCCGCGGCCGGCCATCAGAGCGGCAAGGGCTATTCGGTGCAAGCCAATCTGATGGACAAGCCCACCGTGTGGGGAGCGATGGCCCGGGCCTACGAGGCCGCCAAGGGGGACTTCGCCGAGCGCCTGCTGGCCGCACTCGAAGCCGCCGAGGGCGAGGGTGGCGACATCCGCGGCCGGCAGAGCGCCGCGCTCTTGATCGTGCGCGCCGAGTCGACCGGCAAGAGCTGGGAGGATCGCCTGGTGGACCTGCGGGTAGACGATCATCCCGCTCCCCTGGTGGAGCTGCGCCGCCTGCTCGGGCTCCATCAGGCCTACCAGGAGATGAACCAGGGGGACGACGCCTTCGCCCGCGGCGAGGTGGACGGAGCCCTCGAGCACTACAGCCGGGCCGCGAAGCTCGCCCCGGAGGTCGCCGAGCTACCCTTCTGGCAAGCGGTGACGCTCTTCGCCGGTGGCCGGGAGGACGCGGCGCTGGCGATCTTCCGGCAGGTCTTCGCGGCGGACTCGCGCTGGGCGCGGCTGGTGCCCCGGCTGCCTGCGGCGGGGCTGCTCCCCAACGAGCCGGCCAAGATCGAGCGCATTCTGGCCGTGGCTCCGGCGGCGCGGCCGTGAGCGAGGCCGCAGAACGGCCGGCAACTCGAGTGCTGGGGACACCGCGGCTCACCCTGGTGGCCGCGGGAGTGGAACATTGCCAGGCCGAGCTCGCCGGGGGAGAGCAGCTCGCCCGGCTGCTCCAGGCCAGGGTGCCGCCGGATTGGCCACCGCCTCTCGCCGACCTCGAGGCCCTGTGCTGGTACCACGACTATCTGCTCGCCCATCCCGGAGCCGAGGGTTGGGGGCTGTGGTATTGCCTGAGCGGAGAGCCCAGGGCCCGGACGCTGGTGGGCGAGGCCGGGTTCAAGGGCTTGCCCACGCCCCAGGGGGAAGTGGAGGTGGGCTACAGCGTCGTGCCCGCGGCTCAGGGGCGGGGCCTCGCCACCGAGGCGGTGGCGGCCTTGGTCGACTGGGCCTTCGGCCACAACGAGGTGCGGGTGGTTCTGGCCCACACCCTGCCGGACAACCGACCCTCCCTGCGGGTGCTCGAGAAGCTGGGCTTCCGCTCTGACGGCCCGGGGATCGAGAGCGGGACCGTACGCTTCCTCCTCGAGCGCGCGGCCACCTCGGCCTTCAAAAGCGAGTCGCTTGGTGGTACAAACTAGGGCGGAACCAACTTCTCTCGCAAACCCTGCGGGAACCACACGGAGGAAGGGCGCCCGTGGCGAGCCGGAAACTTCGTAGCAGCCTCTTGGTGGCGGCGGCCCTGATGCTGGCGGCGGCCAGCCTGAGCGCCGGCCAGAAGCCCCTGAAGAGCCGAGACTTCGCCGTCGCCGGGGTGAAGCCGAGCATGAGCCAGCAGCGCGTGCAGCGCGAGCTCGGCCCACCGCAGGCGGTGGAGCAGATCCAGCATCCCACCGTGCCCGAGTACCTCTACACGCGCTGGAACTACCCGGATCTGCAGGTCACCTTCGCCCCGGACGGCCAGCTCACGGGCATCATGCTGCGCACCCAGACTCATGCCACCCGTCGCGGTCTGCGGGTGGGCGACTCTCGAGACCGGGTGCTCGAGCTCTACGGCGCGCCGCACAGCCTTGGCAGCCCTGCCTGGGACTACCTCGAGTCGCGGGAGCCGAGCGGCCAGCACCTCATTCGAGTCGAGTTCGTGGACGACCGCGTGGCGAGCATTTACCTCGGCTGGCTCGCGATCGACGGCTAGTCCCGGCAATCTCCTGGGCCCGCCGCCGGCGTGGCGCAACTCAGTCCATCCGCCATTTGCCAAAGGTCTCTTATGGGAGTACTTTAGGCTCCAGCCTCGCGACGGGGACAGCGCGTTATTGGGGGCTTCCGGCCCGTGCCGGAGGGGCGTGCGTCTCGGCGAGTGCAGCCCTCGTGAAAGGAGTCTAGCGATGCCTCGCAGCCGCCTGTCCAGGCCGAGCCCTGAAGCCGCTCTCCACCGTCTCCGAACGCTTTTCGATGGGGTCTCCCGGCGATCTTTCCTGCGTTCCTTCGCCTTGGCGGGAGCCGGGGCCTCGCTTGCGGGGGTGGCCGGGCGGGAGGCGTCGGCCGAGACCGGCGAGCTAGTCGAGCGCCGCGGTGGCGATCCCCTCGAGGAAACCACCATCGCCCGCCTGCAGGCGGCGATGGCGGCCGGCCGGCTTACCTCCCTGCAGCTGACCAACCAGTACCTGCACCGGATCCGCGACATCGACCGCCGCGGAGCGCGGGTGAACTCCATCCTGGAGCTCAACCCGGACGCCCGCGACATCGCCTCCCAACTGGACCGCGAGCGCCGCCGCAGCGGCCCCCGGGGGCCGCTCCACGGCATTCCGGTGGTGCTCAAGGGCAATATCGACACCGGCGACGCGATGATGACCACCGCCGGCTCGCTCGCCCTGGTGGGCGACCCGGCGCCGCAGGACGCCACCGTGGCGGCTCGGCTGCGAGCCGCGGGCGCGGTGATCCTGGGCAAGGCGAACCTCTCCGAGTGGGCCAATATCCGCTCCTTCCACTCCTCGAGCGGCTGGAGCGGCCAGGGCGGCCAGACCAAGAACCCCTACATCCTGGACACCAACCCCTGCGGTTCGAGTTCGGGCTCGGGAGCGGCGGTTTCGGCCAACTTCTGCGTCGCGGCCCTCGCCACCGAGACCGACGGCTCGATCGTCTGCCCGGCGGGCGCGAACGGAGTGGTGGGCATCAAGCCCACCCTTGGCCTCACCAGCCGGGCCGGCGTGGTGCCGATCTCCCACAGCCAGGACGTGGTGGGCCCCCACGCCCGCACCGTGGCGGACGCCGCCATCGTGCTCGGGGCCCTGACCGGCGTCGACCCGCGAGACCCGGCCACGGCAGCCTCGGCCGGGCGCTTCCACAGCGACTACACGCCCTTCCTCGACTCCAACGGCCTCGCCGGGGCGCGGATCGGCGTGGCCCGGGAGACCTTCACCGGCTACAGCGAGGAGACCGACGGCATCTTCGAGGAGGCGATCGACGCCATGCGCGCCGCCGGCGCGGTGATCGTCGATCCGGCAGACCTGCCCACCGCCAACGAGCTGCTGAACGACCCGGCCGAGCTGATCGTGCTGGTCTACGAGTTCAAACGAGACCTCAACGCCTACCTGGCCACCCGCACCGGCGTGCCGATCGCCACCCTCGCGGACGCCATCGCCTTCAACAACGAGCACTTCGAGGAAGAGCAGCGCTACTTTCTGCAGGAGTTCTTCGACCTCGCGGAATCGGACCCGTTCTCCGAGCAGGAGTACCTGGACGCCTTGCCCCGCGGCCGGGCCCTGGCCGGCGCGAACGGCATCGACGCGATCATGGACCAGGAGAACCTGGACGCCCTGGTGGCGCCCACCGGCTCGCCGGCCTGGACCACCGACCTGGTCAACGGCGACCACTTCCTGGGTGCGAGCTCCTCGCCGGCGGCCGTGGCCGGGTACCCGAGCATCACCCTGCCTGCCGGTTTCTCGCACGGGCTGCCGGTGGGGATCTCCTTCTTCGGCCGGGCCTGGAGCGAGCCCACGCTGATCCGCATCGCTTCCGGCTTCGAGGCCGTGACCCACGTGCGGCGGGCGCCGCGCTTCTTCGCGGACCTGGAGGCCGCCGAGCGAGCCGGCGCCGCTC
>CALMKX010000310.1 GCA_937867335.1 uncultured Acidobacteriota bacterium
CCCGGTGCCGCCGGCCGCGCCGCCCGCGTTGCGGCTGGCGCCCTGGATGGCGCTCTCGAAGACCTGCGCCGGCACCATGCCCACGGTGGCGCCGGGAGCGGGCGTAAGGCGAGTGAGCAGGGTCGAGAAGGCTTCCAGATCCTCCTTGAGGCCGCGGAAGCGGATCAGGATCTGCCCCTTGGCGCCGGTGTCGAGCACGTGGCCGCCGCTCTGGAAGGCCCAGTGGAAGTTGGTGCCCACCGGCAGGCCGGTCGAGAGCAGCTTGAACACAAGCGGCGCCCGGCTGCCATCGCGCACGGCAAGCACCAGCTCTTCGGCGAGGTACACCTCCACCCGCAGCACGCTGCCTTCCACCTTGGCCGGAGCGGCCTTCTTCTGCACCGCCACCGGCGTGGGCTTGCCGCCGCCCTCGTAGGAGGGAACGGCGTAGGCGGAAGCGGCAGCGTCGAAGCGGGTATCGATCCAGGGACCGCGCAGGGGCTCCGGCGCGAGGTCGAGTTCTGGCATGCGCGCCGCGAGCTGGCCCCGGGCTTCCTGGAGCCGGCGGGCCACCAGGCCCGCCACGGCGTCTTCGAGGGCCAGGAGCTCGTTCGGGCCGGTGCGCCCGGCAAGGCGCACGGTGACGGGGACCACGCAGCGAACCGGGCTCATGGCGAAAGGCCGACTAGCCCAGCCGCTCCATGGCCTGGCTCAGGGCGCCGAAGATCCGGCGCTCGATGGCCACGTGGTCTTCCTCGGAGAGCCCACCGCGCACCTCGACCTCCACCGGGAAGTGGTATTCCACCTGGGTCATTGCCCCCAGGGCGGCGGGCTCGATCTGGGCCGCCGAGCCCGGAGCGGGAACGATCCATTCCCCCTCGTGGACCAGGGCGATGCCGGTTTCCTGCACCACCCCGCCCACTGCGAAGCCGGGAACGAAGCCCACCTCTTCTTCCTCGTCGTAGGGGTACACCGTGCCTCCTTCCCCGATCGCGCCAGGTGCCAGCCTCTTGGCAGGCCAAGAGGTCGGCCACGGGGGGCCGCCCCTACACCCTCTCGCCTCGGCCTCGTACCGCAGCGGCCAACAGGGGCCGCACGCACGGGATCTCGCGCGGCCGGGTTTTCGTAGGGCCAGGCCCCCGTGCCTGCCCTTGGCCCGCGACGGGCCTACAGCTTGATCCGCGCCCCGGCCTGCAGCAGGCCGTATTTGCGGTTCCCGCCGTCGGCGTTGCGGAACGCCGCGCTCGCCTCGAGGGCCACATTCGGCCACAGCCACCAATCCACCGCCGCGCCCACCTCCACCCCGCCGGTGGTGCTGCCGCCGTTCTCGTGGAACAGCCCCGCGCCCGCGAAGACCGACGGCTGCACGCTGCCGGTCAGGAAGTACCAGCGGCCGCGCAGGGTCAGCATCGAGAGCTTCACGTCCGAGCCGCCGAGCAGGTTGGTGTCGAAGCGGTCCTGCCCGCCGTAGAGCTCGCAGGAGAAGTGGGAGTTCACCGCCTTCTCGAGGTCCAACCCGAAGCTCGGGCCGCCGTCCGTGAAGGTGCCGAGGTGGCCCCGCGGATCGGTGCGCCCGAGGTGGAGCGAGAGCCGCCAGCCTCCCGCACCCCCACCCGAGCCCGGGGGCAGCAGCGTCGAGCCTCCCGGCAGATTCCCCAACGGCCGCACGATCACCGGCTTGCCCAGCACTTCGAGCGTGGCATCCGGGTTCGAGCCGCTCGGAATGTCGTAGCTGATCTCGTAGCTGCCGTCGAGCTTGTCGGCCAGGGGCGAGACCACCGTGCCGCCGGCCACCTGGATCGAGAGCGACCCCAGGTAGCCCGGGCCGAGCAGGTTGCGGAAGCGATCCCTGGGCTGAGCCGAGAGCGTCACCCGGAGACTGCCCGCCACCGGCACGATCGACAGCACCTGGAAAGTGGTGTTGGTGGGATCCGGCTTCGGCCGCACGAACACCGAGGAATGCCAGCTGCGCTCGAAATCGCCGTTGGCCGGCGCGTTGCCAGTGGCGCTGTAGAAGAAGTGGTAGTGCCCTTCCTCGTCGGCGGCCTGGAAGCTGCCGCTGTAGAGGCCGTCGTTGGCCGTGGCGTCGCCGCCGGTGCCGTCGTCGCGCAGGGTCACCACGGGCAGGTTGCGCACGCCGAAGCGGCCGGCGAAGGAGGCGTCGTTCTGCAGGGCCAGCAGCTTGCCGTTCGCCAAGGGGTTGGCGCCCGGGTCCTGGGCCGGCGGCGTGATGTTGCCGCCGAAGGCGCTCGAGAGGATGTCCCCCAGGCCTTCCTTGGGGCCGATCACCAGGGCCTTCACCGTGGCACCGGTCACCGGCGCCCCGCCCTCTCGGAGCGAAACCCGCAGGGGGATCGCCTCGCCCGTGCCGGGGTCGGCGATCGGCGAAGTGAAGTCGCTGGTCAGGCTGCGGTTGTCGAGCAGCACGATCAGGTGGTAATTCGCCGTGGTGGGCAGGTTGGCGCTCGCCAGGTGGAGCTTCCATTCGCCGCGGGTCTTCACGGTGACGCCGCCCTGGATCACCGGCAAGGGCAGCGTGGTGATGCTGAAGCGAGTGCCGAAGCGGGTGCGGCCGCCGAGATCGATCGCAGTGCCATCCGGAGCCTCGAGGGTAAACACCACTCGCCCTTCGGCCGCCCCGCGGCCCTCCCAGCCGAGGATCACCGACAGGCTCACGTCCTCCGGGTTGGCCCGGAAGCTCTCGGTGGCGGTGGCCAGAGGGGCCAGCGTGCCGGTCAGGTCCCGCGCCGGCTCCAGCTTGTCGCCGAAGATGGTGGTGGAGGCGAGCTGGGCGAAGTGAGTCTGCAGATCGGCTTCCAGGAAGGTCTGGTTGTTGCCCTCGATGTGGGCGTTGCGGCCGTTGCAGCGGCTGTTGGCGATGTTCTGCTGCAGCGAGAAGCCCACCGCGCTCATGTTGCCGGCGGTCACCGGGCAGACCACGATCTCCGGCGGATAGGGCGAGCCGCCCACGTCGAGCGCGCCGCCTCCGCCGGGCGTCGCGTTGGGCGGCGTGTTCTGCTCACCGTCGGAGAACAGCACCACCCGCTTGGCGGGCCCGGCGTCGGTATCGAAGCCATTCACCTTGGCCACTCGAAGGCCGTCGCCGATCGAGGTCGAGCCACCGGGCGAGAGGCCGTTGATCTGGCCCTGGAGGGTGGTGATCGGCGCCGGATCCTGGGCGGCCACGAAGCCGCTGGTGACGCCGGCCGTGCCGTTGAAGGTGACCAGACCGATCTTGTCGCCCACCATGGCGTGGTCCTGAACCACGGCGAGCAGCACCTGCGAGGCGCTCTTCAAAGCCTGCATGCGGGTGGTGGCACCGGCCGGCACCGCCGGCCAGCCCATGCTGCCGGATTTGTCGAACACCAGCTCGATGTCGATCGGGCTCCTGGGTGCCGCGGCGCAGGTGGTGAAGGTGAGGCTCGAGGGGTTGGGGTCCTGGGTCTCGCCCATCGCGGACTTCACCCCTCCCACTTGCACGCTCACCAGCTGGCTGGCGGCGAAGTCGCCGTTGTAGAGCACTTCCACGTAGTCCAGGCCGTTGCCGGTGGTGGGGCCGTCGGCCGCGCGGAAGGTGCACTGGCCGGCTGCCGGGGCCGAGCCCGCGGTGCAATTGAGCGGCGGGTTGGCGCCGATCGTGAGCGCCACGCTCGCCGACCCCAGGTTCAAGGGGAAGCCACCGGGGATTTCGGTCACGCCCCCGCCGTCGAAGTACTTGAAATGGAAGAGCAGGCCCTTGCGGCCTTGATCCCGCCCGGGCAAGCCGCCCGAGCAGGAGGCACCGTCGCTCGGGTTCGAGTCGAACGTCGAGGGAAACAGGATATTCGCCTCGGCGGCGGCCGCCGACAGCGCGAGCCCCAGCCCGGCCACGATGAAAACCTTGCGGAAGTGCATGATGAAACCTCCCCTCATGCCTGCGTCGCGAGCGTCAGCACGCGAAAGTTGAAGCTGGCCTGCGCCGCGCCGGGATTGAAGAACTGCACGGTGACCTTCATCTTGTTGGCCGGCAGGCTGCGATAGAGCAGGGTGTGCTGGATGTTGGTGGGCCCGGCCACCGGGAACAGGATCACGGAATAAACCTTTTCCACGTTGGGCGGCAAGGTGTCCCGGCTGTAGATCTCGACGTCGAACTCCGGCGAGGCGGTGGCGGCCGGCAGGTTGACACCGGCCACCGCCTGCAGGAACTGCAAGCGCTGGATTTTCTTCACCTCGGAATCGGCCACGGCGAAGGTGGCGCTCACCTTGTCGAGTTCGTCCTGGAGGCCCTTGAAGCGCACGTTGAAGCCGTTTTCTCCCTCGGCCTGGACGACGTCTTCGTTGTCGATCCAGTCAGCGTGGGTGAAGTTCCGGTTGTAGACGATATCGGCCATGGCTTGTTCCCTCGTCGAGGTCAGATCCGAAAGTCCGGATAGGTGTAGCCCGGGAAGGCGGAGAGCAGGTTGTCCTTCACTTCCACCACGTGCTCGCGCAGCCGGCGGGTGAGAACCTCGGTGCCGAGAGGATGGAAATAGTTGAGCAGGTTCATCAGCAGGTCGTACTCCGGCTTGGGGATCACGGTGCCCGCTCCCTCGAGGGCCGGCTTCAGCCGTACCTCGAAACTGAACGGGAAGGTGGCCTCCGGGTCCACCCCCAGGTGGAAGGCGGTCAGGGCCAGGCGGCCGGCCTTCTGGGCCGTGAACGTGGTCTGGGGCCTCAAGACGGTCGAGAGCTTGCCCTGGCCGAGCGGTAGCCCGTCCAGGCTCCAGTTGAGGGTGCCCGCGGGCAGCGGCGCCTGGCGGATCTTGAGGTTCAGCGGCACGCCGAGCACGATCTCCGCCGGCAGCGGCGCGCCGCCGGCCACCTGCACGATCTCGAGCGGGTCGCCGGCCGGCACCGAGGCGTAGACCTCCGCCCCCAGCCGCTTCACGAAGCCGAAGCCGGATTGATGGGCGAGCGAGGCGAGGGCTCCCGGCGGCACGGCGGCGTGCACCAGGCGCAGCGCCCGCGCCACACCGGGGAGGCCGGGATCCCCCGGCACGAAGGCCTTGTTCACCGTCAGTTGGGCGGGCGGCAGGCCGAGCAAGCCGACCAGCCGCTCGAGGGCGCGATCCAGGGCCACGCTCAGCTTCTTGGCGTTGGGATCGGGCGCGAAGGAGACGGCCGAGGTGGGCGGCACCAGGAAGGCGGGGTTGAAGCCGCTCTCCGGAGTACCCACGGCGGCCTCCTCGGTGAGGGTGGCATCCCCGTCCGCGGCCAGGCTGGCGCCGTCGGCGACGTCCTGGGGCACGATGCGGAAGGTGCGGGCGCCGGTCGAAGTCGTGCCGCCCAGCCGCCCCTCTACCGTGACCACGATCTCCCCCTGCCCATCCGCCACCAGCCGCAGCCGGGTGCGGCGCTCGATCGGCGTGCGCAGGGCGGCGTCGGCCGGATGCCCCTCGAAGTGCGCCCGGCCCTTGCCGCAGCGCACCAGCCTCCAGGTGAGCCGGGTCGCGGCCGGCAGCCCCACCGGCCCTACCGACAGATCCAGCAGCTTGCCGGTGAAGAGGTCGCCGCCGGGGGGCTGCTCCGCCGGCGCCGGCGGCACCACCTCCACGGTGAGGCGATGGCCAGCCGCCACCGCCGCGAACACCCTGGCGCCCCGGTTCTCCACCCAGCCGAAGCCGGCCCGATGGGCGAGCGCCGCGAGCTCGCCCGCGCCCACGGTGGGGTGGTGGCAGAACAGTGCCCTTCCCACCCGCTGCAGGCCCTCGCCCTCGGGGTCGTAGGCGGCGTCGATCGCCAGCTTGTCCGGCCCCACGGGCAGCCGCGCGAGCAGCTCCTCGAGGGCCGCCACCAGCGGCGCCTGCATGCGGCGCCCGGCCTCGCTCGCGTAGGTGGCGCGGGCGTCGTCGTGGCGGAAGAACAGCTCCGGCGGCAGCTTGGGCTCGTCCTCCGGCCGGCCGCAGGCGGCCTCCACGCTGCCCCGCACATTGCCTTCGAGGTCGATGCCGGTTCCCGCCGGCAGGCTCCCTGGCACCAGCCGGGTGGTGGCGAGGGCGCGGGCGAGGGGGCGGTCTTTCTCCACCAGCACCAGGGGCTCGGGATCGCCGGCGATCTCGACCGCCGAGTTGAGCGCCGCCAGCAGCTCCTTGGGCGAGGGCAGCAGCCAGCGCTCGAAGATCGCCAGCCGGCGCCGGTAGGCTTCGTCTCCCTCGCCCAGCACGGGGGCGAACTCGCTGCGTGCGAGGGCGGAGAATCGCAGCTCGTCGAGAATGCCCGAGAGCGCGTGGCCCAGGTTGCTCCTCCCCACCCGCACCGGCTGGGCGTTGGCCACCGCCCCCAGGGCGAAGGCGCTCTCGGCCTTGAGCTCCCCGTCCAGGTAGAGGCGCAGGCGCCCCCGGGCTCGGTCCAGGCTCGCGGCCAGGTGGTGGAAGCGGCCGTCGGCGAGGTCGAGATCGGCGAAGGCGGCGAAGCTCTGGCCTGCCACCCGGGCGGCGAAGCGCGGGTTGTTGGCGATGCCCCGGAAGCTGCCCAGGGTCAAAGACCACCCGTCTGCCGCCAGTTCGCCGGCGGCGTCGAGCTGGCCCTTGGCCACCAGCACCCGCACGGCGCTGGCGCCGTCCACCCGGGCGAAGAGCTCCACGGTGCGCGACGTCCCCGCCGGCAGGTCGAAATCTCCGTGGCTGGGAATCTCCACGCTGCCGTTGCCGGTGCCTCCCGGCAGGCTCAAGCCCCGGCCCAGCTTGCCGCGGCCGCCGGAGACCGCGCCGTGGGCGGTGGCGGGATGGCCCGGCAGGCCGAAGCGCTTGGTTTCGTCCGCGAAGGGGGCGCCGTCGGCCACAGGGTGCTCGTCGAAGTGGTAGAGGGCGAGGGTGTCGGGGTCGAAGGAGTAGGCCCGGGCCGGGAAGCGCGGCACACGCAGGTCTCGGCCCAGCAGGTCGAGGCTCGCTCCCCGGGCGTTGCGCACCTGGCGTTGGCCGGGTAGCGAGCCGAGCAGGGCAGCGAGTTCGTCCTGCCCCCGCCCGACCACCCACAGCAGCTTCGAGAGATTGCCCAGCAAGGCCACCAGCCGGAAGCTCTGCGCACCCGGGCCGGGCAAGGTGAAGCTTGCCGCGCGCAGCCGGCGCAGGCGCAGGGTGGCATCGTCGTCGTCGGCCAGAGGCACGGCGAAGGAGAGACCGGCCGGGGTGCGCGGCGGCAGGGTGAGGCTCACCACCTGGAGCGGCCCGCCGCGGTCGAGCTCCACTTCCAGGGCGAGCGGCTCCGGCCCGACGTCGAAGGTCGCGGCGAGCAGATAGCGCGGCGCCGGCGGGTCCTCGCCCCAACGGGCCTTGTATTGGCGGAAGTCGTAGGCCGGCACGGTGGTCCAGCCGCCCACATCGGCCCCGAGGGCAATCGCCTGCACCTCGGCACCGCGGCGATACGGCAGGGTGGCGAGCTCGGCCAGGCTTTCGACCGCGAGCTTCTCGGCCAGGGCGCTCATCGGTCCCCCGCCTCGAGGTCGATCAGCTCGCTCTCCACCCGGAACTCGGCGATCTCGTCCGGACTCAAGTCCAGGTTCTCGCCCACCGGCAGCTCGATCACCTCGCCCTGGAAGCGGCCGTGGCGGCCGAAGCTCACGCGGTCGAGCAGGGGCGGGCAGCGGCGCAGGCGCAGCTCGGTGACGTCGATCACCCCGGCGATCCGCTTGGCGTCGTAGAGCACGTCCGAGAACAGCACGCTCCTGCCCAGGCCGAGGGCGTTGATGCGCTCCTCGAGGGCGTCCTTGATCGCCGCCAGCACCCCGGCGCCGTCGTGGCCGGCGGCGGTGAGCACCCGCGCGCCGATGCCCACCTGGATGTGGTTGGCCCGCCGCAGCTGGGGGAAGATCGACACCGGCCGCACCGCCTCGATGGCCTTCTCCACCTCGTCGCGAACGCCGCTCACCGGGCCGAAGGTTTCCCACGGATAACCCGGCTGGGTGGCCACCAGCACCTGGAAGCGGTAGGGCGAGCCGAGCAGGCGCTGGCTGCCGAAGCGGCGCTGGGAGAAGACGAAGTTCTTGAACCGGCTGCCCGAAACGTCCACCCCGCCCGAGGGGTCGAGCAGGCGCACGTCGCGCACGCCGTCCACCGCCCGCACCGCCCGGCGCACCGCCTCGAGGGTCCAGATGGTGCGCGGGAAGCCGAGCAGCAGATTGCGGTAGGAGACGTCGTCCTCGAGCAGCTCGCCGCCGGCGAAGGCGGCGTCGTTCGAGGGCGTGACCGTGGCGGCGCCCAGGGAGAGGCGGCGCTGCGCGTAGACGGCATTGATCCGCTTGATGGCGGCGGCCGCAACGTTGCTCTGGGGGCCGCGGGCGAGCGCCTCCACCTCCACCGTCTGCTCTTTGGTGTCGGCCGAAAGCGTCGCCCGCGCCAGGGTGCGGAAGGAGCGCACCGGTGGATCCGTCTCCAGCAGCGTACCCAGGGGGATCTGGTAGAGCCGCCCCGGAGCCTCGCCGGCGAGCGTGAATTTCACCTTGCCGCGGGCCAGGAGATTGCGCCGGGGCACGGCCAGGCCGTCGCCCAGCAGGTCCAGAGCCTCGCCGGTGGCAGTCGCGACGAAGCCGGCGTAGAACTGCCGCTCGGCCTGTTTCCACAGCTCGCCCTGGCCGAAGACGGCGAGGTTGAGCACCTGGCGTAGCGTGCTCGAGGAGCGCAGATCGATGTCGCTGCCGAACATCGCCCGGGCGCGCTGGGCGGCTTCGTCGAGCAGCACGTCGACGGTCTTGATGGCGAAGCCCTGGGCGGTGATGCCGAATTCAGCCATGGTGTCAGATCCCCGGTCCAGTCAGGGTGAGGTTGGCCGTGTCGCCGTTGATCAGCGCGAGCACCACTACCACCCGCCACTCCCGGCGGTGCTTGTGGGCGTCGCGGGCGGTCGTCGGGTCCGTGCCCTCGACCAGCTCGAAGAAGCGCGGCTCGTCGTCGAACACCACCTCGCGCACCTCGGTGACCCGGTCGTCGATCGACAGGGTGCGCACCAGGTTGAGGCGGATGAGCTCCTTCTCCAGGCGCAACCCTCCGGGCAGGCCCCGGGGCAGCTCGATCACCTGCGAGAAATCGAAGCCGTAGCCGACGTTGAAGAGGTCCGTGCCGAAGGGCGTCTCGATCAGGGCCGAGAGCCCGCGGTGCAGATTGGGCAGGCCGGAGACCCGCGCGAGATCGCCTGCGGCGAGTCGCAGATCGCCGTTGTCGAGGGCCAGGCTGGTGCCGAGCGGATCGGGCTTGGTGGTGGCCATGGCGCTACACCGTGCTGAGCTTCGATTGGTTGGCGGAAGTGACGCTCCACGGCTGGGCGGGCACGTTCGCGAGCACGCCGTCGGTGGTGCCGGCCACGGTTTCGAGCAGCACCGCCTTGCCGCCCACCTTGAGCCGCACCGAGGTGCCGGCGATCACCCCCGCCACCGTGGTGCAGGGCTTGTTCACCGGCCCGGGAGGGGGTGGCGTGGTCGGCGTGGGGCAGACGGAGATCGACTTGCCGTCGAGATCGCCGGCCACCAGCACGGCCGCTCCGCCCACCTTGAGCTTGCTCTGGCTGGCGCTGAGGGTGAGGGTGCCGCCGTGGGCACATTTCAGGGTGGATTGCTGGGTGATCACCTTGGGCATGGCCGCCTCCTCAGTCGATGTCCACATTGCCGGTGACGAAGAGGTTGCCCTTCACCGTGGTATCGCCCTGGATTTCAGTGCTCTGGGCCTTGACGGTGACGGTGTGGGAGCCGGCGTCGAGAGTCACGTTGCCGGAGCTGTCGATCTGGATCTTGGTGCCCGAGGCGTGCTCGATCAGCAGCTCGTCGTCGCCCCCCTCGGCGGGGCGATTGCCCACGGTGCCGAGCTTCGAAGCGCCGACGGTGATCTTCAGCCCCTTCGCCTCGATCACCCGCTTGCCGTCCGAGGCGATCAGGTCGTTGGTGGCCTTGGTCGAGCCACTGGGGGCAGCCGAGCCGTCGTAGTCCGCCGGCAGACAGAGCCACCAGTCCCCGGCCTGGGCCGAGGGCGGGTCGATCGCCGGCTGCTCGCTCCAGGTGAAGCCGGCCACCATCGCGTCCTCGGCGCGCCCCTGGTTGTGCAGCAGCACCGCCTTCATGCCCTTGTACACCGGCACCACGAGGCCGCATTTGTGCCAGGCGAAGGGCGACAGCAGGGGCTTGTTCTTGAACAGCTCCTTCTCTTCCTGCCGCACGGTGGCCCGCACGCTGGGCTGCGGCTCGGCAGGCAGGATCTCCTTGCCCACCTCCTGGCCGTAGAACAGGTTGGCGCGCTGGGCCTGGTGGTCGCCGCCGGCCGCGGCGAAGGCCTCCTTCACCTGGCCGATCTCCACGAACGGCCGCTGCTTGATCGCCGAGTCGATGCGGTCGCTCATCAGCTGGGCGATGTCCCCGGCGCAGAGCCGGGGCACCGCCTTGCCCTCGCGGCGGGTGTTGTTGTTGCCGGTCTCGTACTTGAGGGCGATGCCCTCGCAGAGATAGCCCGCGGTGGCGTTGTAGGTGTGCTTGAGCGAGACCACCCGGAAGTTGAGCCCGGAGGTGGGGCCGTAGCCGTCCACCAGCGGGATCACCGGATGGCCGGGGCGCAGCTTCGGATCGCCGGCGATCTTGAAGCGGAAACCCTCGGCGCTGCCGGCCGGCAGGGGCTCCAGGTGGAAGGCGGAGATCTCCTTGGGCAGCTTCTTCTTGAACGGCTCGAAGCCTGCCAGGTTGCCATCCGGCTGCAGGGAGGGGGGCGGCAGATAGTCCGTGCGCCGCAGCACCGGCCGCCCCAGCCACACCTTGCCGTCCACCACGAAGAGTTCCACGTTGAGCAGCCGGGCCAGTTCGTCGAGCATGGCGAGCAGCGAGCCCTTCTTCACCCGCTCCTGGAGCTTCTCGGTGATCGCCGGGTCGATCTCCGAACCGATTCCCGGCGGGCCCGCACCCGGCGTCTCCTCGATGTCGCCGATCAGAAGCGTCACCGCCGCCGAGGCGGTGGTGCCCGCCACCAGATCCTGCTTGGCCTTGCTGTCGGTGAGCAGCTGGGTGGCCCGCTCGCCTCCCTTGAGCGTGACCACCAGCTTGTTCTCCGCCACCGCGGCTTCCACTTCCTTGACCAGCCCCTCCATCACGGTCTCGAAGGGGAAGTCCATGTAGCCAAGGCCGATGGTGATCGGCAGGGGTTTCTTGCCGGCCTCCTCGGCGAGCTTCTTGACCTCCTTCTCGGGCAGGTTCGGTACCTTGATCTCGAACGCGCTGCCCGGGTAGCCGCAGATCATCTCCACCTTGATGTCGGCGTCCAGGATGTACTCGCCCCGGAAGATGTTGTTCGAGATCGACAGCGAAGGCTGGACGAGCTCGAGCTTGTGCTGGAGGATCAGGCCCATCGCCTTGCGATGCCTCCCGAGAGCTTCGAGCCGGCCTCGCCGAGGCCGTTCAGGTTGAGGCGAGCGAGGGTCTGGTCCGGGAAGGTGAGCAGGATCTGCCCCACCTCGTACACCAGCCCGGGCAACACCTTGCGCAAGAACAGTGGCCTGCGGCCCCCTCCCGGGTCCTCCTGCTCCACCGACACCACCAGGTGGCCGCCGCTTGCGAGCGGCAGCTCCCAGCGCTCCGGCTGGGCGGCCACTTCCTCGGCCGAGAGGTTGGGGTAGAGCCGGAAGTGGTAGGTGACGCCGTCGAAGCGGAACGGAAAGGCCTGCGGCAAGCCGTTGCGGCCGTCGACCGGCAGGGGCGTGAACTCCAGGCCTTCCGGCAGGGCGCGGGCGAAGCTCATAGCGCGGCGAATCCCGGCACGGCGGAGGAAAGGATGGGCGAGGCCACGCCCAGGGCGAGGTCCAGCCCCTCGGCGATGAGCTCGGTCACCCGCGAGCGCGGCGCGTGCTCGAGCACGATGTCCACCACCAGGGTGTCCCGGTTGGTGCTGTCCTGGGTGAAGGTGAGGCTGGTGATCTGCATGTCGGCCGCCACCACCGTCTTGGTGACCACCGGCAGGCCGGTGAACTTCAGGAGCGGTGCAGTGCCCGCGGCGAGGGCCCGGGAGGTCAAGGCCATGGCCTCGAGAGCTGGCCGGAACGCCCGCCAGGGGCCGGGTAGGGTGGCCTTCAAGGTGATCTTCTTGGTCGACGGCCGGGTAAGCTGGACGATCGAGCTGCCCGGAATCGCCACCTTCTCGTAGCCCTCGGCGAGGATGAAGCTGGTGACGCAGAAAAGCGGCACCAACCCGACCATCACCGGGAAGCCGAAATTCTCTTGATTCGAGCCGGCCACTTTCTAAACCTTTTCTTCGAGCCGCCTAGAGCTCGATGTCCTTGTCGCCGCCGAAGCCCAGGATGGAGCCGCTGAAGGTGGCCACCGGGGCGCCGTTCACCACCACGTTCGACGGGTTGGCGGAAGTGATCACACAGTTGCGGAACAGGAGCTTTTTGAAGGACCAATCCGTGCCCTGCTTCTCGGCCACCTGGATGTCGAATTTGGTGCCGGCGAGGGCCATCTTGGTCAGCTCGGCCACCGAGGAGCCGATCGCCTGCACTTGCATCTGGAAGGTGGCAACGCGGGGCTGATACACGAAGCCCACGTTCTCCTGCTCGATCGAGTGCAGCACCGTTTTCGGCGCCGAGATGGTGGGCGTGAAGCTGTCGATGGGCGAGATCACCTTGTTGCCCACCGAGATTTCCAGCCGTGTGTTCCAATCCATGGTGCGATCTCCTTACTCGAACTTCAGGGTGATGTTCAGCCGGTGGATCGCCCCGGCATAGTCCACCGTCACGCTGGCGGCGACGACACGATCGTTCTGGGCGTTGTTGATCTGGGTGAGCTCGGCGGCGGTGAGGGTGGCCGGGTTCTTGTCGAGCAGGGCCAACACCGGAATGAAGATGTCGTAGCTTTCGATCACGCCGCGCTCCACCAGCGGCTCGAGGATCGAGCTCATCAAGGAGACCAGCGAGCGCAGGCCCGAACGGCTGATGCGCAGCTCGCCGATCACCTGGATCAGTCGCGCCTTGAGCTTGAAGGAGATGTCGTCGATGGTGCGCACGATGTCGATGTAGGGCTGGGTGCTGCCCAGGGTGTAGCCCTCGCCCAGGTGGATGCTCTTGCCCGGCAGCAGCAGCGGGTCCGTGAGCCAGTTCACCCGTGCGGTGTTGAAGGCGTCGATCTCGGAGTCCGAGAACTCGGTGTCCTGGGAGATCGCGACCGACTTCAGGAGCATCGAGATATGCGGCTCCTGCCCGCCGATGGCCCCGGCCACGGCCGCCGCGGCGTCCTGGTCCGAGCGATGGGCCACCATCACCATGCGGTTGATGCTCATGGCGCCGCTGAGCACCGTGGTGTCGGTCACCCCCTTGCCGAGCATGGCCACGCCGATGCGCTCCTTGCCGTCACCGCCGGTGTTCGAGACGGAGTTGACGTGGGAGGCGAGGGCTTCGATCGGCCCGCGGTCGGCCACTGCGGTGAGCGGAGTCGCCGCCAGGGTGACGATCTGCACCGGGATCTTGGCCACCTCGGCGAGTGCGTTGGTGAGAGCGTTGCCGCCATCGCCCGGGTCGAGCGCCACGGCCCAGACCTTGGAGGTGCCGGGCGACTGCGACAGGGCGAGGCGCACCGACTTGCCCAGGTTGCCCTTGAACCAGGAGGCCGAGTCCACGGCCTTGTCGGCGCCGCCGGGGTTCGAGGCGTCGCTCACGCTCTCCGGGTTGGTCACCGGAATCGGCTTCTTCTTCGGGCCGGTCGCGTCGTTGTCCACGGCACCCACGATGGCCACGTCCCCGAACGCCCGCTCCACGGGCTTGAACAAGTTGGTCAGCGGTGTGACCGTGATATACCGAACGGGCATCTCCGTCTCCTTTCTGGTCCTTCTCGGGCTCACCTCCGGCGGAGGCGGCCGGGTAAGCGCTCAATGGAACTTGCGGCGCAGCCTCTCGCGCAGAATCTCGAGCTGGGCGGCGGTGGGCGCGCGATCGGACTCGATCACGTTGCGGAACGCGAGCGTGAGGGCTTCTTCTTCGCGCGGGCGCACCTTCCCGTCGTCCGCCTCGGAGGCGTCGACGGCGTCCTGGGCCAGTGCAGCCAGGATTTCAAGCTTGAGTGATTCGCTGACACGTTCGTCTGCGTCCAGCGACAGCACCCAATCACCCGTGGCCAAGGCGATGCCCCGCTGCTGTTGCGGGCCGTAGCCCGGCCAGTCTGTTGTGTGCACAGCGGCGCCAGCCCGGCCAGTCCTCCGAGCACGAGGACGAGGGCGCGGCGACGGGCCGGGTCGAGCGGCCCGGGCGCAGGCTTGAGCATCACCTC
>CALMKX010000311.1 GCA_937867335.1 uncultured Acidobacteriota bacterium
GCTTCGGCGCCCTGCTCGTCGCGGAGGGCATTCGCCAGCCCGAGGGGGCGAGCGCCACCTCGCTCGCCGAGGCGCTCGCGGCGGCCGAGGCGATCGGCTACCCGGTGATGGTGCGGCCGAGCTACGTGCTGGGCGGGCGGGCGATGGCGGTGTGCTACGACGGCGAGAGCCTGGCGAGCTACGCCGTCAAGGCCACGGAGGTTTCCGGCGGCCACCCGATTCTCCTCGACCGCTTCCTGGACGGCGCGGTGGAGCTCGACCTCGACCTGATCGCCGACGGCGATCAGGCGGTGGTCGGGGGCATCCTGCAGCACATCGAGGAGGCCGGCATCCACTCGGGGGATTCGGCGGCCATCCTGCCGCCCCTGGAGGTGAGCGCGGAGCACCTCGAGGAGATGCGCGGCATCGCCCGGCGCCTCGCCCTGCGCCTGGGGGTGGTGGGCCTCATGAACGTACAGTTCGCCCTCCACGAGGGCCAGGTCTACGTGCTCGAGGTGAACCCCCGGGCCTCGCGCACGGTGCCGTTCATCGCCAAAGCGGTGGGGGTGCCGCTGGTGAAGATCGCCGCCCGGGTGATGGCCGGCGAGAAGCTCGCGGACCTCGGCTTCGTGGCCGAGCCGAAGGTGCCGGTGGTGGCGGTGAAGGCGCCGGTCTTCCCGTTCAAGCGCCTGCCCAATGTCGACCCGGTGCTGGGGCCGGAGATGAAGTCCACCGGCGAGGTGATGGGCCTCTCGGCCGAGTTCGGCCATGCCGTGGCCAAGGCCTGGGTGGCGGCCGGCAACCGGCTGCCGGAGAGCGGCAGCGTCTTCCTCTCCGTGCCGGACCTGGACAAGCCGGCCCTGGTGCCGGTGGCCCGCCGCCTGGCCGGGCTGGGCTTCGAGCTGGTGGCCACCGAGGGCACGGCATCCTTCCTCGAGAGCCAGGGCCTCGCGGCCCGCAAGGTGCGCAAGGTGTGGGAAGGACGGCCGAACGTGGCCGACGAGGTGATCAACGGCGAGATCGACCTGGTGATCAACACACCGATCGGCCGCGAGCCCCACAGCGACGACGCGGTGATCCGCAAGACCGCCCTGCGCGCCGGCGTGCCGGTGGTGACCACCCTCTCCGGAGCCCTCGCGGTGGCCGAGGCCATCGCCGCCCTGCGCAAGAACGCCCTCTCGGTGTCCTCGCTGCAGGAAATCCACGCCCGGGCCTGAGCCAGTCCTCTGGGGGGCGGCACCCGGTAGCAGTCGGGGCCACCTTATGCTATAAAAGCATCACTCGGAAACGCTCCAGCTTCTGTTCCGACCGGAGGTTCGACCATGGTAGGGCGCGCTCTCGCCTCGCTCGGTCTGTTCACTGCGCTGGCTCTCGCTCAAGCTCCGGTCGCTCGAGCCGGCGCCCGGCTGGTAAGGGACATCGACACCACCCACCAGCCCACGGTGGTCTTCGGCTTCTTCGGCGAGCCGTATTTCTTCTACGGCTCTTTGCCGGAGCAGCTGACCGCCGTCGACGGGCGCCTCTTCTTCGCTGCCAACGATCGCGTGGCCGGCCTCGAGCTCTGGCAGAGCCAGGGCAGCGAAGGCAGCACTCGCCTGGTGGCAGACGTCTGCCCCGGCCGCTGTGACGCCAGACCGAGGATTCTCGGTGAGTCCGGAGGCTTTCTCTACTTCTTTGCGGACGACGGCACCCATGGCTTCGAGCTCTGGCGGACCAACGGCGCCGCGGGCGGTACCAAGAGGGTGGCGGATCTCTGCCCCGGCCCCTGCGGGCAGGTGGAATTCCTGCCGCCGACCCGGCTGGCAGCCCCACTCGCCGGTGGGCTCTACTTTCCGGCCCGCACCGCCGTCGGTGCGGACCAGAGCCTGTGGCGCACGGACGGCACGAGCGAAGGCACCGTGCCGGTGTTCGAGCGACCGCCGGCGGGAGGGAGAGCGCTCAGCATCGATCGGCTGACGGTCGAGGCGGGGCAGCTCCTCTTCGTGGTCAACCTGGGCTCGCAAGAGGAGCTGTGGGCGAGCGATGGCCGGCCGGGAGGCGCCCGGCGAGTGTGGCAGGCCTGTGGCGGAGGCTCGGGTACCATCGCCGGCATCGCTGTCGCCCGCGGAGCCTGGTACTTCGCCGAGCATTGCCAGGCGGGGGGCAGTGCGCTCTACCGGGTTTCCGGCGAGGACGCGCCACAGCAGCTGTTCCAGGTGGCTTCCGAGGGGCTGGCCCCGGTGACCCTCGCCCTGTCCGGGGATCGGCTGTTCTTCACGGTGTACCCGCCCCACCTCGGCCTCGCGGAGCTCTGGGTGAGCGACGGCACTCCGGGAAGCGAGCGGATGCTGCTGCGCCTGGGGTTCATCGAATGGCTGACCCCGGCCGGGAACAAGCTGGCCTTCGCCGGCACGGAGCTGGGCGTAACGCGGCTCTACGAGTGCGACGGCACGACGACCGGTACCCGAGCGGTTTCGGACCTGCCCTTGGTCTGGAGTCGGAACGTCCCGGGCGCGTTCACGCCGTCGCCGCTCGCCTTCGTGGACGGCAAGGTGCTCTTCCCGGGCTGCGGTAGCGCCGACGACTGCGAGCCCTGGAGCTACGACCCGACCACCCGAGAAACCCGACTCCTGGCCGATATCGCGCCGGGGCCGGTTCCCTCCCTGCCGGCCCAGTACGTGGCCGTGGGCGAGCAAGTGTTCTTCACGGCGACGCATCCGGAGACCGACCAGGAGCTCTGGGCTCTCGATCGCCACGACCTCGACCCGCGCCGCTGCCAGCCGAGTGCCGAGCGGCTCTGCCTCGGGGACGGTCGCTTCAGCGCCGAGGTGCGCTTCCTGGGGCCGGCAGGCGAGGCGAGCGGCCAGGCCGTGCCGCTCTCCGGTGAAGCCGGCGCCTTCTGGTTCTTCGACCGCGAGCTGCCGGAGCTGACGGTGAAGATCCTCGACGGCCGCGACTTGAACGGTGCCTTCTGGGTGCTCTGGGGCAGCCTTTCGGATCGGGCCTACACCCTGGAAGTGACCGATCTCTCGACCGGCGCTCGCAAGCGCTTCACCAACCCGGCCGGCAACCTCTGCGGCGGGGCGGACGTGAGCGCCTTCCCGGCCGCGGGTCGAAGCCAGAGCCGCGCCGAGTTCCCGCCCGAGAGGTCGCTCTCGGGCCGCGGCTCTTCTCTGGGCTGCGCGCCGAGCTCGGAACGGCTCTGCCTGGGGGAGAACGGCACGATCGCCGTGAGCGTGACCTGGAGAGTGCCCGGCTCAGGCCTCGCCGGCACCGGCACGGTGTTCGAGGCGGGAGAGCGAGGCGGGTTCTTCTCCTTCTTCGCTCCCGGCAACCTCGAGCTGGCGGTGAAGCTGGTGGACGGCCGAGGCCTGAACGGCAAGCTGTGGTTCTTCTGGGCGGCGCTTTCGGACGTGGACTACACCCTCACCCTGGTGAACACCGAGACCGGCGAAGAGCGCCATTACACCAACCCCGCCGGCCAGCTCTGCGGCGGGGCGGACGTTCAGGCGCTCACGCCCTGAAGAGAACCCCCCGGGGCCGAGACCCCGGGGGAATGCTGTTGCCCCGAGCGTTAGTCGACGATCTTCACCGGCACCCGGCCGAAGTTGTTGTTGACGTACCAGATGAAGCGGTGCCGGCCGTCCTGGATGCGGAAGAGCTGGATGGGCTCGTCGTCGTCGGTCATCACGTCGCGCTTCACGGCGAGGGGCGTGATGCGGTTCTCCGGGTAGTCCACCTCGTCCACGGTGCGCAGCTTGTTCGGGTTGATCGGCGAGCCGTAGTCCTCGGTGAACTCGGTGTAGAGCCGGTCCTGGAACTGGCCGTCGACGGCGCCGATCATGTCGTCGCTCAACAGGAACTGGTTCACCGGCAACTCGTCGAACTGGCCTTCTTCCTGGTACCAGTTTTCGGACAGGCCGTAGTCCCGCCGATAGTCGTCGTCGCAGAGCGGATTGTGGGCCCAGACGCCGAGCTTGCCCACGAAGTAGGAGTGATCGGTCGCCACCTCGAAGTTGAAGACCCGCCGGGGCTTCTCGGCCGTGAAGGGCGACACCGAGAGGAGCAGGGCGCCGTCGCCGTCGAGAGTGGCGAGGTGCTCGCCGGCCTCGAGGCTGCCGGCCGGCCGCCAGCCCTGGCCGAGCACCCAGAACGGGTGGTTCGGCGTGGTGGTGATGCGCTGGATCTCCCCGGCATCGTCTGCAAGCTCGAGCACCACGAAGTCGCGGGTGAGCCGGCCGAGAGTGAGCAGCACCTGCCGTTCGTGGGGGGCGAAGTCCAGGCTGCTCTGGGAGATCAGCCGCTCCTCGCCGCTCACCTGCTCCACTGGCATGCGGCCAGCGCTGGTCCAGACCGTCTCGCCGGCCGGGAAGCTCGCGCTGCACAGGCCGCCCTCGCTGCCCATCTCGTCCGAGCCGCTGCCCATGCCTTCCGGGCCGCCGGCCGGCTCGTCGAGCTCCGCCACGCTGGTGTCGGTGCCGCTCGCGAGCTCTCGGCCCTCGTTCTGCAGGGCCAGCTCGCCCACGTCCTCCGAGGCCGCGGTGGCGGCCACCTCCTCGGCCGCTTCACTGCTCACGGCGGAAACCCCGGCCTCCGCTTCGCCGCCGAAGCCTCCGGTCACCAGGCCGAAGGCGGCTCCCTCGCCTTGCTGCACGCCGTACTGCTTCCAGCTGAAGCTGCCGGAGTGAGTGGCGCTGTACTGCACGCCGTTCATGCCGGCGCCGATGAAGGCTCCGGCGAGGGGCTCGAGGGCGCCGTCCGAGAGCACGTCGATCGCCACCCCCACCACGATCTCGGCGATGCCGATCAGGGCGCCGCCGATCGCGTCCCAGACGTTGTTGCCGGTGGGGTCGATGAAGGTCACCGGGTTGTTGAGGGCGAAGGCGTAACGGTTGAGCGTGTCGATCGTGGTCAGGGCGCTCGCGAGCTGGGTATCCGGTGAGAGGAAGCGGCCGAGCATGGGGTCGTAGTAGCGGGCGCCGAAGTAGTAGAGATTCGCCGTCTGGTCGAGCTCTTGGCCCTGGAATTTGGGCCGGAAGTCGTTCGGCCCAGTGGTGCCGTTCGCAGCCGTTCCGCCGTAGGGCAGGTAGGCCATGCGGGTGGAGAGCTTGCCGTCCTCGCCGGTGGTGAGGGAGGTAGAGCCAAGGTAGTCGCGGAAGAAGTAGAGGGTGCCCGGGCTCGGCACGCCGCCGCCCTGGGGCTCGGGCGAGCCGCCCTCCACGGTGGTCACCGTGGCCACTGTACCGCCCGGGGTGGAGATCACCTTGGTCAGCTCGCGGGCGCCATCGGGGAAGCGGGTGATCTGGTAGAGCGGACTGACGTAGAGAGTCTCCACGCCATCCGGCGTCAGCTTGCGCAGGCGGCTGCCGCTGTCGTTGTAGAGCGGCACGGAGAGCTGGGTTTCAGCGCCCCGCTTGACCGCCGTCAGCTGGTTCGAGACGTCGTACTCGTAGCTCCACTCGGTGTCCGCGCCGCCCTGGGAGCCGGCCACGGTGCGGCGGTCGAGATTGCCGGTGCGGTCGTAGTGGAGGGTGATCGCCGGCAGGCCGCTACCGGTGCCGGCCACCACGCGATGGGCCTGGTAGGCGAAGGCATAGCCCTCCTTGGCGGTCAGGTTGCCTTCGGCGTCGTAGCCGAAGGAGAGGTCGCCGTAGAGGCCCGGGGCGCTGGCCGAGACCAGTCGGCTGAGCCGATAGCCGTAGCTCTGGGAGAAGTCCACGCCACCGGGTTTCAAGTGGTCGGCGAGCCCGGTCACCTGGAGCAGGGCGTTGTAGCTCAGGGTGTAGTCCGCCAGGCGGGTGCTCGAGGCGTCGAAGGCCTGCTCGGAGAGCGGCTGGCCGGTGGGCGCGTAGCTGAAGAGGGCCGAAGCGCCGTTGCCGTAGAGCATCCGCTGCGGCCCGCCCACCGCGGCGTAATCCGAGAGCTCCACGAAGCTGTGGTCTGCCGAGCGGATCTCCGCCAGGTTGCCCATGCTGTAGCGGTGGGTGACCTCGAAGCCGTCCGGGTAGGTGAGGGAGGAGACCCGCTGCTGGGGATCGAAGACCTGCTTCGTGGTGTAGCGGGTGCCATCGATCTCGAAACGGGTGCTGACCTGGTTGGTGGCGGCGTCGTAGGCGTAGGCGTAGCGGTACTCGAGGACGCCTTGCCGGTCGGTGGACTCGACGCTGGTCTGTTCGCCCAGGCCGTTCGGGGTGGCCGGATCGTCGTAGCCGTAGCTCACCACGGCCGAGCCGGCGCCTTCCGGCAGCTCCTTCTTCACCGTGCGGCGGAGGCCGTCGTAGAAGAAGCGCGTGGTGCGCTCTGCCGCGTCGGTGGTGGTCGAGAGCAAGCCGGTCGTAGGGTCGTAGGCGAGCTTGAGCGCCGTGGTGCCCGGTGGGCAGGAGAGCGTGGGGTCGAGCAGGCAGGAGTTCTGGTCCGGGTTGTCGACGCTGGTCCGGCGGTTGAGCGAGTCGTAGCGGATCTGGTTGCTCACTCCTCGAGGGTTGGCCGTGGTGGGCGGGTCGGTGGCCGAGAGCAGGCGGCCGATGCGGTCGTAGCCGTAGGTGGAGGTGGCGTTGGCGTCCGCCGGCACGGCCAGGCTCACCAGCATGCGATCCGAGAGGAAGTACTGGTAATCCAGCACCTTGACCAGAGCCTCGGCGGTGCCAGCCGCTTGGGTGAGGGTCACCCGCAGGCGGTCGCCGTAGCTCATGGTGGTGAGGGTGGAAGCCTTGCCGTCCGGGCCGAAAGGCTGGGCCTGGGTGGTGGGCCGGCCGTAGACGTCGTAGGTGTTGGTGCTCCAGAGCAGCGACGAATCGCCGCTCGAGGAAGTGCAGGCGAAGCTGTCGGCTGAGAAGTAGCGGGGCACCGACTGCCGCACCTTCTTGTCGTCCGAGTCGAAGTTGATGCAGGCGGCCACGGTGCCCACGCTCGGCAGCTCCTCGGCGCTGCCCAGGTAGGTGCGGCCGAGGCCGTCCACGTAGCCACGGCTCCAGCGCCAGTCGGGGCTGCCGCCCGCGAGCGTCCAGGCTTGGAGGTTCTGCTGCTCGGTGAGCACCCGCTGCCGGCCGTCGACCTGGCGGGAGAAGGTGCTGAGAGTCACCGTGGGCGCCGTGGTGAAGGCCGAGCGCTGGCCGGTGACGCCGGTGAAGACGCAGTTGGCGTCGCCCGCGACGCCCGCTGGCTCGGTGGGGATCGGGCCCTGGCTGGCGGCCATGCGGCCGAAGCCGTCCAGGCAGCGCAGGCTGATCTGGCCCCCCGAGGTGGCCGTGGCCCGGCCGAGCGCGGGGCAGCTCGTGCTCGAGCTCGCCGCCGGGGTGGTGCTCGCCACTTGCACGCCGAAGCGGGGGTCGAAGCCGAAATAGCGCACCAGGTAGACCCCCGCCTGGTTGGCCGGGGACACGGCGCAGCTGGGGTAGGTGTGGTACTCGCTCTCGATCTCGAAGCGGGTGATGGAGCCCCCCGGCTGGGTCTCGCTGAGCTGGTTGCCGAAGGCGTCGTAGCTCCAGCGGGTGGTGAGGTTCACCCGGTTGGTGTTGTCGTAGACGGCCTGGCTCTCGAGGTTCTTCGCGGCGGTGTAGGTGAAGTGCTGCAGGCTGAAGTCCGTGGCGTCGTTGAAGCTCGAGAAGTTCGTGCAATCGGCCACGGAGGAGACCTTGCGGTCGAGCACGAAACCGAGCTGCCAGCTGTGGGCGCTCACCTGGTTGTCGAAGCGCGAGCAGGTGTAGACGTCGTCGCTGGTCGAGCTGTTGCGGCCGGCGGCGTCGCTCATCCCGAGGTCGGCCTCGAGGGTGAGGTTGCCGAAGGCGTCGTAGGCGAAGGTCTTGGCGCGGGCGAAGTCGAAGCGACCGTAGTTGTAGGTGGTGAGCACGGTCCGCGTCTTCAGCACCTCGTAGACCTTGGGGTTGGGCGAGGTGGCGCCCGTGGCCACCACCACAGGTTGATACTCGGTGTTCGAGTCGGTCAGGGGCGTGTCGGTCGCGCCCGCGGGGCAGAGCGGGTCTTTGGACACGGTGGCGTCGCACTCGTACTCGACTTGCAACGTGGTGCCGGTCAACGGGAAGCCCTGGTTGAGCGTGGTGCGCTGGCGCCGGCCGGTTTCGAGATCCAGCTTCTCGAAGCGCCGGAAGCCCAGCCAGCCGCGGCCGGAGACGAGGTCGGTCAAGCCTCCCTGGTAGTGGTAGCGGTCCAGGTAGAGGTAGGTGGAAGCGTTCGCGGCCGGGTCGTTCGAGCGCGCGAGCTCGGCCACCAGGCTGAGCTTGCCGCCGCCCACCTTCTGGAACGGCTGCTGGGCGCTTGCCTGGCGGAACGGGTAGCTGAGGGCCTCGGCGCTTTCGGCCGGTGGGGCGTCGCTTCCCGGGGTGTAGACCGCCGGGTCCGAAAGCGGCTTGTAGGTGAGGGTGAACCGGCCGCCCACGTTGTTGGTGAGGGTGGAGACGAGGTCCGGGATCTCGCCCTGGGAGCGGTAGCCGGTCAGGGCCAGCTTGCCGGCTCCCGAGGTGGCCTGGATGAGGTCGGTCTTGCCGTCGCCGTTGTAGTCCACCGGCCAGACCTGGGAGACGTCCGGCGAGGCCAGGCTGGCATCCGCCGCCTCGCCCGTCGAGAGGCCGGTGTTGGCGTTCCGGTAGACGATCAGCTTGAGGGCGGAGCCGTCCTGCCAGGCCTGCACGAGGTCGTTGCGGCCGTCGCCGTCGGCGTCCATCGGCCAGAAGGCGCGGGCGTCGGTCAACCCCTTGCCGGTGTCCACCGTGCAGCTGGGGTCGAAGCCGCCGCCGGCCTTCGGCTGCTCGCACACGAAGCCGCCGGCGCCGGTGGCGAAGAAGGTGGAGAGCTCCAGGCGGCTGCCGCCCTGGGCCCAGCCCTGCACCAGATCGCTTTTGCCGTCGCCGTTGACGTCCATCGGCCAGAGGCCGGTCAGGGAAACCGAGCCGCTTTCGAGATCGGTGGTGGGGCCGGCCTGGAAGCCCTGGCCGGTCGACAGGAAAGCGCTCAGCTGGATGGCGCCGCCGGTCGTGTGCCAGGCCTGGATCAAGTCCAGCATGCCGTCGCCGTTCACCTCGGCCGGCCAGAACCGCTGGTTGGCCTTGAGCGAGATTTCCAGGCTGCCCGCGCGGGTGAAGCCGGAGCCGGTGGCGAGGAAAGCCACCACCGTCTCCTTGGAGGTATCAGCCCAGCCGCCCACCAGGTCGGTGAGGCCGTCGCCATTGGCGTCCATCGGCCAGAGGTCGGTGTACTTCGAAGGCAGGCCGAGGCTGGCGCTCGCCCCGGAGGAGAAGCTGCAGCCACCCGGGATCGCCGGGAAGAGCGCGTAAGCCAGCTGAGTGCCGCTTGCGAAGACGAACACCAACCCGCCCTGGCTGCTGCGATCCACCGCCGCCGGCACCAGGGCGCAGCGGGTGGTGCCCGAGCCGTCGAGCTTGCAGCCGGACGGTCGAGGGATGCTGAGGCTCTGCGGGCAGGCGATGAGGGCCGAGCCGTTCGAGACCAGCGAGGTGACGGTGATCTGGCTCGAAGTGCCGGTGACGTAGGCGAGGTCCCCCTTGCCGTCGCCGTTGACGTCGATCGGCAGCACCGCCTCGGGCGAGGCCGGCAGGTTGCTCGCCAGGCCCTCGGCCAGGAAGCTCACTTTGGGCTGGCCCTGGTAGGCCACCGTGGTGGGCGGCAGGCAGAGGGCGGCGTCGCCCGTGCCGGCGCAGCGCTCCACCCTCTCCAGCCGCGGCTGCCCGGTGCCGGTGCCAACCTCTCGGTAGCTGAGGCGGTACTGCGTCACCAGCTGGGAGCCCAGATAGGTCTCGATTCGGGAGAGCAGCGCCTCGGTGTAGATGCGGCTGCCGCCCACGTAGCCGGACATCGCCTGGCTGCGCCCCTGGTAGGTGAATCGCAGGAAGCGGTTGGCGGTGGTGAGGCCGGCCGCCGGGTTGGTGTTGTAGGCGATCTGGTCGAGGTAGAACTGGCCGGCGTCGGCGGTCACTCCGCCTACCGGGGTCAGGGTGTAGTGGAAGGAGACGGTGTTGCCGTTGCGGTCGCTCGACTGGGCGATCGCCCACACCCGCACGTCGGAACGCCCCACCGCCAGCACGCGGCTGTCCGTGGTGGTGCCGTAGGAGGAGGGGGCGCCGCCGCGGTCCACCACGGCGAAGGAGCAGGGCCCGCTGCCGCAGCGGTCGCTCGAAGCGGTCACCAGCCGCCAGGTCTCGAACTCGGTGCGGTACACCGAGCCCGGGCTGCCGTACTCGCCGGAGACGTTCACCAGCCGCTGGCCGTCCAGGCAGAAGCGGTCCTTCGAGCTGTAGTCCACCGTGCCGCGGAAGCCGTCGGTGGCAGGGATGGCCGAGCAGCGGGTGATGGCGGAGAGGCCCTGGAGGCGCCAGCCCACGCCCAGGCGGTCGTCCCCCCGCTGGCTGCTGTAGGAGAGCGTGAGCTCCGGGGTGGTATCGGCGATGGCTTTGGGTGCGGCGAGGGCGATGGAGTAGCGGGCATCACCGTTCTCGCCCACGGTGAACTGGCCCTCGGGGTCCACGGCCGGGCTCACGGCGGCCGGCGCGGCGCGGGAGAGCAGGCAGAGCAGGAGCAGGGTCGATCGGAAGCGCATGGCAGTCTCCTCTCGGATCGAAGGGGAAGCAGGTTGGCGGGGCCGAGGGAAAGGCGAGGCCCGGGAGTGCCCCCGGGCCCCGCTCGCAAGATCAGGTGCCGAGCAGCACGCTCGGGATGTTGGCCCGCTCGGTGGGCGGGTCGTAGGTGGGCACCGCCCAGAACACGCCCAGCTCGGGAACCCGGTAGACGGCCACATCCCGGTCCGCGCCGGAGCCGCGGTCGTTCCAGATCAGCCCGCTGCCGTTGGCCGGATCGCCCAGAGCCACGCTGGTGGCCAGGTCGTAGCGCAGGCAGCGCAGCTCGGGGATATTCGGCGGGCTGTCGTGGCCCTCGGCCACCACATGGCCGCAGGTGACGTAGCCGAAGGGTGCCACTGGAGCCCAGAAGGAGCCGTCCTTGTCTGCGCCAGAGCCCTTGTCGGCCCACACCCTGGCGAAGGTCTGAGGCCTCGCCAACGCCGGATGGTCGGGGTCGTCGTTGTCCACCACCCGCATCACCAGCACGGTGCCGTTGGGTGCGTTGTAGTTGCCCTGGCCGTAGTCGCCCAGGAGGAACCAGCCCGCGGGCACCACCGGGCGGTAGAAGGCGCCGTCCATGCCGGCGCCAGAGCCCTTGTCGGTCCACACCTTGACGAACTGGTTGACGGTGCTGAACTCGAGGGTCGGGGGGAGGGCTACCAGGCTCTGCGATTCGACCACGAGACTGCGAATCATGATGCAACTCCTCTCAGGGGCTCGGCGGAGGCACGAGCCCGCGGGTTGGGCAGAGCGCGGCCGGGCCGGAAAACCTTTCGCAAGGCGTCCGGAAAGGCCAGGAGCGGCTGAGAAACTACGGCAAGAGCGCTCGCCGCTCGCTCGATCTGCGGTTCGGGCGGAGGAAAAAGCAACCGGCGTGCCAGCGAGAAAACCGCTCTGGGCGGCAGGAAAACCTTGCAAATCGAGCTCGGCGAAGTGTCGGCCGGTGTCGGCAGGGTGTCCGGGCGCTGTCCGACGGCTCGCGGCTTCCTGTACCATTGAGCCTGCAGGTCGCCTTCACCCCACCCCGAGGAGCCGCCCATGGGCGACGAGCAGGACGACACCTGGAAGCGCTTCGTCGAGCGCTATGTCACCGCTCTCGAGCTCGGACGCCGGCGGCCCGTGGAAGAGCACGGGCTCCGCTTCCGAGTGCGCGAGCTCGACGGGCGACGCTTCGCGGTGGTGCGAGTCGGCGATTCGGACCGCGTGGTGCCGGACGCCGTCTTCAACGAACGCAGCACCGCCTACATGGCGGCGGCCGTGCTCACCGCCTTCGGCAGCGAGGAGATCGAGACCCGCCCTCTCGCCGCCGTGCTCGAGAGCCTGGCCGCCGAGCCCCAGGAGGTGCGCGAGCCGGTGGCCGCGATGGGAACCGGAGCGATCGCCCCCGAGCTCACCTACCGCCTGCTCCAGGCCTTCGTGCGCAACCCGGCGGCCATCGAGCTGCTGCTCGAGGGCATGGACGACGACACCGTGGAGAAGGCACGCACGTATCTGCTAACGCATCTGAAGCCCTCGTCCGACCTGGTGAACTGAAGGCTCCGGGCGGCAGGAGAGAGATCTTGAGCGAGACCCGAATCGAGAAAGACAGCCTGGGACCGATCGAGGTTCCGTCGAAGGCTTATTACGGCGCCCAGACCGAGCGGGCGCGGCGCAATTTCCCCGTTTCCGGCCTCACCTTCCCGCCGCGGTTCTTGAACGCTCTCGCGCGGATCAAGCGCGAGGCCGCGACGGTGAACGAGGAGATGGGGATCGTCCCGGCCGAGCTCGCGGCGGCCATCCGCGGGGCGGCCGACGAAGTGATCGCCGGCCAGAGGAACGGCGACTTCCCCCTCGACATCTTCCAGACCGGCTCCGGCACCTCCACGAACATGAACGCCAACGAGGTGCTGGCCAACCGGGCGATCGAGATCCTGGGCGGGGTGATGGGCTCGAAGTCCCCGGTGCACCCGAACGATCACGTCAATGCCGGCCAATCCTCCAACGACACCATCCCCACGGCCATCCACGTCTCGGCCTACAGCGCCATCGCCGAAGACCTCGAGCCGGCCCTCGTCCGCCTCGCCGAGGCGCTCGAGAAGAAGGCCGCGGAGTTCGACGACGCCGTGAAGATCGGCCGCACCCACCTGCAGGACGCCGTGCCTGTGCGCCTGGGCCAGGAGTTCTCCGGCTACGCCCAGCAGGTGAGAAACGGCATCGCCCGACTCGAGGCCGCCCAGCCCCGGCTGGCCGAACTCGCGCTCGGCGGCACCGCGGTGGGCACCGGCCTGAACGCCCCGCCGGGCTTCGCCGATAAGGTGATCGAGCGCCTCGCCCAGGCCACCGGCCATCCCTTCGTGCCGGCCCCCAACCGCTTCGAGGCCCTGGCCGCCAAGGACGCCTGCGTGGAAGCCTCCGGGGCCCTGAAAACGGTGGCCACCTCGCTCGCCAAGATCGCCAACGATCTGCGCTGGCTGGGCAGCGGGCCGCGCTGCGGCCTGGGCGAGATCCTGCTGCCGAGCCTGCAGCCGGGCAGCTCGATCATGCCCGGCAAGGTGAACCCGGTGATTCCCGAGATGGTGTTGATGGTGGCCGCCCAGGTGGCCGGCAACGACACCACCATCACCCTGGCCGGCATGGCGGGCAACTTCGAGCTCAACGTGATGATGCCGGTGCTCGCCTATAACCTGCTGCAGTCGATCGAGATCCTCGCCAACGCCGCCAAGCTGCTGGACGAGCGCTGCGTGCGGGGGCTCGAGGCCGACCGCGACCGCGCCCGGGAGATGGTGGAGAAGTCCCTCGCGATGTGCACGGCGCTCGCCCCCAAGATCGGCTACGACGAAGCGGCGGCGATCGCCAAGGAGGCCTACGCCACCGGCCGCACCGTGCGCGAGGTGGCCCGGGAGCGCAAGGTGCTGCCGGACGCCGAGCTCGACGAAGTGCTGGATCCGTGGTCGATGACCGAGGGCGGCGTGCTGGGCGAGGGGCTCCTCGGCGGCTAGGTCTTGGAACGACGCGCGCTCGGCGCCACCGGCATGGAGGTTTCCGTTCTCGGGCTCGGCGCCTGGGAGATCGGGCTCGAGCGTCGCTCGCTGGCCGAGGTGGAGGCCATCCTGGGCGGCGCCCTGGACGCCGGCCTGAACGTGGTCGACACCGCCTCGGCCTACTTCGACAGCGAGGAGCTGCTCGGCCGCGCCCTGGGAGCTCGCCGCGCGCAGCTCTACCTCTTCACCAAATGCGGCCCCACGGACGGTTTCTCGCGCTCGGATTGGAGCGCCGCGGGCCTGCGCCGGCAGATCGAGCAGAGTCTGCGCCGGCTGCGCACCGATCGCCTGGACCTGATCCAGCTGCACAGCTGCAGCCTCGAAGTGCTCGCCCGCGGCGAGGCGATCGGCGCCCTGGAGCAGGCGCGACGCGACGGCCTGGTGCGTTTCCTCGGCTACGCCGGCGACGGCGAACCGGCCCGCTGGGCGGTCGCGAGCGGGCGCTTCCAGGTGCTCCAGACCTCGCTCTCGATCGCCGACCAAGAGGCCTTGAGCCTCACCCTGCCGCTCGCTCGAGAGCGCGGCATGGGCGTGGTGGCCAAGAGGCCGATCGCCAACGTGGTCTGGCGGCTGCCGGCCGAGAAGGTGGAGCCCTACTACCGTGGCTACTGGCAGCGGCTGCGCAAACTGGCCTATCCCTTCCTGGCGGCAAGCCTCGACGAGGCGGTGGGTACCGCCCTGCGTTACACCCTGAGCTGGCCCGGAGTGGCCACCGCCCTCGTCGGCACCGGCAAGCCAGGGCGGTTCGAGCAGAACGCGGCCCTCCTCGCCGCCGGGCCCTCGCCGGAAGCCGAGCAGGAGGCTATCCGCCGTCGCTGGCTCGAGGTGGCCGGGCCGGATTGGGTGGGCGAGGTTTGAGCCGCGCCGCGCCGATTCAGTAACGACGGCTGGGTTGCCGTCGCCTTCGTTCTCAGCGGTGCCTCGCGCCGCTGGCTGTGATTTCCCGGATCTGTCAAGATGATAGAGAAACGCCTTACGGCTGAAGGGAGGCTGTTGCCATGATTTCGCAAAGACCTCGAGTGTCCCGAGGAGTGCTGACCCGTTCCTGGCTGGCCGCGGCCGCGCTGCTTCTCGCCGGCGCCGCGCCGACCCTGGCCCAGCCCTTCGGGGTGTGGATCAACACCAGCGGCCCCACCCAGACCGGCCGCATCTCCATCCCCCACAGCGCCGCTCTCAACCCCACCACCGCCACCACGGTGGAGGCCTGGGTGCTGTTCAACTCCGAGGTCGCGGGCGAGGATTGCCGCAGCATCGCCGGCAAGGACTACACCGCCGCCTGGTGGATCGGCCGCTGCGGCGGCCAGCTGCGCTCCTACTTCCGGGGCGGCGGCTCGGCCCATACCGGCGGCGTGATTCCCCTCCACCAGTGGACCCACGTGGCGGCCACCACGGACGGCAGCCGAGTGAAGCACTACATCAACGGTGAGCTGGTGCTCGATCAGCCCGCCGGCGGCTCGCCCACCACCAGCACCGCCGAGATGCGCATTAGCAGCGACGTCTCCTGGGAGCACCCGCCCTCGGGCTCGCTCGATGAGATCCGCCTGTGGAGCGTGGCCCGCACCGAGGCGCAGATCCGCAACACGCTCAACGTGCGGGTGAACAGCGCGATGACCGGCCTGGTGGGCGTGTGGCCGCTCGAGGCCAACGCCAACGACATCATCGGCGGCCACAACGGAGCCGTGGTGGGTACGGGAGTGGTGTTCTTCACCTCGCCCGTGACCCTGACCTGCGGCGCCTCGACATCCACGTCGCTGTGCCTGAACGGCCATTTCGCGGTTTCCGCCCGCTTCCGCACCGGGGCCCCGGGAACGGCGGAGAGCCAGGCGCACACGGTGAATTGCCCCAACCCCGGCTCGGGCCTGTTCTACTTCTTCGCTCCGGACAACTGGGAAGTGATGGTCAAGCTGATCGACGGCTGCGGCCTGAACAGCCGCTTTTGGCTGTTCTCCGCCGCCACCACCAACGTGTTCTACCGCATGGAAGTCACCGACGTCCGGGCCGGTGAGAACAAGGTGTACTTCAACTACCCCGGCCCGCCGGCTCCTGCCGTCACCGACGTCAGCGCTTTCGCCACCTGCCCGTAAGCCCGGCGGAACGAGCTCGGCGAGCGGAGTCCTTCCGCTCGCCGAGTCGGTTGGCGGCTAGGGGAAGCTCGAAGCCCAGGCCGAGGTGTTCCCGCTCTCGAAGCCGTCCAGGAAAATCGACGACACCGAGGTGCCCACGATCCCCACCGGCATGTGGGTATCCGGCACGGCGGCGTTGTTGGGCGTGAGCACCAGCTGGCCGAACTGGTAGCTGCCGAGGGGCAAGAGGTAGCTCACAAAGGCGTCGACGGTGATCGTCTGCGTGGCCCCGGCGGCGAGAGTGAAGCTCGAGGGGGTGGCGCGGATCACCAGGCCTGCCGGGCCCAGCTTCGAAGCGGTCCAGGTGAGGCTGCCGGTGGTGGCGTTCTTCACCGTGCGGGTCCAGGAGCAATGCCCGGCGCAAGCGCTGTGGTCGAAGCTCGCGATGTTGAGCGTGCGCGGGTTGCCGCCCATGCCCGGATCGGCCGCCAGGAAGTTGGCCTGGGTCTCGTGAAGGATCAAGCCGGCCCGCCCGGCCCGGGTGAGCTCCACTCGGCCGGCGCCCATGTCGTTGGGGTCGGCGGGGGTCAGCCCATCCTCCTTGAGCACGGTCAGATCCGAGGTGGTCATCAGCGCCGACTTCACCTCCGGAGGCGTCCAGCTGGGGTGGAGCGAGCGCACCAGGAGGGCCGAGCCGGCGGTGTGCGGGCTCGACATCGAGGTGCCGGAGAGCAGGCCGAAATCCGGCGTGAAGTTGGCCACCGAAGCCTCGTGGACGGCGGCGATGATGTTCACGCCCGGGTTGGCCACATCGGGCTTGAGCACGTCGAAGGAAGTGTTCGGGCCGCGGGAGCTGAAGGAGGCCAGGATGTCGGCCACCGCCGGGTCGGTGACGATCGCCGAGGCGGTGATGGTGCCGGTATGGCCGCTGCCCGAGGCGAGCCAGGTGCGCAGCGCGTTGGCCGGGGCCTGGTCCACGTGGATCGCCGGCAGGATGTGCGGGTCGGCCACGGTGCCGGTCTCGGTCAAGTTGCCGAGGATGCAGCCGGAAGCGCTGCCGGCGGCGACGTTGGCGCATTTGGTCACCCGCGCGATGCCCTGGCCGCGGTCGCACATCACGATCTTGCCGGTGAAAGTGCCGCCGGCGAAGGGCGCGCTGCACTGGCCGTCCAGCGGGTCCCCCGGCGGGAAGGCGTCGAAGTCGCGGGCGTGGACGATCGGCAGCGGGCCGATTGCGCCGGTTCTCGAGGTGCCCTGCATATCGGCCGGAGGCGAGGTGCCGCCGGTCATGCCGGTCAGGTTGTTGAACACGTTGACCCGGTCGTGGGTGGCAGCCGCCACGGTGATCACCCAGGGGCCGAGGTGGCCCACGGTGGAGGCCGTGGGGCCCGAGTTGCCGGCGCTCGCCGAGACGAAGACGCCGGCCGCCACGGCGTCGAGGAAGAAGGTGTCGATGTCCCCGCTCCACGGCGTGCCGCCGCCGCCGATCGAGTAGTTGATCGCGTCCACACCGTCGAGGATCGCCTGATCGGCCGCCGCGGAGGTGGCCGCGAAGGGGCACAGGCCCTGGCCGGAGGAGTTGGTGTAGCAGGCGTCGTAGGTGATCAGGCTGGCGTGAGGGGCCACGCCGGAGAGGGCCGGGCTGGTGAGGATATTGCCCACCGCCGTCGAGGCGGTGTGGCTGCCGTGGCCGTTGTCGTCCTCGGGGCCGTCCGCTTCCGAGCAGGTTCCGGGGTTCGCCGTGCAGTAGGCGTCGGTGTAGTCCCAGGCCGCGTAGAGCTTGTCGTTGCAGGCGTAGGAGGGGTTGTAGTTCGGGTTGGCGGGGTCGCACCAGCCGCCGTAGACGCCCGAGCCCAACGGGTTGACGTAGGTGTAGCCGTCGCTCGGCGTGGCCGAGTAGGAGGGGTGGTGCATGTTCACGCCGGTGTCGATGTCGCCCAGCACCATGCCTTCGCCCTTGGTCCCCGGCAGGCCGCCGGTCTGGCTACCGTCCCAGATGGTCGGGGCGCCGATCCAGGTGGGGCCGCGGTCGGTGTCGACGGGCACCTGGTAATCCGGCACCACGCTGCGCACGAAGCTCTGCTCGGCCACCTGGGAAGCCTCGGCGGGCGAGAGGCGGATCGCCACGCCGTTGCCGGCGGCCCGGTAGGCGAAGAGCACGGGCATCGACCGCGCCAGCAGATGCTCCAGCGAATCGAGGTGCTGGCGCTGGAGGGTGGCGAGATAGTCGAGGTAGGCGCGGCTCGCCGGGCTCTTGGCGTCGAGTTTCACTTCGCCGCGGGCCGCGGGGTTGGTGGCCTCCAAGCCTGCCACGCCGCCGGTGTAGCGGGCGAGCGGCGGCTCGCTGAAGAGCACCACGTAGTAGCCCGAGGGCGATGCCTGGATGGGGCCGGCCTGAGCGGGCGAGCCGGCGAAGAGGGCCAGGAGAGAGAGAACGACGGAGAGGACCACACGTCTCGGAGTCATCACCTGCTCCTTCCGGGTCAGGAGAGGCTCCGTGACTCTCGCCTCAGAGCCTCACGGGTGCACGGCGTCGCTGCAGCCGAAGCGGTTGCTGGCGGTTGGACGTTGACTCCAGCAATGTACTACAGCCTCTCCGGGACTACCAGCAGGCGAGGGGCGGGTTCTGGTTCAGCGCTTGCGGTTGCCGTCGTCGTCGTAGTCGTAGATGCCGCGGCCCGCTTTGCGGCCGATACGGCCGGCGCGAACGTACTGCACCAGCAGGTTGTTGGGGCGATAGGCCTCGCCCAGGGTGCGGTGCAGGAACTCGAGAATCGACAGCCGCACGTCGAGCCCCACCAGGTCCACCATCTCGAACGGACCCATCGGGTGGTTCAAGCCCAGCTTCAGGGCCTTGTCGATGTCCTCGGCGCTCGCCACCCCTTCCTGCAGCATGCGGAAGGCCTCGTTGCCGATCAGGGCGTTGATCCGGCTGGTGACGAAGCCCGGGGATTCGTTCACCAGCACCGTCTCCTTGCCCATGCGATGGGAAACCGCCTTGGCCATCTCCACCGCGCTCTCGGAGGTCTCCAGGCCGCGAATCACTTCCACCAGGCGCATCAGGTGCACCGGGTTGAAGAAGTGCATGCCGATGAAAGAGCGCGGTCGGTCGGTGCCGGCCGCCATCTCGGTGATCGAGAGCGCCGAGGTGTTGGAGGCGAAGATGGCGCCGGCCGGGCAGTGTCGGGCCACCTTCTGGAAGATCTCGATCTTCAGGTTCATGGACTCCGGCACCGCCTCGATCACCAGGTCGGCGGCGCCCACGGCATGGCTCAAGTCGCTCGAGAAGGACAGGCGGCCGGTGGCCGCTGCGGCCACCTCGGCGGCGAGCTTGCCGAGCTCCACACCCTTGTCCAGGTTCTTGCGGATGCGCTTGTCCGCGCTTTCGAGGGCGGAGGAGTTAACGTCGAAAAGACTGGTGGTGTAGCCGGCCACGGCAGCCACCTGGGCGATGCCCCGGCCCATGGTGCCGGCACCGAGCACGGCGATGCGGGAGAGGTCGTGACTCATGGTTTCGGTGTCCTGGGCTTACGAAACGGGAAGGGCCTGGAGGCCGGTGGTTTTTTCGGAGAGCGTGCGCAGCTCGTCGGCGATGGCGAGAGTGGTGCGGGTGGCGCTTGCCACCAGCTCCTGCAGCTCCGGCGTGGTGGCGTAGCGCTCGAGGATCTGCTGGCCGAGGGCGCAGTGGTGGGCTTCCTCGGGCTGGATCACCTCGCGGTAGAGCTTTGCGGTTTCCGTGTCCCCCACGGACTCGCAGAAGGCGATGAACTGGCGGTTGCGCACCTGGGCGATCGCCTCGCTGGTGAACGGGCCGGCGGCGATGCGCTCCACCATGGTGCGCAGGCCCCGCATGTACTGGTAGAGCGGGCTGTGGCCCTCGGCCAGAGGGTCGAAGTCCGTGAGGTCGACTCCCAGCTCCTCGAGGCGGCGGGCGATCAAGGCGTAGTGGCGCATCTCGTCGCCGCATTGGGCAGCGAAGACGTGCTTGGCGTCGACCTCGGAAGTCGAGGGCATCCAGGAGCCGGCGAGTTCGCTCGCTTCGAGCTCGCTCGCCAGGGCCAGCTTGAGCAGGGTGATCACGTCCATCTGCCCGCCCGATTCGGACTCCAGCGTTTCGTGCTGTCCGAGGTAGGAGAACAGGCGGTCCATCTCGTCGACCAGGCTGGCCACAAAGTCTTGGCTGTTCACGGTAGCGGGCTCCTCGGGCGGCGACGGATTGCGCCCGGGGAGGGATTCTACCGCGCGGGGCTGCGAGGGCCGGGAGGGGGCAGGGCGAGGGCGACGAGGGCCGTGAGCGCAAGCGCGGCGAGCGCCAGGGCGGGGAGCCAGCTCGAGGGCAGGTAGCGCAGCCGAACCTCGCCGGTCTCGGCCGGCGCCTCGAAGCCGAGGAAGGCGCTGTCCACCCGCAACGGCTGGAGCCTTCGGCCCTGCGCCACCACTCGCCAGCCGCGGCTCGCGGTGACGCTGCTCGCCACCAGGCCGGCCCCTGCCGTTTCCAGGCGGAAGCCGTTGGGCTCGACCCTCAGCACCTCGGCCCGGGCCCCGGCGGTGGCCGGGCGAGCCCCCGGCGGCTCCACCAGGGCAGCCGTGCCGAAGTCCTCGAGGGTGGTCAGCTCGGTGAGGGCCTGGGCCGAGTCGGCGGCGAGCCGCACCTCCCGCGGGCGGAAGAACAGCGGCAGAGGCGCCGGGTGTCGCCAGAGCCAGCTGCCCGCGTGCCGGAAGGCGAGCTCCCAGGGCGGGCCGGGCGGGTCGCTGCGGGCGGTGAGCAGGTAGCCCACGCGCAGGAAGGGCAGCACCTCGTTCTGGCGGTCCACGGCACCGCGGCGGGCTACGAAGCCGAAGCGGAAGTAGGTGGGTGGCAGCAGCCGCTGCTCGAAGCGGTCCACCGCGGCCGCGGCCATCGGGTCCCCGGTGCGCGGATCCCACAACCCGTAGAGGGTGTTGAGATGGGGAAGGAAGTTGAAGCCGCGCGCGACCACCCGCAGCGGAGCGGGCTCGCTCGCGGCGGCGCGCTCGAGCCATTGGAGGGCGGGAGGTGGAGCCAGGGCGTACTGCGGGGCCACCCGCGGGTTGTAGCGCAGGCCCAGGAGGCCGAGGTCTACGGCGAGAGCGAGAACGGCGAGCCGCGGCGCCCAGGGCCGCAGGCGGGGCAGGGCGAGGGCCAGGAAGAGGGCCGCCAGCCCCGCGAGCGTGGCCCACCACCAGGCCTGCTGCCAGCTGACGTGCTCGGGCGGAGGCAGCGCGCCAAGGGCCAGCGTCGCGAGGCCCAGGGCGGCGAGAGCCGCCGCCCGCTCCCGCCCCAACTTCAGGCGGTCGAGGCCGAAGCCGGCGAGGATCGCCACGGCCAGCACCCAGAGCAGCCGCAGCCGGGCATGGGGTGCGTGGCCCAGCAGCGGCAGGGCCGTCACCAGCGAGAAGAGTGGCGGTAGCCGGAGCGACACCGCGAGGGCGGCGAGGCCCCCGAGGAGAATCAGCGCCCCTCGCCGCGAGAAGCCGCCCACCAACGCCAGGGCCAGCACCAGAAGGCCGGCGTAGCCGGAGGCCATCTCGTTGAAGTTCGAGGGCCCGTTCCAGTTGCCGTCTCGCGGGCTGCCGAGGTGCAGCGGGTCCACCAGCAGGGCGAGGAGGCCGGGCTCGAAAGGCGGCGGTGCCACGGCCAGCGGGTTCTTCTCGATCGCTGACCACCGCTGGCTTTCCGGGATCGCCTCGAGCACAGGGAGCAGGGCCGGCGCCGCCAGGGCGAAGGCCAGGGCCGCGCCGGCGGCCAGGCGAGCGAGCAAGCGGAAGCGCTCTCGGCCCGCTCGGGCCAACAGGCCGAGGCCGGTGAGCCCTCCCACCAGGGCGCCGTAGACGAGAGTCTCCGGATGCCCGGATAGAGCCATTCCTGTGGCCGGCAGAGTGAGGCCCAGGAGAGCCCGTCCCGCCGCCGAGGAGGCGACGCCCAGAACCCCCAGCACCACCGCCGGCAGCCACATCGCCGCCATGCCCATGGGGTAGTAGAGCCAGACGACCGAGAAGGTGGAGAAGGCAAAGCTCAGCGCGGCGAGCGCCGCGGCAGCGCCCGAGCCGCCCAGCCGTCGCAGCAGCAGATGCATGCCCAGGAGCCCCACCAGCAGCTGCCAGGAGGCGGCGAGGCTCATGGCCGCGAGCGGCGGGCGGGGCAGGGCCAGCAGGTGGAGAGGCGAGAACGGCGCGGACTGGGCGTTACCCAGGAGCGGCTCGCCGGTGGCGAGCTCGTGGGACCACAGCGGCGGCGAAAGCGCCAGCAGGCGTTCGCGCACCAGAGCGCGATCCGGCAGCATCTGCAGCAGAGGGTCCGAGAGCAGCTCGTTCTGGGGCCGCAGCTTCTTCTCGAGGGTGCCGCGGTAGGGCAACCAGGAGTAGGCGATGTCAGTCGCCACGCCGTGGGTCGGAGTGAGCAGCACCGGCGAGAGGAAGGCCAGCACCACCAGCACGTAGGCCGCCCAGGTGCGCCCGGCGAGCTCCGGCCAGAGCCAGCGAAAGCCGAGGCCCAGAAGCGTCGCGCCGAGCAGGTAAAGAGCCGCGTCGGCGGCGACGCCGGCCATGGCTAGCCCCGCAGCACCGCCCGCACTGGCGAGGCGTCGAGCCCCGCGAGCTTGAGCGGCAGGGCGATGAGCTCGTAGTCCCCCGGCGGCACGGCGTCGAGCACCAGGCCTTCGAGGATCACCACCCCGGCCCCGGCGAGCGCATGGTGGGCCGGCAGCTCCTCGCTGCCGTAGGGGTCCACCGAGGGCGTGTCCAGCCCCACCAGCAGCGGCCCCTGGCCGGCGAGCCAAGCGGCCAGGCGGGGCGAGAGCGCCGAGAACTGCGGCGAGAAGCGGTGGCGATCGGCCACGCTGCCGGTCCTGAGCAGGAGGCGGGGCGGGGGCGCCGGGCCCAGGCTGCCGAGATGCTCCGGCTCGAGCAGCGGCACCGGGGGCACCGCCAGAACGCGGCAAGGGCCGAGGAAAGCCTCGAGCGGCAGATCGCCGATGCCGGCGGCCCCGGCCTCGGTATGAAGCGGCGCATCCACGTGCGAGCCCAGGTGCAGGGTGGTGCGAATCACCCCCACGTTGGCAGCGGCACCCGCCTCGAGGGCGTACTGGAATTCGCCGGAGAACGGCTCGTCCCCGGGCCACACGGCGAGCTCCGGGCTGATCGCAGGAGAGATGTCGTAGAGCATCGCCCCAGTCTACGGTTCCTGGCAGGGGGATGTTGGGGGCCCCGGCGGGGCGTTTTGCTATCCTGACTGTCGAGAAACCCCATGGCTCTCGCCGAACAGCTGCTCCCCCTCGAGGCCGAGTACGACCTGCGCCCCGGTTTTGCCGGGCCGGTGCCGGCCGAGCAGTTCGAGCGCTGGCCTCAAGAGCCAGCGCGCCCGTTCGAGCTGGTGGAAGGATGGGTCGTGCCGATGAGCCCGGGGACGGTTCCCACCGGCGCCGCGCTGGTGTCGTTGATCTCGGTGCTCGCACCCCTGGCCCAGAAGAGGGGCTGGCAGCTGCTGGCGGACGCCCGCCACCGGCTGCCGGCTCCGCCCCAGACGGTGCTCTTTCCGGACCTCGCACTGCACTGCACCGGCGAGGGCTTGACCACTTCTGCCGAAGGAACGGCGCTGCGGCCGCCCGAGCTGGTGATCGAGCTGCTCTCGCCGGAGACCGCGGAGCGGGATCGCGGCCCGTTCGGGGCGAAGTTCCTGGCCTACCAGATGAGCGGTGTCCGCGAGTATTTCTACGGCTTGCCCGGTGGCGACGAGGCCGCGGGCTTCGTGCTCGATTCGGGCGTCTATCGCCGGCTCGAGCCGGATGCCGAGGGCTACTTCCCGAGCCAGGTTCTGGCTGCCGCCCTGCGACTCGCCCCGGCCGGTTTGCGCTAGCGGCGGGTCCAGGGGGCCAGGCGGCTCTGCAGCTGGCCGCGGCAGCGCTTCACGGTCTGGCGCACGCTCGAAGCCTGATAGCCGAAGAGTTGCTGCAGCTGCTCCGAGTTCGGCTCCTCGAGCCAGCAGAGGAAGAAGGCCCGCTGCTTCGGCTTGAGCGTCGCCACCGCTGCGTCCAGGTCCACGCAGAGCTCGCGGTAGGCCTGCTCGCCGGCGACCGGCTCGGCCATCTCGTCGAGGTCCGGCGAATCCACCTCCACCAGCCAGCTGCGCCGCCGCCGGCTGCGCCAGTACATGCCGCAGAGTTTGCGCAGGGTGCCCACCAGCCAGCCCTGCGGCGAGCTCACCTCGCCCCATTTGTAGACCAGCCGGAGTAGCGCCTCCTGCACCAGGTCCTCGGCATCCTCGTAGGGAATGCGATAGTGGGCGAGCACGCGGCGCAGCTCCGGCCGCACCACCTGGAGCAGGTACGACAGATCCTCTTGCTCGGCGACTTCCTGCGAGAGGGTGGGCGATGTTTCGTTCCTCGAAGACGTCATAAAGACTCTTTCGAGGAAAGATCTTACCTCAGAGGATCACTCCTGCGCAGGCTCCAGGGCTTCCACGCAGCGGGGCGAGTCGTTCGCGGGGCTGTTGACGAAGCGGGAGACCGGCCGCGCCTCCATCGCGTCGGCCGGATAGGGCGCCAGGAGCGTTTCCAGGCGGTCCTTGTCGGAGACGCCGGGGTCCAGCCAGAGCTCGTAGCCCGCCGGGTCGAGAATCACCGGCATGCGGTCGTGGATTCCCGCCATCAAGGGGTTGGGCTCGGTGGTCAGCAGCGTGCAGGATTCGACCGGCTCGCCCTCCTTGTCCCAATGCTCCCAGAGCCCGGCGAAGGCGAAGGGCTCACCGCTTTTCAGTCGCACATAGAAAGGCTGCTTGGTGCCGTCCGGGTTCTTCTTCCACTCGTAGAAGCCGTCCGCCAGCACCAGGCAGCGCTGGCGCTTGAACGCCGAGCGGAACGAAGGCTTCTCCGGCGCGGTTTCGGCGCGGGCGTTGATCAGCCGGCTGCCGATCGAGGGATCCTCCGCCCAGCGCGGCACCAGGCCCCAGCGCAGCAGCACCATCTCCCGGCCGCTCTTGGCCCCCTTGGGCCGCCGCACCGCCGCCACCTCCTGGGTGGGCGCCACGTTGTAGCGGGGCCTCAAGCCCGGGATCTCCGGCGTCTCGAAGCGCTCGGCCAGCACATCCCCCGGCGTCGACAAGGTGTAGCGTCCACACATCCCGGCCTCCTCTCGGCGAGGGCTTCATTCTAGTGCCGGCTGCTCCTGGCCCTTGCGGGGGGCGAAGTAGATCTCGGGCGAGAAGGCGTCCACCTCGATGGCGTCCCGGCGGGCGCGGGCGGCTTCCTGGAGGGCCTCGGCCTCGGCAGGTTCGAGGAGGCCGGCGGCGAGTCCCGCCTCCAGGGGGTCGCCGCCCCTGGGCAGGCGCCCCTCGCGCCGGGCCGCCTCGAGCTTCGCCTCCAGATGCGCCGTGGCGGAGGTCAAGGCCAGGGCGCGCTCCAGCCGGCCGAGCGGCTCCTCCTTGGAGGTGGGCAGGTAGATGCCCTCGGTCAGCCGCTCGCGGCCCTCGCCGGGCTGGCAGAGCAAGCGGGCGAGGCGGGCGTTGGGGGCGTCCGCCGGCGGCGCCGACAGGCCGGCCGGAAGAGTGACCCGCTTCCTGAAACGCCTCCCTCCCGCCCTCCTCACGGCCGGGCCCAAGCAGATCCTCGCCGTCCCGCGTATCGCACCACGCGCTGCCATCGTAGCGAAAGTGAAAACCGCCCGCCCTGGCCGCGACCCATATTTCGCGGGCAATGGCGTGTTTATTGACGATGATCTTGCTGCCATCGGCAAATTCGATTTCGAGCACCCCGCCAGCGGCCAGTTCGAAATCCAGATCGGCCCCGCTGGCTTCCAGCGCATGCTCGATGCGGGCCAGCATTTTGTCCGCCAGTGCAGCGAAT